>JAAUSO010000021.1 GCA_012033205.1 Richelia sp. SL_2_1 | reverse complement strand
AACCTTTAACCTCTAACCTTTAACCTCTAACCTTTAACCTCTAACCTTTAACCTCTAACCTTTAACCTCTAACCTTTAACCTCTAACCTCTAACCTTTTTTTGACCTTAAAAATTCTTCGCAGTATGATGAACAATATCAAATGCAAAACGGTCTTTTGATTTAGTTTCACCGTATAAATTAAAAGTTACAGTTGGTTCCTCACTGATTGCTTCTACACTATGAATTGCACCGGGAGCGAAACTAATAATATCGCCAGGATTTAAAATAATTTCTCCTGAAGATTCAATTTTATCTGGATATTCTGCGGTAGGATTTCGCTTCCAAATCGTATTTTTCTCGCTTCCTTTTAATACTGCGACGATTCCCCAAATTCCATGATTGTGAATGTTGGATTGTGTTCCTGGTGTAAACGTGACAGTTTGAATTGTAAAAGGAAAACCTAACTCATCATATAAAAGTTTAACAGAAGTTCCGGTCTGATAATCAGGTTCGGGATGTTGAGTTTTTATCCAATAAGAATTAACCAGCAATCGTCTTACTAGTTGCCTAATTCCTGCTAGATAAACCCTTTCATCTGATTCTTTGATTAGAATATCTTCTAGTTGAGTAAGAAACCGATAAAGACGATAATTTTCAGTAATTAAATCCCATATTCTTACAGTTCTACAAGCTTGATATTCACCATCTGCGGTTACAAGCCAGTCTTTTCCTTGCATAAATCAGTTATCAGTTATCAGTGAAAAATATTCGATATATAAATTCATCTTAATTTTTAACTTATCACTCCTAACTCATCACTCCTAACTCCTCACTCCTCTTCTTCTGGTGGACGTGTTAAAATATCAAACAATATTCCGGTACCGAAGTCGTTTTTATCATCTATTTCTTTTACTTTAGTACAGATTTCTTTAGCTGCTTCTGCTTTTCCTAATATAGCTAAAATTAATCCTGTTGCAGCATATGAATTTAAATATAAGCGGATAATTTGTTCTTCTTTGCGTTTAATTAATACTGATTTTAATTTATTCCAATCATCAGATAATTTTTCGGTTTTCTTAACTGTTTCGATAACCTTTTCTGCTGTTTGTAGTGCCATTTCATATTTTTGTTTGTAATAAAAATATCTATAAGCTGATATTAAAACATCTAGATTATTTTCCGTTTTAGCTAAAGCTTGATTAATATATTTTTCGGATTCGGAGGTATTTTCCCAATTGTCTGCGGCTAATATCAATAGTTGTTTGACATCTTCAGGTACCTGGTACCAGGAGAATTCTTTGTTTTGCATGGTTTTTTAGTCGTAATAGGTAATAGGTAATGGGTAATAGGTAATGGGCGAAATAATTAATAATTAGGGAGTTTTGACGGACACGCTAAGCGCTTCAATTTCAATTCCCAATTCCCAATTCCCAATTCCCAATTCCCAATTCCCTATTTAAAATTTGGTAAGAATATAAAGCAGCGTGAAGAGTATAATCCAAATGATATCTACAAAGTGCCAGTAGATTTCTGCCATTTCGATTCCGGTGTGTTTGTGTTCGTTATAATGTCCGGGACGACGAGAACGCCATAATACACCTAAAATTAATAGGACTCCGATGAACACGTGTAAGCCGTGGAATCCTGTCATCAGGTAAAAACAGTTGGAGAATAAATTGGTACTCAATCCATATCCTAAAGTCAGATACTCATAAACCTGACCAAGTAAGAAAATTATTCCCATGAATGCAGTAATTGTGTACCATTTTCGCATTCCTTGGACATCATTCTTTTTAATTGCAGAATCTCCGAAATGAATCACGAAACTGCTGGATACTAGAATGATGGTGTTAATAGTCGGTAACAATAACTCTACTTCGGTTCCTTGGGGAGGCCAAGTTTGAGTCGTTCCACGATAGAACAAGTAAGTAGCAAAAAATCCACCAAACATTAAGGATTCCGAAATTAGGAAAGTTATTAATCCCAAAACTCGTAAATCTGCGTGTTCTTCATGGTGTACTGGAGTTTTTCTGTTGCGATCGCCATTTTAGATTTTGGATTTTAGATTTTGGATTTTAGATTGTACCGTCTTCCTAGTAGTCAATTGCATTAGTTTTGATTGGTTTTGTTTGTCTACCGACGTAATGTAGAGACGTTATATGTAACGTCTCTACAAGATTTCTGGTAAAATCCGACTACTAGTAAGGTTCTATTAATTAAGCCATCAAATTTAATGAAAAGGACTACTAGTAGTCAATTGCATTAGTTCTGATGGGTTCGTAGTGAGGGATTTATCCCTCAAATCAAGGGCTGAAGCCCAACTACAAACATTTAAATTTAATGAAATAGACGAATAGCGTATCCGTCAGTACATACATCTGACTCTTTGTATGTATCTAGCGAGCAAGATGTATGTCCTTACGGACACGCTACGAAGACCGCACTACAATGAATTAATTCAACCTTTAAACTCTTTAAGCAGTAACTTCTGTAGAAGGCTTCAAAGGTTCACCTTCAGTAACGGTACCGTAATCATAAGGGCCATGGGTGACAATGGGTAATTCTTCCCAATTTTCAATAGCGGGTGGGGAAGAGGTTGTCCATTCTAATGTCAAAGCATTCCAAGGATTATCACCGGCTTTTGCACCAGCATTCCAACTCCAAAGAATATTCAGAGTGAAAGGAATTACCGATACTGCTAATAGATAAGCACCATAGGTACAAAGTTGATTGATAGCCTCAAATTGAGGATCGTACATGGCAACTCGACGGGGCATTCCTTGTAAACCCAATTCGTGCATGGGTAGGAAGGTTAAGTTGGTGCCGATGAAGGTGAGGACAAAGTGAATTTTACCCAAAGTTTCATTCATCATCCTTCCCGTCATTTTAGGGAACCAATGGTAAATCGCAGCATAAATACCAAATACAGAACCGCCAAATAGGACGTAGTGGAAGTGTGCAACCACGTAATAAGTATCGTGAACGTGTCCGTCGAATGGTGCGGTTCCTAAAGTCACGCCGCCAATACCACCTAAAACGAACATCATTAATAAGCCAATGGCAAACAGCATTGCGCTAGTATAGCGGATTTTCCCTTGCCAAAGAGTTGCTACCCAACTAAATATTTTAATTCCTGTGGGAACTGCCACAATTAGGGTAGAGATGGTGAAAAACATCCGCATCCAACCGGGAGTACCGCTGGTAAACATATGATGAACAGTTAAAATCTTTAATTAGCAAAGGTTCAACATCTATTTTTAAAACTATTCTCTATATATTCCTTAATTTTATATTTCAATGTTGTCTGTTCTCAGTTAAATAACGTTACTAATTAATAATTTGATTCACTATTTATTCCTTAAAAATAGATATGATTTTTCTTCTGTATTAATATAAACAAAAAGCCTGAAAAATATTCTTATTTTCAAGCCTTTTATAGTATATTTTAGAAGATTACGGATTTAAAAACCGCAGAGACAAGCCACTGCTCGGCTATGGTTCCTCGACTTGTAGCAAGTGGCGCGCTGAGAGCGCAAAGAAAAGATCAGAGAGAGGAAACTTTAGAAGGGGAAGGGAATAGTTTGATGTTAGTTATATAAGAATTTTATTTAACTTATATTTTTCTAGTTCTAAAGATAGAGATTCTACTTTTTTCTGTAAATAAATATTTTGTTCTCGAAGCATTTTCATTTCTTGTTTTTCATTTAAAGCTGTATTCATAGCTTTCTTACGATTTTCTAAGGAAAACCATCTTTGATAAACTTTAGTGTGCATTTCTATCGAATGCCCTAAATTATCTGCTGCTGCTTTAAGAGGTATCCCTTGTAAATGCGCTCTGATAGCACAAGCATGGCGTAAATCATAAGGTTTAAATTCTAGCCCAATTCTTTTAAACCATTGTGAATTTTTATCTACTATAATAGTCAATTGTGAAAAAGATTTTATTTTATCAGTTCTTTGTTTAAGCATTTCCAGTGCCGTTTTATTTTTTAAATCGAATAGTTCAATCCATTCTGGCATAAAGGGTAATACTTCTCTGGCTCCAGTTTTATTGTCATTATGAACTTTCCAAGTATTATCTTTGTTATCTTCACTTATAAACCAATCAATATCAGGTTGGTTGAATACTTCTCTAGGGCGCAATCCGTAATTAGCTATTAAACCGTAAGCCAATCTATATATTAAATAACTATTCCAATAAGGATTTTTTTTGTGTTTGTTTAATTCGTAATATTTTTCAAATTTATCAAAACCATCTATAATTACTTTATCTTGAGGAATGTCTCTTTTTTGAGGTATAATAGGAAGTTTTAACTTTTGAAAGTCAATATCTATTTCTAAATATTTACATATAATACTAGCTACTTTTATGCCTTGAAATCTTTTACTGCTAGAATCAATTTTGCTCAATGAAATTTCTATATTTTTTTTATTCACAATTAAATCAGATTTAAATTCTCTTTTAAAGACTTTTTTATATTCAGTAAAAGTATGTTCACTTTTAATATCTCTTTTTCTTGTTTGAAAAAATATATCCTCAAACTTATCATATATTTCTCCAAAATTTATATCAATATTTTGAGAAGCTTTGCATCCTAAATATTTATCATTCCATTCAAAACACTTTCTTGATATTAATCTACTTAATTCATAAGCTTCTTCTTCTGCTGTTTTTAATCCGTCTAGGTTTGCTGGAATATTTAGGGATATTTGATATTGCTTTGTTTGTCTACTTTTTATATTCGTATCACCTGGTTTAAGTGGTAGTGTAGCGCGTAACTGTATTGCATTACCTTTCATTGTTAAGGAAACCTTTGCTTTCATTTCCTTAAGTCGCAAATTAGCTTCTTTTAGTTTTTCTTGTACTTTCATTCTCATATGTGCTTCTTGTTCTTTGGCTGCTTTGTTTATACCTAAGTAGCTACCGTCTGTGGTTGCTGATGACTGGAAATCTTTAAATGCTTCTTGGTAGATGTCTGCTTTCATTTGCTTTGATTCCCTAATTCTTCCCTAAATATATGTTTCAAGCAAACATTGTTTATTGCTTACAATGTTTACTCAATAATAATTTATGCTTATTAAGGAATTTAAGTCAATCAGAAACATATGATGAACCCAGACGAATAAACCTACAACGCAAATCGCTAAACTAGAATAAGCAATTGCTTTATATCCAAATATTGGTTTACGTGCATGAACTGGGATTACTTCGGAAAGAATGCCAAAAATAGGCAGAATCATCAAGTAAACTGCTGGATGAGAGTAAAACCAAAATAAATGCTGATAAATAACTACGTTACCACCTGCATCTGGTTTAAAGAAAGAAGTACCAAAGTTGATATCAAATAACAACAAGACTAAACCAGCAGCTAATACTGGTGTAGAAACTAATGCCAATAATGAAGTAGCTAAAATTGCCCAGCAAAATAAAGGTAATTCATCCCACTTCATCGAAGGAACTTTCATTTTCCAATGGTAACAACGAAGTTCAAGGAACCCAAAATTGAAGAACTTCCCACCAATACAATGGCGAGAATCCACATACTTTGAGCGGTATTCGCCGTTACTAAACTTAAGGGTGGATAGGCTGTCCAACCTGATTGAGAACCACCAAAGAAGAAACTACCTAAAACCAAAGCACCAGCCGGTGGATTTAACCAAAAGGCTACAGCATTCAGCTTCGGGAAAGCCATATCTCTAGCACCAACCATCAGCGGTATCAAATAGTTACCAAAGCCACCAATTGCACTGGGGACAATCCATAAAAAAATCATGATCGTCCCATGATTGGTCAGAAAAGCATTATACAAATTGGGGTCGAGTAAATCTGCATCCGGTGTAGCCAATTCGGCACGCATAGCTACAGCCATCAATCCACCAATCAGATAAAAAATAAACGATGTTACTAGGTATTGGATACCAATTACCTTGTGGTCTACATTAAAGGTGAAATAGTGATACCACTTCCATGCTTGGGGATGAGCATGAGCAGCCACTTGAGTTGTATTTTGTGGATGTTCTAATTGCGTCATTCGATTTTAGATTTTAGATTTTAGATTCTAGAACGAGGAGACGGAGTTTGGGAGTGAAACAACTATCAACTAACCACTAACTCCTAACTATTTACAATTTATTTCTGAATTTGAGCGAGAGTTCCTGAATTAATACCCATATCCGAACTATAAGCAGCAAGGTATTCGAATGGTAGTAATTCTACGGAGTTTATTGCAACAATTTCGTCATTGTTTTGTTGTGCAATCCGGTTTTCTTGCAACCAACTTTGATATTCTTCGGGAGTCTCAACGATTACTTGGCTTCTCATCGAACCATGATAACCGCCGCACAATTCTGTACAAACTATAGGGTAAGTTCCTAGTCTAGTGGCGACAAATCGCAGTTCGGTAGCCATGCCGGGGATTGCATCTTGCTTCAAACGGAATTGCGGTACCCAAAATGAATGAATTACGTCTGTTGCTGCAATATTTAACTGTACGTCAGCACCAACTGGAATATGTAACTCACCGGATGTGATGTTGTCTTGGGGATAATTAAAAATCCATGCAAATTGCATTCCCGTAACATCTACAGTTACTTCTGCTGCTTGATTCTGCTGTGCGGGTGAACCTTTAATCCCAATCTTTTGATTGACAGACTGTGCTGTATCTGAGGATATGGTAGGAGCTTCACTAATCGTTGCTGCAATTGCACTTCCAGAATCAGAATTATTCTGAGTCTCAATTATTGCAGGATTCGCTGACGGGAATCCTCCCATTTGCTTGTAGACATCGACGCTATAGATACCCAAAGCAAAAACTATTATCGTCGGAATTGCAGTCCAAAATATCTCTAAAGGTACGTTACCTTCAATGGGTGGTCCGTCTGTATTATCGCCTTTTCGCTGACGAAAATTAATTGCAAAAAACAAGATAGTTCCTTCAACCACCAAAAACAAAGCAATGGCGATCGCGAACATGACATTAAAGAATCCATCAACTAAAGGTGCTTGTTCGGATGCTTGTATCGGTAATAGATTATGAGTTTGACTAACCCAGATACCTACAATTGTGACAAAAGCTCCAGCAACTAAAGTTAATAACGAAACAGGAATTTGTTGCATAGTGACCTGCTGTATAAAACGGATGGTGTAATCTAGTAATGAATGCCGTTGTATGGATTTTCAGTTTACTTATTGCATTCATTTTACTTTGCAATACTTATAGGATTTTTGACAATTGAATAACTATAAATTCTCCAATATATTAATGAGGCTATATTAATCATCAATCTAAATTTGTCCAATTTAGACAATTTTAAATTTACAATTTTGTTCTTCTGCGAACTTATTGTTCGCCGGTAGGATATAAGAGATTCCCCTCTACTAATTTATTTACTGCTAGTCAGCACGGAAAATTATCATTAAGATAAGGCAAAAGGCAAGAGGCAAGAGGGCTTAAGATTTATTTACATTTCTTTATGTAGCGCTATTTTTTTTGCCAGCTTACTTATTTACTAGTTACTCTGCTAGCAAAACTTGATTTTCAACAACTAATTGTCTATTGCAACGTGGGTATAGCAGTTTTTTGGACAAATTTTAGAACAAGATTCGCAACCAATACAGTTATCTGCTTGAGCAACAACCATTACTTTCTTTTCAATTTCATCGTCGTCTTCGTCTTCGACAAATTCACCTTCTTCGTTCATTGCCATTAAAGACAATACGTTGTGTCCGCAGACTTTAAAACATCTACCACAGCCGATACATTTGTCTTTATCAATTTCTTGCACAAATTTGGGTGTCCATGTTTTACCACCTGCTGTCAAACCTGTTAGTACTGCCATAATTGAACCTGTTAATAATAGATATGCTTACATTGCTTGTAGCTTTCTTCTTAATTTTAAACCAAATTTATCTATTTTCATATTGCGATAAGGAAATGATTTAAATCATAGATATTACTTTTAATATAAAAAAATTAAGTATCAATTTTGATGTTATGCTATTTTTTTATTGCAACTAATTACTAAGTTCTCTGAGCCTATCAAGAGGCTAAAAGCAATACTAGATAATCTTTTTAGGGATTTATCGATTTTTATATAGCTACAAAATATAAATTGATTTTTTAAAGCAACTATCTTATTTACTATTAATAATCAGAAGCCTAAAAAACTTACTATACGCAATTTAATATCTGACAAATCGTTTAATTAATGAGATTACTTATCAATTAACCAGCAAAATAAATTAAAAAAAATCGTATATATATACACAAAATATATTTTTGAACTTTTATCACTACAACAAAAGTGGTCAAATTATATTTATCGCTATTTTTACTAGTTATAATAACTACAATTAAGTATATATAATCAAGTTCAAATTAAACTTGAATGTTTGATGATGATTTTTTGGGATTAACTATCTAAACTAGGATTTTAATTTGCTACACAAATAATTGTAGAAAATACTGTTAATCAACAAATATTTGTCAATAGTTATTATCTAAAAAATAAAAAAAAACAAAAAATATGAAATTTATGTGAAGAGTATGTTAAGATAGTGAATAGACAAAAATGTTTTTGAAAATAGCTTTGAAAAAACCTTGATATTATTAGTAATTGGTTTGTTCTTAGAGAACAGTTTAAAAACCACGAAAATTTGAATATAAAAGGTATGAATGAATCTTTTATTAATAATAGAAAAAAACCTTCATAGCTCATTGCGAACAAAACTTTTTAATAACTTTATGAAAACTATAAATAAGGAAGTTTGAAATATAGGCTCTGGTTAATACTTTTAATTAAGAGACCTATTCTTAATTGGAAGTACATATATAGATGTGAGTCAGTGCGATAAAAAGCCTTTATTTTTATCGTCAAGTGTGGTATTGAGCATATCTAAAAAACACATCTAGATAAGACTTGAGCCAAACGTCGCAAGAAGTTAAGTGGCACATAGCCTTATGCCTTATACAATTTCTAATAACAGTTGCGCTGGATGCGATAAATGTCGTTTTCAGTGTCCAACAGGTGCTATCAAAATCGACAATGGTGAATATTGGATCGATCCTCATTTATGTAATAACTGTGAGGGTTATTATTCCGAACCCCAATGTGTATCAGCTTGTCCGAGTAAGTCCCCAATTCCATTACGGGTAAAAAAAGGAAGGTGTAAAATTGATGATCGAGAATTGACTAGTTCAGATTTATTTTTCAATGGTAAGAGTAATCCATTTGCATCTGGTATTCCCATTTGGGAAGCTTGTAACGTGCTGTCTCAAAGGACATCTTTACCTTGGGAAATCGATGAAACTGATAAAGTGCGCTACGGCAAACAGATAAATCAGGGACGAGGAAAAATTGCTTTTCACATCAACTCTTCTTCTGAAGCATACGAACTTGCAACAGACTTAGAAGCAGTTGAAGAACTTGATATTCGATCTGCTTGCGTACATCTGATTTTTGCAGCTTACGCGACTTTCTCAGAAAAACCTTGGGAAGAAGAGTTTGTTGTAGATGATAAGCAAATAGAGAAATATTTGGGATTAGAAAAACGCAAAGATTTGAACAAAACGACAAAATTGGCTTTGATGAAAAGATTAGTCCAGCAAGTTTGTTCCTTAATTATTTCCATTGATTTACCACAACAAGGACGTTTAGAGCCAATTTCATTTGAAAAAACTTGCTTGTGGGATTTGATAGGAATACAGCATCATTTTCAACAAGACGAACTGGGGTGTAAATATCTGATTGGTTTGACATTTAGAATCAAAGCTGGTGTTTGGGCGAAATATTTTTTAAATAAACAAGCCTGTAAAGAGCGTACAGCCTTTTATCAATATGGTAACTTGCCTAAATCTTTGCTGACTACAGTGATGAGTATCTGGCAGCAGCATGAAGGTGCAGCACGGTTGATGATGTGGTTGATGTTCAAAACAAAAATGGGTAAACAACAACGGATTACAATACCCACATTAATGCGCGTTGCCTATGGCGATCGCAAAGTGGCGATTGCTTGTAGACAAAGGGAAGAACGCAAACGGTTGCTACGAACATTTGAGAGTGATTTAGAAACACTATCACATTATGGAATGAAACCAATTTTCGATCCGGTGAGTTATCCAGCAGCAATTCAACCCTTGTGGGCTAAATTAGCAGACATTCCCGAAGATCCAGACGAAGCCATAGAATTTTGGATTAACGATGGAGATCAAGGAAGAAGGTTAACTGATGTGAGTCCCCGTGGAAAATGGAAAATGTTGATGAATGCGCGAATTTTATGCTTTGAAATGTCACCGCAATGGGATCAACCAAATCTCACAGCCAGGAAAAAACAACAGCAAACCACTAAAAAAAGTAGAAAAATTAAAACAGCAGGTAGTTTACTTGGAGAACAGATTCGTTTAGCCAGAAAAAATTTAAGTATTTCTCAAAGGGAACTAGCAAAGCTGATGGGTAAAAGTCAAAGTTGGATTAGGGATATAGAAAATGGTCGTCTTAAGGTTAAGATCGAAGACCAGTTAGTTTTACGTAGACTGTTAAAAATAGCTTAAATATTTATATTTTTTATTTAATTTCACCCGGTTTCTGTTTGGAATCGGGTTTTTTTGGTTCGGAATGCAAATAAGATGTAAATTATGAATTAGACATCTCCGGAAAACATTTCTATGGTTTCAAATTACACGGAAACCGTGAAGCCCCCGATGTATTAGGGCGAAATAGTTCCCTCCCCTTTACAAGGGGAGGGCTAGGGTGGGGTAAAATTCTATGCAGCCTCGTAAATAATTGGTATTAGAGTAAATGTCAATGCCAGTAAATCACAAGTGACACTTACTGAAACTATTGATAGGTAAAGTTTTCAGTTGATTAAGTTTTCTTCGCGTACATTTTATTTGTTTAGATACAGTCCTGCCTAGAACAAGGCAATGGAAAGACCTCTCAACAGAACCTTTGTCTAGAGGTAATTATAGATACTTGTGTCTTCAGTATGGAGAAGTATTATGATAACTGTACAGAGGGAAAGATGGCTTAAGGGTGTAATGAGCGTGACTCTGGTTAGGTAGCAGAATTGTAGCATTAGGTCGTTTCGTAGGTGAAGTTTCTCGTAAAACTCCTTTACTTAGTTGATAAGCAAATAGATAACTCAAAACCCAGGATTTATACGGAGAATATCATGAAGAAATTATTTAAAGATCTAGCGACAATTTCTGCTTTATCTATAATTGCGAGCAACGCGATCTTCCTATCAGCAAAACCAGCTAATGCTTTGGGTTCAAGCGTTTTAGCACAGGCTAAAGAGAATGCTGAGTTTTACTACAACCGAGGTTCTGCTCGTGCTAATTCGGGAGACATTAAAGGAGGAATTGAGGATTACAACCAAGCCCTGAAGATTAATCCTAACTATGCTGAAGCCTACAATAGCCGAGGTTATGCTCGTGCTTCATCGGGAGACATTAAAGGAGCAACTGAGGATTTTAACCAAGCTCTGAAGATTAATCCTAACTTGGTACCAATCAATTCTAAGTTATAATAACTACTCCTATCCCGCTCTAAGATTAAGTAGGAGGACAAAAATATTTATGTCGTTGCGAGCGACAGCAAAGCAATCGCAATACTTTGCGATTGCTAGAGAATATCATCTACCCTTCAAGTGATGGACAGCCAATAGCAGATAATACTAATACCAATTTAAAATGAAGATTACCCCCCTTAATCCCCCCCTTGTAAAGGGGGGAAATAGTTCCCTCCCCTTGATAAGGGGAGGGTTAGGGTGGGGTAAAATTCTATGCAGCTTCATACAGAATTGGTATAAGCAGTTTCAGCTAATTGTATTGATCAAAGAGAACTGCGATTTATTATTTGCTAACAATCAATTGTGCATTTCCATCACATAGTCATCCATTACAAAGCCATTACCAATATCCGTAACCACATCATCAACTATATCGAAGCCAACATTTTTATAAAAAGCAATGCTGTCAGAATTATTTTTGTTTACCGTCAGGTGAATAATCGGATTGCTAAAAGTATTTTTGATAAATTTAATTGCTTGCTTACCAATACCTTTTCCTCTAAAAGATTTGAGGACGTATAATTTACTTAAAAATAATCTATCCCCTCTATCTTGAACTGAAAAATATCCGGTTTCAACTTGGTTATAAAAAATCATGTAATATCTATACCCTTGAGATATTTGTTGCGTGATTGCGTCTAGATATTAAACCAGCAAATATAAAAGACATTAGCGAAAAATTCTTGATTCCGGAAAAATTATACGGTAGAGAAACTGAAGTTCAACAACTGTTAGCAGCATTTGAACAGGTATCGAATGGGGACAACGAATTAATCTTAGTTGCTGGGTTTTCTGGAATTGGAAAAACTGCGGTTGTTCTATTATTTACTACTAAAGCTGTGCTAAACAAATTGTTGTCGAAAAACATGACGGAATAATTGAAGTGAATTCTGTGTTGGGAGAAGGTACAGAATTTATTATTAGTATTCCAATTAATTAAAAATCAAGAAACCGCCGGAGGAAGCAAAAGCTGTTTCCGTAGTTTACTCTGCTTCTTCTTCCGTTTTTTCACCAACAAATAAGCAGCAGGGGTAAAATAAAGTGCCAGAAACGGAGAACCACCAATCCCACCCGCGATCGCAATTGCTAGAGGTTGCCAAAAAGGACCACCATCAGTAATTAGCGGGATAAAGCCAACCATTGTAGTGATAGTTGTAGTTAATACGTGACGAGTTGCTTTAACTACAACTTCCCGCACAGCTTTGACATCACCGTTCCGCGCTGCTTCGTTTTCATTGAAGGCTGACAAGATAATAATCGCACCGTTGATAGCAATCCCAATTAAACCCATTGTGCCGACAATTGCCATAAATCCAAATACCGAACCAAAAGCCCATAAAGCGAATAAAGCGTAACCAACAGAGCCAACACCAACAGCAAAAACAATACCTGTTTGTCGAAATGAACCTAGAGATAATACTAGTGTAATTATCATCACCAATAATAACAATCCTACGGTTGACACAAGACCACCTACTGCATCGCTGCGTTCCGCTTGCTCACCGCCAAACTCGTATTTATACCCTGGAGGAAGTTCGGATTCAAATTTTTTTGTTTCCAGACGTTTCTGTAATTCTTGCAAAACCGTTGACGGTAAAACTCCAGCAGTAATAAAAGCTTGAACAGTGTTGACTCGTTGTTCGTTACGTCGGGAAATTCGAGCTAATTGAGGCACTAAGTTAAAATCCCCCAACGCTGATAAAGGACGCAAATTTGGTTCTGTTGCACCACTTTGTTGATTCGGCTGTAAATTAAGAGAAGCAATTTGAGATAAGTCCCCTCGGTTAGCATTGGCAATGCGAACTCGTACTGGTAAATTTTCTGTAGCTTCAAGAATCGAACCCCCAACGGCACCTTCTAAATAACTTTGTAACTGTTGCGCGATTGCTGTATTATCGAGTCCTACTAATCTTGCTTGTTCTTCATCTACAGTCAATCCCAATTTGGGCAGAACTTCGGTCAAATCATCCCGTACATGAGTAACATTGGGTATCTGTGTTAAAATTTCCCTGACTTGAGCGCCTAATATTCGCAATTGTTGGATATCAGGACCATAAATTCGCATTTCTACGGGAGCATTAAATGGTGGCCCTTGCTCCAGTTGTTTTACTAAAACCCGTGCTTGGGGAAATGAAACATCTAATTCTTCCTGTAAACTACGAATTAATTGGGTAACTCCTTGATCTGAATTTAGCTGCACCATTGCTTGAGCATAGTAAGCAGCATTTTTGATCCCCCCAGTAAAGTTATAGTAAAACTTGGGGGCATTTTCCCCCACAAACCAGTGAACTTCTTCTACTTGCGGATACTTGCGAATCAACTGACGAGCGCGGAGTACATCTTCACGGCTTTGAGCAATGGAAGTTTGAGCGGGAAACTCCACTTCAATTTGAAACTGATCGCGATCGAGGGAAGGAAAAAACTGTTCTGGTAGGGAACCCGCATTCATAAAACCTACTACGGGCAGTACAAATGTTAAGACAATCGCAATTACAGGTTGCGCTATAGTCCAACTTAAAGTTTTGCGGTAAATTCCACCTAAAAAAGCTGAAGAAAAACCACCATTCCACCAAGCATCGGGATTTTTCAGTTTTGATAATAGAGATTTACGCGATTTGCGGCTACTATGAGAACCGTGTTTTTTGATTCGACTTTGACTCAGAAAACGCCCCGCAAGTGCAGCAATTACTGTTAAAGATATCGCGAAAGAAGAAACCAGCGACATAATTACGCTCCAAGCAATAGAGCCAACAAATTCACCCGCTCCTCCCGGCAATAAACCAATTGGTAAGAAGGTAATCATTGTTGTCAAACTTGATGCTATCAGAGGAACTGTTAAATAATTAACTGTTTTTACCACAGCATCTTTAGGTGTTAAACCTGCTTTCAATTCAACTTGAATCTCATCTACAACTATAATTGCGTTATCAATTAACAATCCCAAAGCAATAATTAACCCCGAAACTGACATTTGGTGAATGGGAATATTAAATACTTGTAATTCTCCAAATACTGCAAATACTGTTAATGGTAGTGCAGCACCAACAATCAGAGAAGAGCGCCAACCCATGCCCACAAAAGTTACAGCAACTACAAGGATGCCACTAAATATTAAGTTAGATATTAGGTCATCCAAACGTGTTTCCACGTAGCTACTTTGGTCAAAAATCACTTCTAATTTAATTCCATTTGGCAACCGCGTCCGAAAATCATCTAATAAAGAATGAATTTTTTCTGCCCATAAATCGATCCGATTCCCCGATTCCATCAATACTCCCAAGGCTACCCCTGGCTTACCACCAATCAAAGCCAAATCTGTAACTGGTTGTGTGATACCGCGAGTAACTCGCGCAATGTCTCCCAAACGGGTAAACTGTGCGTTTGTAGTCGAAGAAATCGGAATTTTACGAATTCGTTCCATTGAATCAAGTTCGCCTTCCACTTCAATCGCTAAAGTATTATTTGGGCTACGAAGTTGTCCGGCGCTGTTTTTGGCATCACTTTGCTGTATCTGTTGCGATAATTGTTGAGCGTTTAATCCCACTGCGGCTAAATTGGATGGATTGATTTCCACAGTTATTTCCTCCGCAGGAAAGCCAAATTTATCTACTTTCTCGGTTCCCCCGACTCCTCGAATTTGCACATCAAGTTCTAATGCAAAGCGGCGTAAAATGGCATAATTAGGTTCGCTTTCTCCTTGCCAAACCAAAGATGCAATTACAGGATAGGCTCGTGTTTCTGCTCGCTCTAAATCTGGTGACAACACACCTGGTGGGAATTGCACGGTTGCATCTGCTAATCTATCCCGCACCCGCGTCCAAATTGGTTCGGCATCAATTACAGTATCTTTTAGTTCAACCGAAATTGTAGATAAACCAACTCTTGAATCAGAACTGACAGTTGTAATTTCTTCGATTTCAGATATTTCTGATTCGATAACTTCTGTTACCAAGGCTTCTACACGTTCTGCGCTAGCTCCAGGAAATATAGTTGTAATTACAGCAGTGCGTGCTACTTGTGTTGGATCTTCCTGACGTGGTAAGGATTGATACGCTGAGAAACCCCACACAAGTATTAATACCATACTTAGAATTAGTAGGCGGATGTTACGAAAAAATGGGAGAACCATAATTAAAAGTTAGGAGTTAAGAGTTATGAGTTATGAATTAATAATTAGGAATCAAAAGTTAATAAATTTTGGATTTGAGGTTAAAAGTTAGAACCTAAAAGTTGAAAATAAATATTTATCCTTGTCCCCTTCCAATCTCCCTCTCATTCCCCAATCGGGCGCACTATTTGACCAGGAACTAAACGATGAACACCGTCAGCAACAATTCTGTCTCCAGATTGCAAAGTACCGCGTACTAAAACTCTGTCGCTTTCTTGATGCAATATCTCTACGCTGCGCTGTTCAAGTACAAATGCATCTTTGGTAGTATTAGCATTTTCGGTTTTTGGTTTTGTTAAAACATAACTTGTCCAAAGTCCCCGTAATCCTTGAGTTAAAGCTTTATTGGGCAACCAAAACCCTTGTGTGGGAATTGTATCTGTAAGTTTTAATCTAACTGTTTGACCAGGATTTATTTGAGATATTGTTGAAGATTCTAGTTTTAATACAACTACTTGAGTACGAGTATTGGGATTAACTACTGGCAAAATCGCAGCTACTCTTGCTGAATAGTTCTGGTTATTAATCTCTACCGTTTGAGAACTACCAACTCGCAATTTATTTACAACTGTAGTAGGCATTCCAATTCTGGCTTCTGGGCTGGTATTTTCGACCAAACGCACTACAGCTTGACCTGGATTAACTACGGTTCCTTCATCGATTTGCCGAGATGAAACAATACTCGCAAATGGTGCTTTGATTGTACTTTTAGCAATTGTAATCTGTAAGTCTGATATACTCGCTTCTAATTGTTTGACTACGGCTCGTTGCGCTGCTAACTGCTCGATACGAGTTCCTGCTAAAAGTTCATCTAAATTGCTCTGGGCTTGTTGCAAACGAGCATTTAAGGAATTTTCCCCAAAAGCTATTTCATCAAGTTGTTCTCGTGCGATCGCTCCTTCTCCATAAAGATATTCTCTTCTTTTAAGTTTAGTTTTCTGTAATTGCAATTGCTGTTTGATATCATCAACTGCTGCGCGAGCCGCTGCAATATCTTGCTGACGGGGACCTGCAATAAATTCATCCAATCTAGCTTGTGCTTGAGTGAGTTGAGCTTCTAACTGCAACTTCTGCATCTGCAAATTACTCACATCCAACTTGGCAATGGGTTGTCCCGATGTAACTTTATCTCCTTCTTTGACAAAAACATCCACTAGCTTCCCACCCCGTTCAAATCCCAATTCGCTAGTCCTAATTGCCGCAATTTCACCTGTATAAGTCCGCATTACTTGGTAAGATTTGACAGGTTCTACTCGTAAAGTAGTTACGGGTATTGGACGAGCGACAGCAACTTCTTTTGTCTGAGATTCTGTCTTGGTTAAATTGTTCGCACCAAATACTGTCCCTACTACCAGCATTAACCCAAGCACACCCAACATCCCATAGCGAAGTAACTTGGAATCATCTTTATGCTGATTCTCTAACTCTTGGGAATATTCCCCCTGATCAATTTCATCGCCTGATATCTGCGAGTGCGGAGTCAATTCTGGGTTCATGGGGTTTATCTCCAGTGGGACTTATGTAATAAAAAGTTTTCTCATGGTTACAATTCAAACACACGTTTGAATTTTAGTCAATCATACGTTTGATATAGATGGACTTGTTTTATTAATTTAGTTTATAGCTATAATTGGATTTTGTGCCATAAAAGAACTGTTTCATCGAATCGGAACGCGACTTTGGTAAACAAGCTAATTGTAAGGAAAATATTCAAACGTTTGATTAAAAATAAATGAAAAATGTTGTAACAAACACCGATACAAAAGAACAAATACTCAACGTTGCCGAGGGGCTATTTGCAGAAAAAGGCTTTGCTGGGACTACTTTACGCAATGTAATTCGAGAAGCAGGAGTAAATATTGCTGCTGTTCACTATCATTTTGGCTCCAAAGAAGAATTATTTATTGCCGTTTTACAAAGAGTAGCGAGACAATGTATTGAAGCTCAACTTCAGCAACTGGCGAAACATGAAAATCAACATGAGCCGCCATTAGTAGAAGATATTTTAGAAGCCTTCTTCGCTCCTCCTTTGCGAGTTATTTCCCAGATGGAAGAAGCGGGAATCGTTCGCGCTCAATTTATGGGGCGTTGTCGTGGAGAACCTTTACCGATACAGCAACTTGCCAATCAAGAATTTGACGAAAGTACTCAACGCTTTTTAGATATTCTGCAACGAGCGCTTCCTAATCAAACACGCACAGAATTACAGTGGAAATTAGATATGGCGATCGCAGTACTAATCCGTACCTTAAATCAAGTTGGTCAATCCGGAAAGCTGATAACGGGAAATTCTTCAGAAGAAGTAGAAATTGCGATCGCACGTCTTGTTAAATTTACTGCTGGAGGGATGAAAGCTTAGGAATATAGAACATGGGATATTATTTTTATAACTCCTAACTCCCTACAATTCATTACCAAAACTCGCTTCAAACGGAAAGAGTAAGATACAATTATTAAGGGATGTTTACAGAATTGCCATTTTTATCCAAATTCTGTTAATACAACCTTCACAAGTTTAAAATATAAAATTCGCAGTTCATCGGACGCACTTATGACGCTCCCAATCCGCAACGTCGCTATTATCGCTCACGTAGACCACGGCAAAACAACTCTCGTTGATTCCCTGCTCAAACAATCTGGCATTTTCCGTGAAGGGGAAGACGTTCCGGATTGCGTCATGGATTCCAACGATTTGGAAAGAGAACGAGGAATTACGATTCTTTCCAAAAATACCGCCGTTCGCTACAAAGAAACTTTAATTAATATTGTTGATACTCCCGGACACGCTGACTTCGGTGGAGAGGTGGAACGGGTATTAGGTATGGTGGACGGTTGTGTCCTGATCGTGGATGCAAATGAAGGTCCCATGCCCCAAACACGCTTTGTGTTGAAGAAAGCTTTGGAAAAAGGATTACGTCCGATTGTCGTAGTCAACAAAATCGACCGTCCGCGAGCTGATCCCCACGTGGCAGTTGATAAAGTATTGGATTTGTTCTTGGAATTAGGGGCAGATGATGACCAATGCGATTTTCCTTACTTGTTTGCTTCGGGTTTAGCGGGTTTCGCTAAAAAAGAACTCGAAGACGAATCTAGTGATATGAAGCCTTTGTTTGAGGCAATTTTACGTCACGTTCCACCCCCAGTAGGTGACCCAGAAAAGCCGTTACAATTACAAGTCACAACTCTAGATTATTCTGACTATCTAGGACGAATTGTGATTGGTAGAATTCATAACGGTACCATCCATGCTGGACAACAAGCGGCTTTAGTCAAGGAAGATGGCAAAATTGTCAAGTCCAAGATTAGTAAGTTACTTGGTTTTGAAGGTTTAGCGCGGGTGGAATTAGAACAATCATCTGCTGGTAATCTTGTTGCAGTCGCTGGTTTTGCCGATGCCAATATTGGAGAAACCATCACCTGTCCTAACGAACCTCAAGCCTTGCCACTTATTAAAGTGGACGAACCTACTTTACAAATGACCTTTTCTGTGAATGATTCACCATTCTGTGGTCAGGAAGGGGATTTCGTGACTTCTCGGCAGATTAGAGACCGTTTGATGCGGGAGTTGCAAACTAACGTAGCTTTGCGGGTTGAAGAAACCGATTCTCCTGATAGATTTGGAGTTTCTGGACGTGGGGAACTTCACCTAGGTATCTTAATTGAAACCATGCGTCGTGAAGGATATGAATTTCAGGTATCCCAGCCACAGGTAATTTACCGCGAAGTCAACGGACAACCTTGTGAACCTTACGAACTTTTAGTTTTAGACGTTCCCGAAGAAGGCGTTGGTGGCTGTATCGAACGACTCGGACAGCGCAAAGGTGAAATGCAGGATATGCAAATGGGTGGTGCAGGGCGATCGCAATTAGAATTCATCATTCCGGCTCGTGGTTTGATTGGTTTCCGTGGTGAATTTATGCGTTTAACTCGCGGTGACGGCATCATGAACCACAGTTTCCTCGATTACCGTCCGATTATTGGCGAAATTTCTGCTCGTCGTAACGGTGTATTGATATCTTTTGATGAAGGTGTTGCGACTTTCTACGCTTTGAAAAATGCGGAAGATAGAGGTTCTTACTTTATTACTCCCGGTACCAAAGTTTATAAAGGGATGATTATTGGAGAAAATAATCGTCCTCAAGACTTGGAATTAAACGTTTGTAAAACCAAGCAGTTGACAAACCATCGTGCTGCTGGTGGTGATGAATTGGTTCAATTACAAGCACCCACAGATATGAGTCTGGAAAGAGCTTTAGAATATATTGGACCTGACGAATTGGTAGAAGTTACACCTGAATCAATTCGTTTACGGAAGATGTCGAAGAAATTCGCGAAGCGGTAATTTAGGTTAAAGGTTAAAGGTTAAAGGTTAAAGGTTAAAGTTGTCTCAGAAGTCGGGTTTTTGATGATGATTTTCTGGTATTAACGATATTTATCGTAAAAACCCGACTTCTTAACCGATGAAAAATTCAAATATATTTCTTGTGGAACGGGTTCAACCGCCCGTTTTTTATTGTTTTTTTTAATTCTAATATCTAATTATTTCCTTTTGCCTCAGTTATTTCATGTCCGGTTAAACACTTGTAATAAAGTTGGTTCGGGAACAGTCAACAATTACCAATTACCCATTACCCATTACCAATCAACAGCGAATAATAACTAATCAAGACCTGATATTATTTTCTATTCCCAAGTTGCCACATCTCGAAATACTGGAGGAATATCTGTAGATTGAGGAAATTCTAAAATCGTTTCCGTAAGCCCTAAATATCCCGACTCGGTAAAAGACATTAACATTCTCGATAAAGCAAACCAAACCTCACTTTCATACTCCCAATCGCTGTAACGTTTAGATTTACCAGCAATCGATCGCAATGCCCAAAAAAACTATTTCTCACCACAGAACCGCCTTTTTTGTACTCCGGAACATCTTCGTGGTTGATGTATATTACATCATTTTCAATTTTGGCTTTCATAATCGGCAATTAAAAGTTAGGAGTTAGTTTTGTAGAGACGTAGCACTGCTACGTCTTCACTGAATCACCGGAATAAAGAGTTAGGAGTTTCTTGAATATAGCGCTTTATTAATCAATTACCAATTACCATTGATAATTGATAGTTGAGTTTACATTCCCAACCAAGAAAGAAAAGTTTGCCACAATGAAATACTAACTTGTCCTTCAAGCTTCATTTTTGTGCGAATATCTTGAATATTCCAATTAGTTAATTTCGCAAGAGTTTGCGCTTCTTTTTCAAAACGATTTCGTAAAGACCTTTTATATTCTCTACCAGCAGAACAATTTGTTTCACTAGTAAAAGGATGCTGTAAAACATAACGTCCTTGGAAATTGTCGCGGTTAGAAGTTTCCTGAAACATCAAATCTTCGGGAAACTTATCGCGGGTATAACGGACGTGTAAACGAGTTACAAAAATGTTACTACTCGGAAAACCACCGCGAAATCCGGGAGGTACAATTCCACTTGAATAATCATCCAACCAAAATACACCCGCATCAATAAGCTCTTCTCTATTTAACGGTTCGGCAGAACAAGGGTCGCAATTACCCATGTCCCAAGCATATTCTAAAAATGCAACTTTTTTATCTTCCTTTGTATAGGAAGTTTGAAACATTGATTTATAAAAATCACCAAATTCTTCTTTAACATACACCGGAATATTCACATCTGAGGGAACTTTTACCGTGCGGTAGTTAGTAAGTTCTGTTTGTCCTTGGGATGAAAGAATATAAGCAATTAAATCCTGTTCCGATGTTGAATTAACCATTCCCAAACGAATCGGTAACATAAATTTAGAAGATTCGTAGGCAATTTGTAAAGGACGAAGATTCTGATAACCGTTTTCGTCAAACTTTTCTAAATTGACTTTAGCAACAAAGAACTTCATATTCTGACGAATATAAGGATTCAACAACTGTTTTGCACCTCTAGGAATCTTATAACCGTTGCCGTGCAGCCACCTTTCTAAACCCCTAGATTCCTTCGCGCTCAAGATCACAATATCGTATTCACCGACATTAAATTGCGCTTCTACTGTCACACCCAAATTGCGATCGCTTCTTTTACTTGCTTCAGCGGTTGGTGCTGGAGCAGACATCGGTGCATTGTTTTGCATTTCTCGTTCATAAGCAGGAGCGCAAGGATCTTCATCAAAATACTCAACCAATCGCGGTGCGCTAAAAGCATCCAAACGTTCAATTATCTTGGGTTTGGCAACCGTTACTTGTTCTTCTTTTAACACCGTTGGCACGGGTACCACCATTGCAAAATCTTTCACATCACCCTGATAATCATTTGCCATAGTCAACACTGTGCGATTATCTTTACGAGCAATAACCACTTGAGAAGCCTTGTTATACAGCTTTGAATCTGCTTTTGCAACATAAAAACCACAAAAAGCCAAAGCAGAAGGAGTGAAACAAATAACAATTACAAACGCTAACAATACTGAAATTAACAAACGCCGGAATTTCATAAAATACCTCAATAGGGGATGGAGAGATCGGAAGACAAACAGATAACTGCTAACTGTTCACTGATTCACTGATTCACCCCATTTAAAACGTGATGCCTTCCAAACCCGATCAAAAAGTACACTGAGCGGTGCGAGGGCAAATAATGCCCAAAAGACTGCTGTGGAAACATAAAAGTTGTTTCGCAAAATAAAGGTAACAAGAGCTATACAGGCTGCCCATATTACTCTTCCGATGTGGGAATTAGGAATAGAACGAGGGTCTGTTACCATAAATAAGGCAAATAATAGTAAAGAACCACTCATTAAACGATGCCAGTAAACATCCCAAGTCCAATTCAGCCATAAATTGCGTATAGCCTCTAGCAGCGCATAAAACCCCAAAAAAGCTGCCGTAGTATCCCAACGTCCGATACGCTGCAAAATCATCCCACCTGTAACGATAAATAGCACCCCATACCACCAGTCTTCCCCCCACTGTCCTGGAGAAACCCAAGCGTCAGGGGTTAATACTAGTGCAGAAATAATTCCGAAATTGGCAGGATTAAAAAAATGCTTATCTCCAAACTTAAACACAAATTTACTGGCGATCGCCATTGCAGCAGCAAAAATCATCGTTGTCGGATAATCTGCTCGTAAAAGCAAACTAATTCCCAATGATGTAATTAAAGGACTGCGAATGTTTGTTTTATGTTCTTTATCGTCCGCAAATGACCAATAATTAACGATTAATGTCAAAAGCAATTGTGTCGCTAAACTTGTCGCAATTGTGACTAAAATCATCGTCGGTTTTAGTGTCCAATCTCTCGTACCTAACCCTAAAATAAGGAATAGAGCAAGATAGAGTATTTGGTAGTCTCGTATATCTTTAAACAACATCACCCGTTTATTCCGGGATTACTCCTAAATTTATCCCAATCTAAACGAGAAACTCAAAAATTGATTAGATGGTTACAGAAATTGTTACGAAAGCATATCAAAAGTGTAAAGTTACTGGTTTTGACCCATAACCTATAACCTTTAACCTTTAACCTTTAACCTAAAATGCAGCTTTATCCTTTGTTCCCGCTTTTGTACCCAATCCTGAAATCAAGTTTTCCGAAATGTCTTTGGAGGGGTAATCCAAATTCCAAAATCATTGCTCTCACTTTTGATGATGGTCCCCATCCCCAATATACGCAGCAATTACTGCAAGTTCTAGATTATTATCAAGTTCAAGCAAGTTTTTTTTGGCTGGGTATTTGCGTCGAACGTTTCCCTCACATAGCTCAACAAGTTCATTCTCGCGGACATTGGATCGGGTTACACGGCTATTATCATCACAATTTCCCTTTTCTCTCGCCAACGGAACTCAAACAAAGTTTAGAAAAAACCCAAGCAGCTATTTACAATGCTTGTAATTTACCACCGGAAAAAGTACGCGATATCCGACCCCCTAATGGTTTATTTTTGCCTCAAACTTTACAACTTTTTCATCAGTGGGATTACCGCCCCGTGATGTGGAGCATTGTACCGGAAGATTGGGTACTTCCAGGAATAACTAAAGTTGTCAACAGAGTCATGAACAACTTAGAAAATGCTTCTTTAATCGTATTACATGACGGCTTTTATGGCGGTCAAGATGTCGCAGAAATAGCAGAAATAATCATCCCTCAATTATTAAAAGAAGGATATTCTTTTGTCACTATAGATACTTTATGGCAGGAAAATCAGGTTATAGGTTAAAGGTCAAAGGTTAAAAAATCAAATTTTCTACTTTGTCTTTCCGGCTTCCTCTGCTTTTTCTACTTCTTCCTCCTCGGTACCTAGTAAATTATGGATTTCTTGCAAAGAAGCTGGTTTTGTTGATGCTTCTTCTGGGAAGTCTTTTTCTGATTCGATCAAATCTTCTACTTGACAATCGAGAGCTTTACAAAATTTTACGATTCTCTGAATGTGGTCTATCCCTGTTCTACCACTTTCCCAGTTTTGGATGGTGCTTTCTGTCACGCCTACGAGACGAGACAACTCAAGCTGGGTTAAACCCGCCTTTTCACGAAGAAAAGCTATCCTTGGTTTTGGTTTACGTTTCACAGTTACACAACTTAAGCACGTCTATAGCGGTACATCCTAACATCAAAAAAATATTGCGCCCAACTTTTTTAACCAAAGACTTGACACCCCCAAGTTCTTTGGGTAAAGTAATTAAGTATAGAGGTTCAACTTTAAATGTTAGTTGTTCGCGGTGGATAATCAAAGCATGAATGATCAGTAATGCTAATTCGCCAGAAATGGTGGCTGATTAAAAGCACGAACATTTATTTCCCAAAAAAATTCGGGTAAATCCGGAATAAGCAAACTAAATTCTGTATCCCCGTATATCCCACAAGAGAAAAATAAAAACTTTAAAAAATCATCAAAGGTTGTTAATAAATACCTGTTGAAATTTTAAAGAAAGTTGATCTTCTGGGCAACAACACACAAGATACAACAAAACACACAATACTATTACACGAGGTTTATAAAATGTTGAAGAAGTATGCTGCTTTCGGTTTATTGGCTGCTGGTTTGATGGTTGCACCCGGTGCAGCTTTCGCTGATTCTCAATCTCAGAATAGCAATCAAAATACTGTCCAAAATGGTACTGCAATCAACGGTAGCACCAATGCTCAAAGCTCTGAATCTTTGAACGTCCAAGAGCAAATTCAAAACCGTCGCGACGGTATTGGTAGAGGTCGTCATTATGGTCGTCCTGGTTACTGCGCTCCTAGCTATAGCGGACAGTCACAGAACTCTTCACAAGGAACATCTCAAAACGGTGCGGCTGTAGATGGTTCAGTTAACGGTCAATCTAGCAGCAGCGTTAATGATCAGAAGCAAGTTGCTAATAACACCCGCGCTTGCAGATAAAAATCAGTTATCAGTTAACAGATAAATATGGCTTTGCATATATCTATCAAAGCCATCTCAATTCCACAACACACAACACAACTAATTACACGAGGTTCTGACAATGTTTAACAAATCTTTGGCTTTCGGTTTATTGGCTGCTGGTTTAATGATTGCACCTGGTGCGGCTTTTGCTAATTCTCAATCTCAGAATAGCAATCAAAATACTGTCCAAAATGGTACTGCAATCAACGGTAGCACCAATGCTCAAAGTTCCGAATCTTTGAACATCCAAGAGCAAATTCAAAATCGTCGCGACGGTATTGGTAGAGGTCGTCCTTACGGTCGTCCTGTTTACTGCGCTCCTAGCTATAGCGGACAGTCACAGAACTCTTCACAAGGAACATCTCAAAGCGGTGCGGCTGTAAATGGTTCTGACAATGCACAATCTAGCAGCAGCGTTAATGACCAGAAGCAAGTTGCCAATAACACCAAGGCTTGCAGATAAAAATCAGTTATCAGTTAACAGATAAATATGGCTTTGCATATATCCATCAAAGCCATTTCAATTCCACAACACAACACACAACACAACTAATTACAAGAGGTTCTGACAATGTTTAACAAATCTTTGGCTTTCGGTTTATTGGCTGCTGGTTTAATGGTTGCACCTGGTGCAGCTTTGGCTGATTCTCAATCTCAGAATAGCAATCAAAATACCACTCAAAATGGTACTGCAATCAACGGTAGTGTAAACGCTCAAAGTTCCGAATCTCTCAACATCCAAGAGCAAATTCAGAAAACTCGCGATCGCGTTGGTGGTCACGGTCGTCGTTACGGTCGTCCTGCTTACTGCGGTGGTAGCTATAGCGGACAATCACAGAATTCTTCTCAGGGAACAAATCAAAGCGGTGCGGCTCTAGACGGTTCCGATAACGCTCAATCTAGCAGCAGCGTTAATGACCAGAAGCAAGTTGCCAATAACAGCCGCGCTTGTCGGTAAATTTCCTTATTTAACTTCTGAGGGCGGTGTCGATAAATACAATTCGGCAACGCCAGTTCTAATCGATACATAATTTTGAGGTCTAAAAATGTTAAATAAATCTTTGGCTTTCGGCTTATTGGCTGCTGGTTTAATGGTTGCACCCGGCGCAGCTTTTGCTAATTCTCAAAGACAAGAGAGCGTACAAATTACAACTCAGGGAGGTGCAGCAATTAATCGTAGTGTAAACACTCAGAGTTCAGAAGGTTTAAATATTCAAAATCAAATTAGAGTACGTCAGCAAGGTGGTAGTTACCGTTTACGTAGTTACTGTCCTGGAAGCTACAGCACTCAGTCACAAACTTCTACTCAGGCATCTACTCAAAATTCTGCTGCGATAGATTATTCTGACAATGCCCAAGGGAATAGTAGTGTTAGCGAACAAAAGCAAGTTGTAGTAACTAGCACTGGTTGTTACCGCTAATATTTACAGTCATTGCAGAGAAATAAGTAGTGTCCGCATCTTGCGGACAAGAATTTTTCCGGCGTTGCATCTTGGAGATAATCACCAAGATAGTCGCCTACTTTTTCAAAAATTACAACACACAACAGACAACACACAAAACTAATCAGGTATATTAAAAATGATTAAGAAAATTTCCACCCTCGGTTTGTTAGCTGCCGCTTTTCTTATCGTACCAAATGCAGCATTTGCAGAACAAGGTACAACCCAAAAGGCAAATCAAGAAGCTACTGTAATTGGTTCTGGTAGTCGAGTTATTCAAAATGGTAGACAAGTAAGCATCCAGCGTCAAGAAAAATTAGGTCCAGGGAACCGCAGATGTAATGCAGGTTCCCAGTCACAGCAATCAAATCAAAGAATTGACCAAAATGCTGTTGCTATTGATGGTGGGGTTGTCAACCAAAATGCTGACCAAGTAAATATTCAGCGTCAACTGATTTTGGGTTCTCGCTATTGTTACTAAATTGCATGGGATGAAAATCTGCGGTTATACCATTTTGGATTTTGGATGATCAAAAATACAAATCAAAAACTCAAAATTTTTGATAAATATCCATTTTTCAGATTATTTTTCAAATTGGTATTAATTCTGGTTTTACCGATTTTCTTAATCGTTTTATCTGTGGTTCATCACTATAAAAATCGGTTTTTTCTATTAAAAGAGGTTCCCATGACTACAAAACAAACGATTTCCATCCTTGCATTATCAGTACTAATAGCATTACCAGCAGGAATTGCTAGTGCTGATAAAATTCAAGTTCAAAACGGTGACACCAGCGTCAGAATCAACCGCAACGGTGATATCCAAATACAAAACGCTCGTAGAAGAAGATTCTACCGTCCCCGTATTTATCGTGGTTCTGCAATCCGCGTTCCAACACGTCGCATCTACCCCCACAATATCAGGAATATGAAGAAATTAGGCAATTGCACAACCTACAACAGCACTTATAAAAGTGGTTCTGAAGGCAATAGTTCTCATGTTCAAACTAGAACAACAACTTGTCAATAATCTATAAGGATGCAACTATGAAGCTAAAATTAATCTCTTTTGGCTTATTCTCGTTAACTACTGTATCTTCAGTATTTATTCCTTCTTTACAGAATAAAGCATTTGCGGGATGTAACGCAATTGATGTTAACGTCCAAGTTTCAATTGATGATTCACCAAAAGGACGACAAAGAAACGATGTAACTCAAGAATTCGGCGAGAATTGTAAAGGTAGCGTCGGTACTACTGCTGTTACTACATCAACTCAAGTTTGTAATTCTTCTAAGTGCGAACAAGCACGTACCAGCCGACAACGACTAGATGGAGATCCTAATCGTCGTACTGGTGTTAATACTAACAATATTGGCATTAAAGTCGATGTTCCGGTACACGTAAAAAAGCCAAAAAAACCTAATCTTCCTGCTTTTTCACGCTAATATTTTCTGGGAAGTTTAGTTTAATTAAAGCTCTTAAATGCCTGGGGATTTTATTCTCAGGCTAATAGTTGTAATTAATAAAGGGAATTGGGAATTGGGAATTGGGAGTAGGTATTTCCATTACATATTAGTAAAAACTCTGCGTCCCTTTGCGCTAACCTCCGCGCCCCTTTGTGTTAAAAAATATATAATAATCCTTTTATAAGTAAATTTTTGTGATAAATAACGGCTGAATATAACCTCAGCAGTTATTGAATCATTCATAATAAAAAAATAATATAAGTCTGTATTTAATAACAAGTGAGAATTGATCATGAAAAATTTACTATTCTTGATATGCAGCACGGCTGTATTAATGACTGTTTCCGCAGTTTTTCTAGATAATTTTCTGAATAATCACCAAAGTACTGTTGCACAATCGGATATCAATAATATGCAAGACAATACAAGTAGTTCTACGACGTTTACCAGTAATTCTTCGGGATATCAACGTGGTACACTTAGTTTAAATGGTGCGAATCTATCACAACCACATATTCTCAAGATTGAGACTTCAGCAACTAAATTAAATGGCAAAATAATTGTAAATGGAAAAGTGGTTAAAAATCTCAACAATAAAACCACAGAGATTGATTTATCGCGTTATTTGTCAGTTGGAGAACATAAAGTAGAAATTTCTGCAAATTACTCTCCTGGTATGTCTCCCATAACAGTCGAACTCAATGCTCCTAATAGTAATGTGACTCAGCAAACTAGCGGCAATGGTATTTTAAATTACCAATTAGATATTTCCGTGCGATAGCTATATAGGGTAAACTGTGTAACAACCCTGAATGATTACATAATCAGTTTTAAGAAGATGAGCAAAGGATTGTTACCGTTAATTTGTTTTGGTTTAATTGTAGTTGGGTTACAAGTCTTAAATATCCAACCTGGATATTCACAAACCGCAACTAGCAACCAAACAAGTAATGTGGGAAATGATGCTAGTTTTAATCAGATACTACAATCTAATCCACAATTACCTGTTACTAATACAAATAACAACTCAAATAATTTTAATTATCCTAATATTTACCCTCTTAATTACGTTCCTAATGCTCATGTCAATACAGAAAACGACTTCGGTTTTAATTTGTCTGCTGGGGTGAATACTTTAGATGCTTCCAATGTCACGGTTTATCTTGGGTTTATTTTTCAACCTGGACGAACGGAAGATCATAAACTGAGAATGTCTCGTTTGCGAAAAAAAACGAAAGTTCTAGAAACTCAAAAGAAAATCATGGAGGGAAATTTAACATTATTACATCTTCAAATTGAAGAAGCTTCTATAGGTTTAGAACGTTTACAGAAATCGTCTGATACTTCTACAAATAATCAGCAATAAACTAAATTAACTGCTCTATTTGTAGTTGACTTTCTAGATTAGCACGTATCCACAATTCTTTCATCGACCAAATCCAAAAATTATCTGATACTTCCGCAAAATCATCATATTTATGAGTTAAAATTGCATCTAGTTTTTGATAACTAGCACAGATAATTTCCACAGCGGATTCAAAATCTTTAATCGGTGAGGAACGTGCTTGTTGTAAAATATTTTGGTTTACAGAGCAAATTTGAATTTTTTCTTGCAACCAATTGATTACCATTTCCGCAACTTTTTTGTTTTGTAAATGACTCAAATAAGTATATATTTTCTCCCATCCAACATCTGTGATATACATCTGAATCAAAGGATTTACTTTATCTAATAATTCTCTCACATCTGTCACGGTATTACGGTTCATTAAAGCTTCCAAAATTAGGTCAGCATCAACTAAAATCCGAATCACTTTTAATCTCCCTGATTAAGGTTATCTCTTACAGTTAATGAGATTCTTATTTAGTCTCTCATTCTTGACATGAATAACTTCATATACAAATTGCATAAGTTCTATTTCAGATTTGTACCAAATATTTATCAAAAAAATATTTTTCGTAAAAAAAGTAAGTTTTAAGATAAAACTATTGACAAGTTTTTTAGCTTGTAAACTCTTTCATATCAGACGAAAAATAAAATTAGTAGTTCCATATTTTTTAAGCAATTTATTCAGAAACTATTCCGGATATTTACCCTCTAAGATTTTTAAAAACCAGGGAATTTGCATCACAAATATTAAATTAAACTTAATATTTGGCATACAAGTCATCACTAATTCACCTAAATTAATTTAATAATATCTATCAAAAGGTAGATGGTTTTTATTTGATTAGCAGGTAGAATAGTTGTCCATTACTAACTGTAACTCCAGCGCGATCGCCAGCAATTTTGCCAGTGCCTAAAAAGTAATCGACTCGACCTGCACCTTTGATGGCACCTCCGGCATCTTGGTCTAAAACATAACGGCTAACGGTTCGGTGTTGTAGTTGCTTGTTGTCTGTCGTAAAGGGGAAATGACCGCGTATCAAGGCTAATGCTCCGGGAGGCATTAAAGATTTATCTGTAGCAATTGAGCGTTCCGCACTTAAGTTTACTGAGATAGAACCTTGTGCTGGTTCACCTTTATTTTCTTGGAAAAACACAAAACTGGGATCGCGAGGAAGGTAAACATCTAACTTTTTGGGGTACTTTTCAAAGTATTCTAAGATTGTCGGCATGGTAACACCGCTTGATGGTAATTCGCCATCGTCGATTAAAGCAGTTCCGATGCTTTTGTAATTATGAGCGACATTTCCGGCATAACCGACAGTTGTTTGAGTACCATCGAGCAATCGCAATTTAGCAGAACCTTGGATATGAATCATGTAAGCTTCGAGACGGGATTTAAACCAAAATAACTCCAATCCTTTTAATTTTCCTTTTTCACCTTGTAAACCATCAGCCCCTTCTAAATCCACACGTGTAGGATGTGGTTTTCCCCAATCTTTTAAATCTGGAGGTAAAGCATAAATGGGATAGCGGTACTCTGCTGTTTGTTTTCTACTTGCGACATAAAGCGGTTCAAAATAAGCAGTAAATAATACTGTTCCTTTTTGATCTTTTCCTACTGATTGATAAAAAACAAACTCTTTGGCAACAGCTTGATTTAATTCGGCTGCGGATTTAGATTTTAACACTAATTGACGAAACCGAATTAAACTTTTGATAACTCGTTCTCTACTAATTCCAGGTATGGGATATTTTTGATAAGCATTTTCAGCCGCAGAAGTTTTTAAATACCTTAAACTATTATCTAGGGAATTTAAAAGAACTTTTTTATCTAAACTTTGACCATTTTCTCCCCATATTTGCTCATCAAAACAAGAAGTATCACCTTCACAACAAGGAAAAGGTGCTTTTTTGATTGCAATTAGTGGTGGTACTTTTGTTGTTGCTGTTGAAGTCGATTTATCTAGCTTTACAGGAGGAAATACTGGTAATTGCCATCTTTTTAATTGACACTGTACTGGACTAAGTAGTAGACGACCTAAAGGCTGTAAAGTAATTAATAACACAGCTACAGGTAACGCGATCGCAATTATGGTTCCTAACTTTTTCATTCGCAATTATCAATGATGCGACTTTTCTAATATTTTGTCAGCATGGTTGTTTAAGTCCATCCCACAAGAATATATCCGATCAACAGGCAAATTGCTATCAGCACTGGTTTTTAGATACTTAATTCCTTTTTGATTCTATAGTTGACAACTTATATATAAATACGATTAAAAAATAACTTTTTATGCGACTACTAAAATTTATTGTTACATTATTTAATACTTATACCCCATCACTTACCACGGATTCAACGGATTTCACTGATTTCACAGATTTTATCACCCATCACCAATTACCCATTACCCATTACCAATTACCCATTCTCTATTCATTCATATTACGATAAGTGGCAACCGCAGAAGGAGAAATGCGATTGAGATAACGGAAAATCCAGTATTTAAAGATAGTATCTAGAATTACTGGAAAAGTCGCAATAAATAGGAAAATAAATTCGTGATTAGCAGGTAAACCCCAATGACGGGATATACCTTCTAGAATCACTTCCCAACCGTGAGGTGAGTGAAATCCGACAAAGATATCTGTAAATAGAATAATAATAAATGCTTTAGCGCTGTCGCTTAAACCATATACGATATAATCAAAAAAATCTTTTAAAACGGCTATTTCTCGCTTACTAATCATCAAAAACCAGATGAATGCACAAACAGAAATAATATCCGCAAAAACATTTTTAATTGCATTACCACTTATCACCTGATATTTTTCGGCAATCTCCAATGCTTTGTCTTTTACTTGTTCTTCTATCTTTTCTTCCATCTCTTGGGGAGAAAGTAGAGGTGTACTATTAATTAAAGTTTGAAATTTAATTTTTTCTTCAAATCTTTCTAATTCCAATAGTGCTTCTTCTTCCATTTCATAATTAATAAATAATTGAGATTGTTCGCTACTTCTAAAATGATTGATAATTGGACTAACTAAAATTGCTTTTGATATTTGATGGGTTAAAATGGGGATAATAATTAATAATAATAAAAATCTCACCGAGATAATTGTTCTTCTTTGAGAAGTGCGGAATTTTTCCACAACATCCTGTTCGGCATTTGGATCTAATTCAACTTGTAAACGATTAAATGTATTGAAAATTGAACGCGGTAATACCCCTGTGGTGTTAACTTTACCTTTGGGTTGATTGTTTGATTGATTTTTTGCTAAATCTACTTTTCTGGTTTGAACTATTTCTGATTCAATTTTTGGTATAATTGTGTCATATTGAGTAGAAGATGGAATTACTGCATCTTGAGTAAAAGTTTGTTGTAAAATTGGTGTCGTATATTTAGCAACTATTTGATCGATCAATCTTAACTTTTCTAAAACCAATTCAGAATTAGGATGTTCAACATTAAATTTATTTGCAGCCTTTAAATTTGATTCATTCAGTAAATAATGACTCGCTTTAAACTCCGTCAACCTCATCCGCACAATTCTTAAAAGTTGTTTGAGGTCAGATTCAAAATAATCCATTACACTGGTACTATAGGTAACAGAATTAATATCTATTTTTTGACCATTAAAATGTTCATCTTCTATAACCTTAATTTGTAATGCTGCTTTATAAGCTTCATCTAAAGAGCGTTCCTGGGTTCGTAAGTACCACTGGTAAGCTTTTACTAAATACGAATAAATTTTTTGACTAACGGAAAAGTTTTTCATTTTAAATAGTCATCTCTATCTTTTTAGTAGTTTTTAAACTTACATTAACGCTGTTCGATATCTTAACAAAATCATCGGGAGACGGTTTGTGTTAAATCATTCTCTTTGGATTGAAGGTTCTAGTCGTAGTGGTAAGACTGAACGTTTGGTAGAGCAATTTTGTATTTGGGTAAACCATCACGATCAGAACAAGCAACTATTTTATACTAGTAACTCAATCAAAAAAAATAGTTCTAGCATACCAAAAAGCCTTTACCTGCATAACGAACTGGGAGTTTTAGTCTTTGCTGCAAATGGAGATAATCGTCGAGAGCTAGCAGATAAAATTGTGACTGCTACTTGGGGAAAGTACCCGGTGATAGCGAAAACACCTTTAGGTTTTTTCAAGATGAAGTGATTTTGTTTTGGCCTCTTTTGATCGAATCTTTAAAATTAAAAGCCCAATTTCCGGTAAGATTACGTCCAGAAACTGAACAGGAACTAGCAACTAAGTTATGGCATTCTCGACTCAATGAAGAAATTTTGCGTAGTATTGGGATGAATGAGTCTCGTTTAGTACGCCGTATTCTTGACTTAATGCAATTAGCAGCCTTAAGTGGAACACCATTGAAAATATTCCGCACATTTTAACAACAGTAATATCAACACAAGATAATTTTACTAAGTTAGAACCAGATATGATTGGTTCTTTATTATTAGATTGGCGTAAGTGGTGTTTGGATAAGGGCTTTTTAACTTACGGAATTATTACGGAACTTTACGCTCAAAATTTATTAGCGGATCATAATTATCTTTCCCGACTCAAAAAACGCTATCAAGCAGTTTTAGCGGATGACGTACAGGATTATCCCGCTTTGATGCGTCGTTTATTCGAGTTGATTATTGCTGATGGTGTGGGAGCCTTTAGTTATAATCCCGATGGTATAGTGCGTTTGGGATTAGGAGCAGATCCAAATTATATGTCTGGGTTAGCAGAACATTGTCACAGAGAAATTTTAACTCAACCACCGATGTTATCCTTATCCGATTTGCTCTTGAATTCAATGACGCAATTGATCACAGAACCAATGACGCTTTTGAGTTTACCTTTATCGGTACAGTCAATTCAAACAACTTCCCGCGCTTCATTATTACAAGAAACCGCAGAAACAATCATCAAAACAGTCCAATCCGGCATAGTACAACCAAAAGAAATCGCCATCATTGCTCCCGGTTTAGACGCAATTGCACGTTATTCTTTGATCGAAAAGTTTAGCAAAGCCGGAATTGCGGTGAATTCGCTGCAAGATCAACGTCCTTTAATTAGTTCACCTTTGATTCGGGCTTTACTAACTTTATTAACCTTAGTTTATCCGGGTTTAGGACGTTTGGTTGATAGAGATGCCATCGCGTCCATGTTAGTAGTACTCAGTCGCAAACCGAATAACCATCAATTTATTGATCCGGTAAGAGCTGGATTAATCGCAGACTACTGTTTTGAACCCCATCCAGACAACCCCAATTTACTAAATATCGATTCCTTTGAAAGGTGGGATAGATTAGGTTATGCTGCGACAACCGCTTATAGAAAAATATTAAACTGGTTAGAGCAACAGCGCTCGAATTACGAAAAGCGTTTAATTCCGACTCCCGTTTCCTTTTTATATAGCGCCATAGAATACTTTATATCTGACGTTGGTTATTCCAATTACGAACAACTGGCGATTTTGCGGCAATTACTAGAAACCGCTCAACATTACTGGGAAATTGATACTAGATTAAATCAATATTCTTCTACTAGGAAATCTTTACAAGATGAGCAGGTAACAGAAGCAGTAGAAAAACCAGATAAAAGTAAAACCACAACCATCGCGGAATTTATCGAGTTATTACGACAGGGAACCATTACTGCAAGTCCTTATCCCATACGTCGCATCGGAAGCCTAGAGAATGCCGTTACATTAGCAACAATATTTCAATATCGTTCCTTACGTCATTCTCATCCCTGGCATTTTTGGTTAGATGCAGGTTCACCATTATGGACAAAAGGAGGAGCAGCAACCTTATTTGGTTCCATGTTCTTTTTACAAGATAGATTTGCTCAACCTTGGACTGCTGAAGATGAAAAATCAGCCGAAGACCAACGATTGCAAAGGATTATAGCGGATTTACTTGCTCGCGTATCCGATAAAATTTATCTATGTCACAGCGAGTTAGCAGTAAACGGACAAGAGCAACTTGGTTCATTGTTACCCTTAGTGAATGCTTGTGTGGGAATCGAATCACAATTAATAAATACAAAATTATGACTCAAAACTGGTTTGAAAATCTATACGCTAAAGCTCAAGGTGATTCTAATCAAGTTCCTTGGGCAAATATGACTGTAAATGCCTATCTCAAAGATTGGTTAAATCAAAATCCACAACTTGAGAAAAATTTAAACGGTTTAAAAGCCTTAGTAGTTGGATGTGGATTAGGAGACGATGCCGAAGCTTTAGCCAAACAGGGATTTGATGTTACCGCTTTTGATATTTCCCCTACAGCAATCAATTGGTGTATTTCTCGATTTCCTAATTCTTCTGTTAACTACGTCATCGCCGATTTATTCGATCTAAATCAAGAATGGCAGCAAAATTTTGATTTCGTCTTTGAATCGAGAACTATTCAATCTTTACCTTTAACAGTACGTCAGCAAGTAATGACAGCTATTGCTCAATTAGTCGCTCATAACGGAACATTATTAGTTATCACAGCTATCCGCGATACTCCAGAAGAACCCAGCGGTCCACCTTATCCCTTATCCTTAGAAGAAATCGACTATTTTCCAAAATTGGGATTACAAGAAATTCGCCGCGATGCTTTCACTGAAAAAAATAATCGACTTCCCAAACGTCTCAGAATTGAATACTCTTTTAAATCAAGAATAAACATAAGTAGTACTCCACCACATTAATTTTACGGGGTTATTATCGCCAACTGACCGGGAATTTAATTCCCGGTCTAATAGCTTCAGTCCTCTGAAAAGGACTTTAAAAAATCAAAATCTAAGTCCAAATATTTTCCATTCCTTTGTGCTAACCTCTGCACTCCGAGGCTGAAAAATATAATCTTTAGTTTAAAATTCTTCCGCTTCCCCTCTAAAATATTTTTAATACATAACCCATAAAATCAATTGATTGTCAATATCCGTATTTTATTCCCACAAAATAGTACTTTAAATCACAACAAGATTTACATCCCTTCACATTTACTCGCAGCTTTCTTCAACCTTTATCTCGTGTTGTAGTACGAAAATCATCTAAACATCAAGTTGATTGCTGCTTATTAACTAGCTATTTAGGAAAAAAACGGAAAAAATTTGAAAATTAAATAAACTGCTTCCCTAAGCATAACAATACCATATTACAGACACACCTCTTGTAATCTCGTAGAATAATTGAGAATTCTGTCAATAAAAAATTTTGTGTAAACTTCGGTAACGGATTTGTAACGGAGTATGAATACAGAAGTTAAATGAATTCTGAGATTTGAGAAAGTTTTATTTATCAAAGGATAATTTAAGATTTTTTGCAGAAAAAGCAGGTGTTTATGATGAGACGATTAGAGGTTTATGTATGAATGTATGAAAATAGATAATATTGATTGCCATAGCAACGAGTTTGCACTAAGCGAATCACGGTTGTGAATTTTGTATTTGATCGGTTTGTTGTACGGACTTATATATATTGATGTTTGGATAAACTGGTTTTACTGCGAAAATCAAGAAAGCTGGTTTTAACTAACTCACAATGTTTTTATGCCTTACAGTCAATTTACGCTTCCTAAAGTAATCCAAGACTTTAACTTGAATCTTATAGAAGGAGTTTCATTCTTATCAAAACCTGAACATACAGTAAAGCCGAGTCCTTACCTTGGGGAATTTTTGAATAAAAATCTACAACTTGCGATCGCGCTGAATACAGAAAAAGCCAGGTCAGAATTGATTATCTGTCCGCTGCTATTGGCAGTCAAAGAAGCTTTAAATAACGAAATCAGCTTGTTTTCTGGGGAGGAATTCAACGTTGAACCTGAAACAGGGTTAACGGGGATATGCGATTTTATTCTTAGCTGTTCCAAGGAGCAATTATTTGTCAAAGCACCCGTAGCAGTAATAGTAGAAGCAAAAAAAGAGAACCTCAAAATCGGTTTAGGACAATGTATCGCAGAAATGATCGCGGCGCAAAAATTTAATCAACAAGCAAAAAACTCCATCAACACCATTTACGGTACCGTTACCACCGGAACCTTTTGGCGCTTTTTAAAATTGGAAGACAATACCGTGACCATCGATTTAACAGAATACCCCTTACCGCCAATCGAACCAGTTTTCAATTATTTAATTGCAATGGTTAGCTCTTGTTAGTCGTTAAGTACTTGTGCCAACATTTAATTAAATATTTCTAGGTTTAGATAGGTATAGTTGAGCAGTAAATATATAAATAATTTTGCTTGGCTACTTACTTATAAGGAATAGAGTCAGAAAAAAATCAATCTCACAACTGACTACTATAATTTCCAAAAAGACAACACCTACCTGTACAATAAAACAGTTGTATTCGGTGGCGGATGTGATTGAGCGTTATACTCTACCTGAAATGGGTAATATTTGGACTGATACTTACAAGTTCCAAACCTGGTTGCAAGTTGAGATTGCAGTTTGCGAAGCACAAGCCGATTTAGGTTATATCCCCGCCGAAGCTGTACGGGAAATTAAGGCTAAGGCAAATTTTGATGTTAATCGAGTTCTGGAAATTGAAGCCGAAGTTCGTCACGATGTCATTGCTTTTTTAACTAATGTCAATGAATATGTCGGTGATTCTGGACGCTACATCCACTTGGGAATGACAAGTTCTGATGTCTTAGATACCGCTTTAGCATTGCAAATGGTGGCGAGTTTGGATTTAATCGTCCAAAAACAAGAAGAATTAATTACAGTCATTCGTGAAAAAGCCCGCGAACATCGTTACACCGTGATGATTGGACGCTCCCACGGAATTCATGCCGAACCAATCACTTTTGGTTTTAAACTCGCTGGATGGTTAGCCGAAGTTTTACGCAATCAACAACGTTTACATACCTTACGTCAAACTATAGCCGTTGGTAAAATATCCGGTGCTGTGGGAACTTACGCCAATATTGAACCGAAAGTAGAAGCACTCGCTTGTGAAAAACTCGGACTCCAACCAGATACCGCATCCACTCAAGTTATTTCTCGCGATCGCCATGCTGATTTTCTCCAACAATTAGCTTTAGTTACAGCTTCCCTGGAACGTTTCGCGGTAGAAATTCGTAATTTACAAAGAACAGATGTCCTCGAAGTTGAAGAATTCTTCTCCAAAGGACAAAAAGGTTCCTCCGCAATGCCCCACAAACGCAATCCCATCCGTTCGGAAAGATTAACGGGAATGGCTAGAATCGTTCGTGGAAATGCCGTTGCAGCCTTAGAAAATGTAGCATTATGGCACGAAAGAGATATTTCTCACAGTTCGGTAGAACGAGTAATTTTACCCGACTCTTGTATTTTGACCCATTTTATGTTAAGTGAAGCCATCAATTTAATTAAAAATTTATTAGTGTATCCCGAAAATATGGCGGAGAATATGAACTGTTACGGTGGTGTAGTATTCTCTCAGAAAGTTCTATTAGCTTTAATTGACAAAGGAATCAACCGCGAAGCAGCTTACAAAATAGTTCAAGAAAGCGCTCATACAGCATGGAATAAAAAAGACGGCAATTTCCACGATTTAATTTGTAAAGATAATCGTGTCACAGAAAAATTATCTCCCCAAGAAATCACAACAATATTCGATCCGCAAAATCATTTACAGCATCTAGACCAAATTTATCAGCGCTTGGGGATTTAAGTACCACCGGAGTTAGGAGTTATGAGTTATGAGTTAGGAATTAAGAGTTAGGAATTAGGAGTTAGGAGTTAGGAATTGTTCACTGATAACTGATAACTGATAACTGATTACAAAAGTCCGACAGCGTGTAATAAACCATGTCCGGTGAGTATTTCAATCATCAAAGCAATAAAACCAAGCATGGCTACCCTTCCATTCCAAACTTCAGCAGAAGTTGTAATACCCCATTCCCATCGTTCTTGAGGATACATTTTAACTTTTTTCTTCATCTGATTGACTTGAGAAAGTGAAATACTCGGAGAATTTAATGCATCCACAGTCAAATCAGCTAAAGCTTTAATAAATACTGGATGTACATTCAATGCTGGTACCCGTCGAAAGTTCTCAATTCCGGCTTCTTCAGCAACTTCGCGATACTCAATATCAATTTCTTCTAATGTTTCAATATGCTCAGAAACGAAACTTACAGGTACAACTACTAAATTTTTAACGCCTTGATGTGCTAAATCCTCAATAGCGTGTTCTGTATATGGTTGTAGCCACTCCACCGGACCGACACGACTTTGATAAGCTAAAGTATGGGGTAATGGTCGATTGAGAGTTTGCATGATTAAATGAGTACATTCCTCAATTTCCTGCTGATAAGGATCACCAGCTTCTTCCACATAGCTTTTAGGAACTCCATGTGCGCTGAAAAAGATATGAGCTTGATCTGGATTGGGTAATTGGTCTATCTCCTGCCTAATTAATTCTGCCATAGCTTGCAGATAACCAGGTTGCTTGTACCATGAAGCAATTACAGAATATTCAATCTGTTGTAATTTCGGATTTTCTCGCCAAAGTTGTTCTAAAAGTCGATAACTTGAACCACTGGTGCTAATCGAAAATTGGGGATAAAGTGGTAAAACTACTAACTTTTCAATTTTATCCGCAACAATCTGGGCAATAGCTTCCTCTGTGTAAGGATGCCAATAACGCATTCCCACATAAATACTGGCATCTTCTCCAATTTCAGCTAACTGCGCTTTTAAAGCTTCTCCCTGAGCTTCAGTGATTTGTCGTAACGGAGAGCCACCACCGATTTTACGGTAGTTTTCTTGAGACGTTTGGGTTCTTCGTGTAGAAATAAACCAAGCTAAAGGTTTTTGCAGCCAACGAAAAGGTAGGCGAATTATTTCTGGGTCGGAAAACAAATTGAAAAGAAAAGGTTGGACATCCTCAAGCTTATCCGGTCCACCAAGATTAAGTAATAAAACGCCTACACGACCCATAGCAGTATTAGTCCCCAATTTTTTTAACTTTTTTACTAATGTTAACAATATATCTTTATTAAATACATAAGTTAATCCCAGGGAAATATATTGTGGCTACAATTCTTCGAGACTTAAGCTATCGTTATCAATGGTTTTACGACGGAATCTCACGTTTAGCCGCTTTCAGCGTTGGTGGTGAATCGCGATTTCGTCAATTAGCTTTGCAAGAGTTAACAATTTCCTCAGATTCTCAAGTTTTAGATTTATGTTGTGGTAGCGGTCAAACAACGCAATTTTTAGTTAAATTATCAGATCATGTTACGGGATTAGATGCTTCTCCTTTATCGATCAAACGAGCGCAAAAAAATGTATCCCAAGCCGAATATGTAGAAGCTTTCGCCGAGAATATGCCCTTTACCGATAATCATTTTGATATAGTGCATACCAGCGTTGCTTTACACGAAATGGAATCCCAGCAATTGCGTCTTATTCTCAAAGAAGTATACCGCGTATTGCAACCTGGGGGAATATTTACCTTAGTAGATTTTCATAAACCTACTTTACCGATTTTCCTACCGGGGTTATGGGTATTCTTTTGGTTATTTGAGACAGAAACAGCATGGGAATTGCTTAAAACAGATTTACCAGAGTTATTGAGAGCAACGGGATTTAAAGTTGATCAACCGTTATTATATGCCGGAGGAAGTTTACAGGTGATTCAGGCAATTAAAGAATAGGATATGGGAGATGGGGAAAATTAAACAGGTTTTTGTTCCTCTTTCCCAGCTGTAGAGACGCTCATAGTTTCGCGTCTCTACATGGTTTCGGCAATAAACAAACCCCCCAAAACTTATGAAATAGACTACTCTAAACCAGATTAATCATGATGGCTTGTAGTTGGGATGCGCGCCCTTAATTTACAGCGATAAATTACAACTACAAACCCATCAAAACTTAAGGCATAGAACCACCTAAACAAAAACTAAATTTATGCTCAATATCTTTGAGGGTAACAGCTTCTAAATTCGGTAAAATAATATGCGCTGCACCGACTCTTTCACTTGAACCGATTCCTATGGTTCTCATTCCCCCACCAAGGGCTGCTTCAACTCCGGAAGCTGCATCTTCTACTACAACGCAATCGGCTGGTTCTAATCCTAACTGACTGGCTGCATATAAAAACAAGTCGGGTGCTGGTTTAGAACGGGTGACGCTGTTACCATCGGCAATAGCATCTAATTTATCAGCTATTCCCAGTCTTTCTATTACACTACGAGCATTCTTACTTGCTGAGCCAATGGCAATTTTAATTTTTTTGGAGCGCAATTCATCGATTAAATTAGCAGCCCCCGGTAGCAATTGTTCTGGTGTTATTCCTTGGATAAATTCCACATAATAGTTATTCTTACGCTCCATCATCTCTTGAATTTGTGACTCGGAATAATTTCTATCTCCTATTATCTTCATCAGTGAATCACGACGGGAAATACCCCGTAATTCTTCGTTAGCTTCACGGTTAAACGGAATACCTTCTTCGTCTGCTAATTTCTGCCAAGCTTGATAATGAAGTTCTGCTGTATCGGTAAGTACGCCGTCCAAATCAAAGATAATCCCTTTGATCTCTGATTTTAAACTCTTAATTTCTGGTTTGAGGTCGAATTCTCGCCATTCTCCATGCCAGTATAGTTTAAACTGTAAGCGTTTCCAAGTCGGAGGTAAATGAGGTTTCGCCACCGGACCATTTGTGGTAAATTGGATACCGGCAACCCCAAAAATGATTGCTTGCCAAATACTACCGCAAGATGCCGCATGAATTCCCTCAGCAGCATTTCCCCGTGTATTTTCTAAATCGACTAATGCTGCTAATCTAAAATTTTCATAAGCTTCCCCGGTTTTACCTAAAGATGCTGCTACAAGTCCATGAATAGCTGGACCTAAAGATGAACCATAAGTAATATCGGTACGAGGTGCGTAATAATCCCAGTTTTTTTGCAGAACTTCTTTACCATAATCGGTTGTGCTAGTTCTTTCCATTAAATACAATAGCATCAACACGTCTGGTTGTTTAATAATTTGCCGCTTGTTAACTTCCTTGATGCCCAAAATTGCTAACATTGAATCGGTACGCGGTTCGTAATCGTTAAGGTTAAGGTCTTCTAATTGAAAAAAGCCCTCAAACTGTTCGATCAGTCCCGTTTGTGCATCGTAAGGAATAAATAAATTATCGGCAATATCTCGCCAACGATAGCGACGTTTCCCAGTTATTTGTAATTTTTCTTCTAATTCCCTCGCTTTTTCGGGAAAAGTTTCACTCAACCAATCGTAAACTTCAAGGGCTTTTTCTAAATGCCATTGCACCATTTGATTAGTGAAAGCATTATTATCTATATTTTCGTGATATTCATCTGGACCTATACAATCACGAATATCATAACATTCCCGTAAAACATTCAACTCTACACGACTACTCCAAAATAAAGCAGTATCAAGAATAATCTCTGCTCCACAATCGCGCATCCATTCGTAATCATTGGTAACTTGCCAGTACAACCAAGCCGCAATACTAATATCAGCACTAATGTGAATTTCATGATCGCGACACCAAATGCGAATATCCTCTTCATATAAATGCTTGGCTGGAGCCCATCTGGGAGTTACTTCGTCACCAGTTGCTGCACTTTCCCAAGCATACATTGCACCTCGATAGCCGTAATATTTGGCTTTGCGTCGCGCTCCTTCTATAGTATGGTAGCGGTAGGTCAATAAGTTGCGAGCAATATCGGGTTGAGTAAAGATAAAGAATGGCAGTATAAAAAATTCGGTATCCCAAAAAATATGTCCGCGATATCCGAAGCCAGATAAAGTTTTGGCAGGAATACTAACTCGGTCATCATGACGAGGAGCGCTGATTAATAATTGAAATAAATTGTATCTGATCACCAATTGAGCTTGGGCGCTTCCTTCAATGGCGATGTCGCTGTGGTACCATATGTCCTCCCAAGCTTGTTCGTGATTTTTTCGCAAATCCTCATAACTGGGTAATTCCTGCAATTTATCACAAGCAGCTTGAGCAGGAGTTTCTACCTCCCGTGACGTAAAAACTGTAACTAATTTATCTACAGTAATAGTTTTCCCCGCAACAGCATCAAACTTGGCTTCCACTGTGGGAAAACCGGGAACGCTAATATCGCGAAATCTGGCTGTTGTTCCGGATATAATCAACTTGAACGCCATTGCTAATTTAATCCGAGAAGTTCTAGTGCGAACTTGTAACCAAGTACTAGCTTCACCATAACCTTGATCAAGAATTAACCAAGAGTTGAAACCATCGTTATCTTCTGGATTACCATCAATACTTCCCCGAATCCGAATTGTGCCATCAAAATCAATCGGTGTCAGTTGAACACGTAATCCTAAAACATTTTGGTCTGCTTGACTGACAAAACGTTCAAAATTGAGGTCGATGGTTTTACCCTTCGGACTACGCCAGCTAATTTTACGACTGAGTATACCCCGCTTTAAGTCTAATTGACGCTGGTAACTGAAGATTTCTCCTTTATCTAAACGAAATTCTTCGTTATCAATGATAATGTATAAAGGCAGCCAATCAGGGCAATTAGCGAGTTCAGTATAATAAATCGGCACATCATCATAGACACCATTAATTAAAGTAGCAGCTACTGCACCGGGGTATCCTTCGGCAAAACTTCCCCTTGTACCCAGATAACCATTACCAATCACGAACACCGTTTCTTTATAATTGAGTTGTTCGGGGTCAAAATAATTTTCGGTGAGAATCCAATGGTCGTAATGTAAATGGGGGTCAAAAATAGTTTCATTCATGGGTATTAGATGTATCGTTGATTGTTTACAAATTTACACAAATTTCCAGTTACAACCTGCAACTAAAATCAATCCTTTAAAACCCTTTATTTAATTTTAAGACAAAACCTTGATTATTCACTTTTAACAAATTTTAGATTTTGGATTATTTCCTAGAGACACGTCTTTTAATTATGGATTTTGTCTGTAGGAAACAGTGCGTTAATGAATTAATTCTATGGATAAACCGAGGGGCTTATACCATTAATAAATAAAGCTCCAAATATTCTTGGATTATGTTTAATTATTTTAAATTAAAAAACTGCGATCGCAATGTTATTGTAAGTACCAAATAAATATGAGATTCTTGTGAGGATGTAACTTAATATTTCTCTAAATATGCGAATAGTAAATTAATTCATGAATTACCACGACTCTCGTTGGGTTTTTGTAGTTAAATTAGTGATCTCTGATTTTTAACTCGTATACCCTTGATCTGAGCATCTTTTGGTTCTGTTGCGTGACTATTAATACAAAACTTATGGGTTAATTTACCAGTATTCACATCCCATATTTTGAGATAATTATTATGCCAAGGAAGGCTAATTAGTGTTGTACTGTCTGGAGTGAAAACACTATTACTTCTTGAATCTCCCTGGATTAAGGTCAACAATTCTTTACCAGTTTCTAAATTCCATAATTTATAATCATCTTCATTAACGCTAAGAAATGTTTTTTGATCAGGGCTAACAAAAATTTCGGAAACACCAGGAGAAACTTCTGTAAAAGATCGAATTTTTGAGCCTGTAATCATATCATGTAGATTTACAGTTCTACCACTTTGAATCAACACATATTTGCCATTACTAGTCGTGGCAAAAGTACTTTCAATGTATGAATTGTCAATATTACCAAATTCTGCACCTGTAGCGATTCTTCTAAACCGTTTTACATCTCCAGCATTTTGAATTAATAAAGTCTCACCATTACTACTAATTGCCAGAGGTGTGTGACTCGGATGAGCTTTCAAACTACTCAATTGTTTACCAGATGGAATTTCCCAAAATTTAAGTGTGCCATCATCGTGCATAGTAGTAAAAAAATCTTGTTTTGGACTAATAACCATAGGAAACCGTTGTGCTGCCTTACTTTTAATTTTATTAATTAATTTACCGTTGCCTAGCTCCCGGAGTTTAATTACACCACCATGTGTTTGACTAATAAGTATTTTAGCCTCAGAATCAATTGTCAGAAATCGAACGAAATCATTTGGATCTTCAAATTTTTCCTTCCAAACCTGAATTTGATTTCCGGTAGCAATGACAGTGCGAAACTAATAGCTAAACCTATGCGGAGATAATAAATTGGAGAAAACATAATCTTTTCTCCATTCAAAAACTATTTATTAGCCAAATATGTCGCAGTGTCGTCAAATCTCGACGACACCGCTTAGAAGACTTTTTATTTATTGTCAGTATTTAAGATGTAAAAACCGACTCTAATTTTTCAGGTCTATCACTGATTACACGAACGGTATTTAATGTGATATTTCAAACCACGATGCGCGAGGTCGAAAGAATCAACCGTGGCAATTCCCTTTCCATTAGCAGACATTGCTGCATTAACTCGCATATTTAAACTGTCACCACAGCGCGACCAAACATTAGCAACAGTTGCTAAAGGATCTCGAACAAAATACTCGGTTTCACCTTTAAAACTTCTGTTGAAAATCGGTCCGCGTTGACCAGCAAAGAAATACTCTGCTCTAAGCCTTCCGGTGGTTGCAGGGGCTATATAACCGCGATAATCAGCATCGTAAAGAGAGATTTGAAAGCCTTGAGGAACTTCAATGGGAATCGATAAGTTACAGCTTTTACGGCTTTCTTGTCGTTTACTCGCATCTGCAATGAACTGATCGAATAGAATACTCAACTCTTGACCATCAGGACTAACAGTAACACTTGCAGACCTATCGGGACAACCGCTACCACCATAACCAACGTTATCAACAATTCTGACTTTTGGTGCAGCCAAGGCAGGAGCAACGGTAGCAGCCATTATTGTTGCTGTAGCCAAAAATGTTGTAACAAAATTAATTGATGTTTTAGATCCATTTTTACTATTCATAATTACCTCCTAGAAAACACAAGCCAGGAGGTAGATAGCATAGGTGATATTCAATCAGATAAATAAGTAAATATTTGTTGATTGCAGAGCGGGGAAAACCGTTCTTTTCTTTTTATGAACTGATGTAAATATTTACATCTTCCTGCTCGATTACTATTCCATTTGTCTATCTTGCTTCTTGCTTGTGTAAACTATTTTTGCGCTAAATTTATAGCTTTTATTTGATCGTAAAGCTTAAATTTGAAGAAGTTGTGAGGAAATCTTTGCTGTTGGTAGAAAAATCAGTTTTTCGATGATTTATGCTGAGACTTTAGATTTTATTTAGATTTTATGGAAATTTTATTTATTATTCAACCGAAACTGTACCGATAATATCAACCGATTCCTCATAAGTTCCTCAAATTTGTTTTCTAAATTAGAAACTAGATTTTATGCTCACATTCAGCATAAATATAGTCCTGTCAATAGTCCTGTGAATAAAACTGATGATGAAAACTGATTATCTGATTTTAGGTAGTGGTCTATCGGGTTTGGTATTTGGTGCATTGATGGCAAAATCTGGTAGAAGAGTGCAAGTGTTAGAAGCCCATGAGTACGCTGGTGGATTTGGTCATACTTTTACTATGGCTAAAAAATACCGCTTTAATGCCCAACTCCACTACGTTTGGGATTGCGGTGAAGGTAAAACTGTGAATCAAGTACTAAAAAAACTCAATTTAGACCAAGATATTACTTTTGAACGGTACGATTCAAACGGATTTGACCACATGAGAATGCCAAATTATGCTTTGGATATTCCTTCAGATTCTCAGGAGTTGATTCGACGGCTTTCTAATTTATTTCCTGACGATACAGAAAAAATTCGTCAATTTATTATCGAGGTTAAAAGGACTAGAGAGGGATTAAAAATATTATCTCCTCCAATAAATCCTGGAGAATTATTTACGCATTTCGGTGAAGTCAGCCGCACGGTGATGTATCTTCATAGTACGTTACAAGATGTTTTTGATAAATTCAAGTTACCTCAAGCTGCACAAACGCTTTTAGCATCGCAATGGCAAGATTTTTTACTACCACCAAATCAACTTTCTTTTTACGCTTGGGTAATTTTATTCTCAGGTTATCAAGAAGGTGCTTATTATCCTACTCATCATTTTGAAGCTGTAATTAACGGTTTAGTAAAAGTAATTATTGACAACGGCGGTGAGATTATTCTTAATACTGAAGTCGTCAATTTTCTAGTTTCTGGTAAGACAGTAACGGGTGTTGAAGCGATGGATTTAATTACTCATGAAACTTCTCAGTTTACTGCCAATACTATCATCTGTAATATTGATCCCAAAAAAGCCGCCAAAATGATTGGCTATGAAAAGTTTTCTCGGACAGTACGCAAAAAACTTAATTATGACTATTCTCCCTCAAATTACATGGCATACTGTGTAGTTAAAGATATTGACCTTAGAGATTATGGATTTGGTAAATGGAATACTTTTCATACAGGTCATCAAGACTTGAATAAGGCATTTTCTCAAATGTATGAACAGCATGATTACTCGAATCCTAGTTTTGCGATTACTACTCCCACCTTATTAACTATTGAGGAGCGCGATTGTCCGGAAGACTGTCAAATTATCGAGTTTTTAACTGTTGCTAATTACAGCTATTTTCAAGAACTTCAACTACAAGATAAAAAAGCTTATCGACAAAAAAAACAGGAAATTTTTAACTCTATTTTAGATGTTGTGGAGAAAAATTATGTTCCAAATATTCGGCAACATTTAGTTTTTCAAATCACTGGTAGTCCGACAACTAACGAACGGTTTTGTCATTGTCCTTATGGAAATTCTTACGGTTCTAATCTTACTCCGAAAAATATGGGAATTGGTCGATTAAATCACAAAACCTCTTTGAATAATTTCTATTTTTGTAATGCTTCATCGGGGTATCCAGGATTTGCGCCGACATTTTGGACGGGAGCGCTTTTATATCAAAGATTATCCGGAGACAAGATTTTAACCGCAAGCACTTAACAGTTTTCAAAAAGTAATCAATATAGGAGGTGAGAGATGAGAATAGCGATTATTGGTGGGGGAGCCAGCGGTTTAGTCACGGCTTATCTTCTCAATAAACAAGATCATCATGTCACAGTTTTTGAAAAACAGCCTATTTTGGGGGGACATATTCGCACCCTGAATAAAAATGTGAAATGCGATCAATGTAACGATTTTTTAGAAGGTGGAGTACTGGAATTTCCCAGTAATTTTAATAACTTTCTCAACTTGATGAAAGAATTAGAGGTTGATTTAGAACCTGTGGATTTAGGATCTACATTGTGTTTCAAAAATGGTCATCATATACATTCTGCATCAGCAATCCGCAAGAATTTTACCGGGTTGCAAAAATTAATCGAATATCTCAAGCTTGACGGTTTGTATGCTGGTTCGATTGGTATTTGGTTGAAAACTCATTTTGCTCAAATGCAGGAACTTCATAATCGATCTTTATCTGACTATTTTAAGACTCCATGTATGAGAAACACTTGGATAAAACTGCTGACAATGTATAGTTATTCAATGCACTTTGAACTGATTGATGATTTCCCGGCGGAATTAGAGATTCTCTCTCTACGGGATTACATTTTTACCGACTGGTTTAGAATCAAGGGTGGAGTGTATTCTTATATTGAAAAGATTTTAGAGCGTCTAAAAGGGAATATATTACTAAATATCAATATTACTGACATCTCTCGAATGGCAGATAGTGTAAAAATTGAACTCTCTAACGGTGCAACCTATAAGTTTGATAAAGTTGTGTTTGCAACTCCCCCAGATAGAGTTTTAAAGCTATTGTTAGATCCTACTGTGGCAGAAATTAGACGTTTTAGTGCTTGGGAGAACAATCAAATAGTCACGCTGATTCACACAGATACTTCGATGTACGAGCAATACGGTATTAAACAGCCCTCGGAGTTTGATTTTTTTGAGACGGCGACAGGATGGGGATACAATGCTTACTTGAATCAGTTGTGTGGTGTCTCATCCGATGTGCAATATAACTTAGCCTTTAATCTGGAATCTTTAATTAATCGAGAGCAAATTATTCAGCGTTTGGAACATGATACACCCCTATATACTGTGGGATCTTTCCGATACCGAGACGAAGTTATTCATACCAACGGAGAAAACCATACTTATCATACAGGTGCTTATTTAGGAGATGGTTTACATGAAGGTGCGATCGCATCCGCAATCCGAGTCGCTCAATTAATCGGATAATCTACAATGAGAGTATTCGTTGGGGAGAGAAGTCGGGTTTATAAAAGAAACCCGACTTCTAGAGTCTATCAACCGCTCTGAAAAACCTATCCATGAATTATTTTGGTGTTTTTTGCTGCTATTTTCATTGGGTTCTACATAAATTCTGTAAAAGTAAAGATTCGTTTCAAAATTATCTGCCATATAATTAACAATGCTATATTAAAAATGAAGCTAATAAAAAGCTTCCCTGGCAGATAGAATAGCTTGGTAAATAAAGGTTAAATTGAAGTGAAGAGGTAAAAAAGCTGTTTAACAATCTGTCTCGTCAACTAACAACAACACCCAACTCGAATGCTTATAATTCCTCGTTATGAGAGTCAGGGGGCAACGTAACTAGTATACGTCCCTGTAAAAGTAACAAACGAGAGGAAATCACTGGGCGAGTAGATGCTTGGGTGTTGTTGTTTTAAAATATTTTGCAAATATTTATAATTATCAAAAAATAACTTTAAATAATCAAAAAATAAAAATAAATATAAATATAAATATAAACATAAAATAAAAATAGTTTTACATTTATAGGTTCAAGGTGATGCCTGATAAATATAAAACTATGTATATTAATCAAATTAGAAATTTGATTATTGGCAAGTTCAATATATAAAGTAGAGCCAAAATGTGAGGAAGTTGTGAGGAAAAGATTTTAGCCTGATTTTGAATCATAGAAGTCGGGTTTTTACGAACGTTTATGAATAACATCAGAAAATCCTTAAAAAACCCGACTTCTTACCCCAACTTTTGCGAAGCAGTACTCACCTTAGACTACCAAATGAATCTACAAAAACTAGGTTGGTATCGGCATGAATTGCGATCGCCAAGTATTTATGTTAGTACAGTCACTTTTGATTCACATTTATCATCAATACTAAAAATATTGACCTGCTCGACCGAAATCGAAACGTGAGTAAAAAGGAGTCCTAATTATGCTTGGGTTGATTCTGACTTGGTTAATAACCGCTATCAGCTTTATAATTATTTCTAAACTACCCATAGGAGTAGAAATAGACAGCTTTGGTAAAGCGTTGATGACTGCGGCAGTTTTTGGCATATTGAATGCGCTTTTGCTTCCCCTTTTAACCTTTTTTACTTTGCCATTCATTATTCTGAGTTTGGGTTTATTCTTTTTTGTTCTCAATTCAATTATCTTTGGGATATCAGCGGCTATAGTCCCTGGTTTTCGCTTAAGATATGGTTTTTGGAGTTCTACAATTGGTTCGATTGCTTTGGCAATTGTTAATTCTATTCTCTCATTCCTGATACCTCCATTAATTTAATATTGGTTAATATGCGACTTACACATACACATTTGTAACGAAAAATCAGATCAATAAGTAATTGCTTATAAAAGCATAGTTTATGGGAAAATGAAGTAGTAAAAATAGTAATTCGTCTATTTTTATTCATCAATATCAAGTATAAAATTTTGAATTCGATAAAAATTATGCTCGTAACTATGCTCATAAAATTTTGGCGACAAAAATTTGGTTTTTTCCTCACAGGATTTTGTTTGATTTTTCTGCTATTTGCTTGTCAAGGAGAGACAATAACTGAGTCACCAATTTCAACAGCAACACCCGCAACCGATGAAACTGCTACTACCCAGGTTCTTGCTGTAGCATATCCCGATCGAGAATTGAGTGCTTCTCCCGCAGAGCTACCAAAGTTACCTTATGCTTACAACGCATTAGAAAAAGCTATTGATGAAGCGACAATGAATTTGCATCATGATAAACACCATGCTGCATACGTTAACAACCTCAACGAAGCATTGCAAAAACATCCGGAACTGAAAAATAGAAGCGTAGAATCAATGCTGCGTGATTTAGATAATATCCCAGAAGATATCCGCCAAACAGTACGCAACAACGGCGGTGGTCATCTTAATCATACAATTTTCTGGCAAATTATGAGTCCTAATGGTGGAGGAGAACCTATAGGACAAATAGCTCAACAAATAAATCAAACCTTTGGTAGTTTTGATAATTTTAAAAAACAATTTAACGAAGCAGGTGGAGACAGATTTGGTAGTGGATGGGTTTGGTTAGTACGTAACCCTCAAAATCAACTCCAGATTGTTAACACACCCAATCAAGATAGCCCAATTCTGGAAGGATTGTATCCAATTATGGGTAATGATGTGTGGGAACACGCATATTATCTCAGATATCAAAACCGCCGCGCTGAATATTTAAATAACTGGTGGAATGTGGTGAATTGGGCAGAAATTAACAGACGATTGCAAGCTGGATTGCAACAAAGTTAAGAGGTATAGTCGATGAGAAGTTTATTGATGAAAAATCCCGTAATCATAGGAGCATCTTGGATAGGTGCATATCTTGTGATTATCTTGTTACCCTTGTTAATACTACTTTTATACCCACCGACACCAAGTGATGTACGTAGTGTGTGGTTAGAATTTTCCGCTGCTTTGGGTTTCATCGGTTTAGCAATGATGGCAATGCAATTTGCCTTAACTGCTCGTATCAACCGTGTTGAAGCTTCATATGGTGTTGACCTAATTCTTCAGTTTCACCGCTACACCTCAATAGTTGCATTCTTTTTCATCTTGATTCACCCAATCATTGTATTTATCGATAACCCAGAAACACTGCAACTATTGAATTTTATTCAAGCTCCGTGGCGAGCCAGAATGGCTGTAATCGCGACTTTAGCGCTGATTGCAATTATTGTTACCTCCATTTGGCGCAAAAAGTTGAATATTCCCTACGAATCTTGGCGTATAGCTCATGGTAAAGAGCTTTACATGATTTGGAAGTACCTGTGACTCATATCCATATGGAACACTATAACCTTGTTTAATTGATTTAGTTAAGACAGGGAACACTTAGGAGTTAGGAGTTAGGAGTTAGGAGTTGCTTTACTTTGCGATCGCAGAAGTCGGGTTTTTATGATAAATATCCGTATTCACAAACAATAGTGTTAAAAACCCGACTTCTCACCCCACGAAAATTTCAGCTAATATCGCAGAAGTCGGGTTTTTATGATAAATATCTTTAGTAAAAGACAATTCTGCTAAAAACCCGACTTCTCACCCCCAATAAATCGATGATCACAGAAGTCGGTTTTTAAGATAAATATCTCTAGTAAAAGACAATTCTGCTAAAAACCCGACTTCTAACCCTAGGACATCAAAGTCACATTAATTAATTAATTAAACTTCCTATCCCCTACTCATAAAGACAAATTGGAACGCTTTAAATTATCTATGAGTTTATACCGTATTGCTAAACTTACTTTTCTCGTAATTGTTTGTATCTTATTTATCTGGATCTTATCTCCTGCAACTATTGTACCTCCTGCTGATACTGCTGAGGCGCTGACTATCTATATAGCAGATTACGGCTTGCATTCTGAACTGGTTTTACCCAGTGGTAACGGTGAATTAATTCAGTATGCTTACGGTGATTGGAATTATTTTGCACTCAATCAGCAGGATTTGAAAAATGGCGCTACTGCACTATTTATACCAACTCAAGGTACTCTCGGTCGGCAAAAATTTAGTAATATCGTTGAACTTCAGCAGATAATTCAACAACAAAATTACACCTTATTAAGTTTAGTAGTAGCGCGAAATAAAGTAACACAATTGCTGCAATTATTAGATCAACGTTTTAGTCGAAATATAAGCACGAAAATCGAAAATTCCCAAACAGGTTTAACTTTAGTCAAAGATGAACGAGACTATACTTTTTTACACAATAGCAATCATGAAATTGTTGAGTGGCTAAGAGCTTTAGACTGCCAAATTTATGGTTTTGTAATGTGGGCAAATTTTCGGGTAAAACATTCATAATCACGGATATTCCACCACATTAATGCTGATGTCTATCGTTACCAGGTTGAACTTGGTAACAAGAAATAAAATTTTTACAACTCAAATAAAATTACTAAATACATTGTTATGCGTTACAGTATCATGCTTCAATTAGTAGCTACTATCACTTTAATTTTTCTGGGTACTGCTGGTTTATTTGCTTGGTTGCAATACCGTCCGGCTCCAGAAGAACCAATTACACCAGGTAGAATTTCATCTGTTTCTAGTCACATTTATAGATAAATTTATTCATATAATCATGACATCAAAAAAAATATCAGAAAATCTTCCGTTTATCATAACCGCTGGTTTGAAAGATTGATTGCTATCTTAGCAGTCATAAATTTATGTTTAGTCTTCTTTGATTTGACTTATATACATTGGCGTGATTTCTACTTTCAAGTATTACCAAATGTCACTCAAATATATGACCCAATCAAGGGAATCGAACCCCACCCAGAAACGCAAAATTATCTTTACAAAGTTACAGAATTAGAAGAACAGGTTTTGCAGACTAGTTTGAATTCACCTCAAGTAAAAAACCGGCTTAGCGAACTACGTTTTTTAAGCCATCGTATGATTGAGGAGAATCCGTTTGATGTAGCTAATAAAAGTGGTACTTTAGCAAAAATTAAAAATGAAATCCGCTTGCACACAAATCAACAATCTGCGAGAGATGCCTTTAATGTTTTTTGGAGTCAAACTTATTTATCTGAAATGGGTTGGCAATCAGAAATCAATTTATTTAATTCTCAAGTTAAACCTTTAATTAATAGTAACTACTATCGTGATATTAATAGATTTGGTAAGTTCATCAATCATTTCTGGCTGATTGATTTACCTTTTGTAATTATTTTTGCCCTAGAATTTTTAGCACGTACTTTTTATATTGGTCGTCGGAATCCCGACTTAAACTGGTTAGAAGCGATGCTAAGACGGTGGTATGATTTACTTTTATTACTTCCCCAATTTCGTTGGTTACGAGTCATTCCAGTCACGATTCGTCTTTATCAAAGCAATTTAATTAATCTTGAGCCTTTGCGATCGCAACTTAATCATGATTTTGCTGTGAGCTTTGCTGAGGAAATCACTGAGATGGTAGGTATTCAAATGATTGACCAAATGCAAGATGCGATTCGTCAAGGTGATTTAGCACGCTGGTTGTTTCATCCTGAAACTCGTAAACCCTATGTGCAAGTAAATCAAACAAACGAGGTAAAAGCTATAGTTACTCGCTTAGCCGATGTCAGTATCTATGATGTATTACCTCAAATTCAACCTGATATAGAAGCTTTGATGCATCATGGTATCGTAAAAACTCTCAACGAATCTCCGATTTACCAACAAATACAAAACATACCCGGTTTAAATAACTTACCTAATCAATTAGTAGAAAACTTGGCTCGTGACTTATCTCAATCGGCTTCTAACAACCTAATTAAATCAATGTCAGATCCAGTTGCAGCAAACCTTACTTCTAATATAATTAGCAGTTTTGGTGATGTTTTAGAGATTGAGTTACAGAAAAAGCATCACCTTGAAGAATTTCAATCTTTACTCATCGATATGTTAGAAGAAATTAAAATTAATTATGTTAAAGGAATTAATTATTCTGGAGTTGAAAAAATTGTAGAAGAAGCTAACCAGATTCGTAAAATTATTTCTGTAAACTAAGAAGTCGGGTTTCTTAAATAAACCCAACTTCTATGAACTGTTCAAATTATTTTTGAGGATTGGCAATTTTTTCGGTTGATTTTGCTAACCTTTCGAGTGCCTCTGTTTGTTTTTCAATTTGCTGGGTTTGCTTTTCAAGTTCTTTCAATTGCTGTGTCTGGGAAAGTGCATCGCTAGTCTGAGGAGTAAAATACTCACAACCGGATAGTATGACACAAATTAACATTGCAAAAATTAGTAGGTAACGCATTGTATATTTCCTCAAAAATTATTCTATGTATTTAGCATTGTATTAATATTCTGAACTAACTCAAAAAAGTTGAGTTCATACTCACATTCACATATATTTAGTTTTTTTTACATCTGTCTGAGGTTTGAATAATATTCCTTTAATTGAAATAGTTTTTATTAAAATTTGTATTTAATTACAACATAGATAGTTACTTTAACTTATGAAAATCCAATAATATAACATTAAAAATCATATTTAGTCTGATTATGTTTGGCAAAATCTAACTTTTAGCATAGTACTTAAGTTAGATTTTTGTTTTCCAAATATATTCTATTTGTAAGATGTTTTTTAAACATGAAAAGACTATATTAGATTAGTTGAAACAAATAAAAGCTGATATTTTCTCATGAAATTTTGGTTCAAAACACTGGTAACAAATTACTGTCACTTTTTACTGTCACTTTTTATTCACATTTCTTGTTCAATATTAAAAACAGTTAATCAGCAGTTTTGTAGAATCATTTTCCTTGTTATTTGATCGAGCTAGAAGGTATATCAAAGATTATTTATAAATATCTTCAACAAAAGTTTTGCTGACTTTCTGTTTTTCACCCACCATTGATAATTATTACTCATGAACAGTTCTCATCTCAAATACATCATCTCTGTCTTAAGTATTGCAACTGGTATTCTTGGTGTTAGCAACCTTGAAGCAAATGCCTCTGAGATCCAAAATATCTCCAAAGATACCTCGACAGTGCAAAATAAAACTGTGACACCAGTGCCTATTTCAGGTACTAAAATCAGTGAGAATGCTACTGACTTACAAGCACAAACACCATATCCCACACAAATACCTCAGCAAATACCACAGCAATCACCTCAACCATTCCCAGAACAAATCGAGACACCAGCACCAACTCTCTCACCAGGTAGACGAACCCGTGGTGGTTCTAGCTACATAGGGGTTGGTGGCAATATTGGATTGGGTGGAGATACCACATTGAGCGAAGGTTCTTTTGCTGTCAACAGTAAAATTGGTTTGACCAATAACTTTTCTGTACGACCGAGTGCTTTAATAGGTGATGATGCACTTTTTCTGATTCCCTTAACTCTTGATTTTCCAGTGGAGTCAGTCACAGAGACAGGAGTTCAACAAATAAACGTTGCTCCATATATTGGTGCGGGTGCGGCAATTTCTACTGGTCAAGATAGCACTGTTGGTTTTCTGATTAGTGGTGGTGTGGATGTTCCTCTCTCACCTGAATTTACCGCCAATGCCGGTGTCAATATTGGTTTTATCGATGACACTGAAGTCGGGCTAATGTTAGGCATTGGTTACAACTTTTAAATTAAATAAGCTTTATGCTGCTTATTTGATTGAAATAGAAATTTAGCTCAGGATGAAAAGATGAAAATTCAAAAGTTTGCGAGCTTTGCTACAGGTATTCTACTACTACCAATTTTTGCAGCCTGTACGCCAAACGATACTGCTCAAGACACTACAATAACTCCACCTCCTGGAACAGATGTAAATACACCTGATCTGGCAACTACTCCCACAACCCCTCCAGTAACTCCTGGTGCAACTGTGGATGACGACATTGCCGACGTTGTAGAAGATAATCCTTCATTAAAGACACTGGCAAATTTGATTGATGAAGCTGATTTAGAAGACACCTTAGATGATGATGGTCCTTACACCTTATTTGCACCCTCAGATCAAGCCTTTGCAGCTATTCCCGAAGCGACTCGGCAGCGACTGCTTCAACCAGAAAACCGCGATACTCTCAGACAAGTTCTGACTTATCATGTGGTTCAAGGTAACTTAAGAGCAAATCAACTTCAGTCGGGAGAGGTACAGACTCTTGCAAATAATCCAGTCAATGTACAAGTTGACCAAGCAAGTAACCAAGTTCGAGTTAATGAAGCCACTGTTACTCAGCCAGATATTCAGGCTAGCAACGGTGTTATCCATATTATTGACCAAGTAATTTTACCACCCAACTTGAATTTGTAAAGCCCAATAACGAATAGACATCTCCGGAAAACTGTAGAGACGTAGCATTGCTACGTCTTTATAAAATATCGGTGATGTCTAATAGATACAATTTGACATACTCACCGGACTGAAGCCTCGGTGATTCTTGACACTTCACTGAGATGCGCTAATAAAATTAGTCTTATCTTCCCTCCATCTCCGTTTAAAGTCGGACCTATTCCCTATGGCGACTATGTTTCAATATTATCACAAAGCCGCTCATGACCGGACAGGGCTTGTATCCCATTATTTTCGGTCAGTTAGGACTAATTTTTAAACCACTGTTGTAATCAAGTGTTTCATGTTGAAAGTGCATTAACTGTTCGGATTGTCCGGCTTACTCTACACAATAATAATTTTTAATAAGTTTGAATAAGTTTGAAAAAAAATTAATATTGCAAATTAAATGTGTTTTAGGTTAGCTGTGATGTAATGTCAATTTGAAAAATGATTGCAATAAATGTATTTACATAACCCATATCCACAGAGGAGTTAAAATATGACTGCTGAAGAGAAAAGGTTAGAACAAGACCGCAATCGTCAAGCATATTGGCGGAGATGGGGACCTTACTTGAGCGATCGCCAATGGGGAACGGTGCGCGAAGATTATAGTTATGATGGTAACGCTACAGGTGGTTATTTAGAGCAATCTGACGCTACAAGTTGGATGGGAATGTATTGTTTGAATATGTTAGTAATAGCTCTGGAACTTGCTAAGACTAATTCTGTATATGAAGATATTGCTAGTAAGTTTTTTGAACATTTTCTGTATATTGCCGATGCCATGAATCACATTGGTGAAACTAATATTCACTTATGGGATGATACTGATAAATTTTTCTATGATGTACTGCATTCACCTCACAATGAACGTCACCATCTCAAAGTTCGTTCCATGGTAGGTTTAGTTCCTTTATTTGCAGTAGAAATATTAGAAGCAGATGTTTTAGAAACTTTTCCTGGATTTAGAAAACGCTTTGAATGGTTTATTAAAAACCGTCCTAATTTGCAAAAAAATATTGCTTCTTTAGAAACTACAGGAAATGAAGCTAAACGATTACTCGCCATTGTTAGCCCAGAAAAACTCAAATTAATTCTGCAAAAAATGCTAGATGAAACTGAGTTTTTAAGTCCTTGCGGTATCCGTTCTGTTTCCAGATTTCATGCTGAAAATCCCTACATTTTTGAAGTTGATGGACAACAGTATTCTGTTAATTATGAACCGGCAGAATCAACTAGTGGGATGTTTGGAGGAAATTCTAATTGGCGTGGTCCAATTTGGTTCCCGATGAATTATTTAATTATTGAATCTTTGGAAAAATTCCATCAATATTTAGGAGATGATTTTAAAGTTGAATATCCTACTAACTCTGGTGAATTTATCACTTTGAAGGAAATAGCAACCGAATTATCTCATAGATTGATGAGTATCTTTTTGCGTTCAGAAGCCGGATATCGTCCTGTTCACGGTGGTAATTCTCTGTTTCAAAGTAATCCCCATTGGCGTGATTTGATTTTGTTTTACGAGTATTTTAACGGCGATAACGGTGCTGGATTGGGAGCTAATCATCAAACAGGTTGGACTGGGTTAGTAGCAAGTTTAATCTATTCCTGTGGAAGTAGTTATCGTTCTTGCCAAGTTCTTCCACAACCAGAAAAAGCTGATGCTGCGATTGGGTAAGAAGTCGGGTTTTAACATCCATAAAAACCCGACTTCTGATTGGTGGGGTAAGAAGTCGGGTTTTTATGAATGTTTTTTGTTATTACCGATAATTTGTAAAAACCCGACTTCTCTGAGATTTTCTCAGCAAATTTTATATCTAAATTTACAAAAATGGGAAATTAAAAACTACCTATTGGTAGAAAAATCATATTTCTTTTGTGTGAATAATCCGAACATCCAAATACTACTAGTGAAAGAAGATAAATTAGTTTATATTCTTTATCATAAGCAAGGAGGCTAACAATTCTAATTGTGTCGGTTGCAAAGAAACTGTATGCGAATATTACTAGTAGAAGACGATCCGGAACAATTAGAACCATTACAAGGTGTGCTATCGGAAGCTGGATATATCGTCGATGGAGTTGATGACGGAGAAATTGCCCAATGGTTATTATCTAAAAAAGAGTATGACTTATTAATTTTAGACTGGATGTTACCTACAATCAGCGGTTTAAGTCTTTGTCATCAATATCGACTTATTGGTAAATCTGCACCAGTGCTAATGCTAAGTGCGAAGGATACTACACAGGATAAAGTTGCTGGTTTAGATGCAGGAGCAGATGACTATCTTGTCAAACCTGCGGATTTAGTGGAACTCTTAGCGCGGGTACGTGCTTTAGGAAGACGTTCTCCTCAATGGATTGGAGATGTTTTAACTGTTGCAGATTTACAACTACATTTAAATAATTTAACTGTTGAATGTAATGGGATAAGTGTAGAATTATCTCCACGGGAAACTCAATTGTTAGAGTATTTCATGCGTCATCGCAATCAAGTTTTAACTCGCGAACAAATTGAAGAAGCGCTGTGGGAGTGGGGTACAGAACCCGAAAGTAATGCATTAACTGTACTGGTACGCAAATTGCGAAATCGCTTACAGTTAGTTGGTGTAGCGGATTGGATTAAAACTGTTTACGGTATGGGTTATAGTTTTAAAGCACCGGATAATTTGGCTCATCAGTAGTTAGTATGCTAAAAAAATAGTAAAAAAAGGGAAGAGGGAAGAGGGAATAAAAAATAGTATTTATTCTTAAAACCGATTAATAAAGCTAATTTCGGTTCATCACAGTAAGAGTTTCAAGTTTTAATTTTTATTTTAGCTATACTATGTACTGAAGAATCGATAATTTAAAATAAAATAAATTTA
>JAAUSO010000132.1 GCA_012033205.1 Richelia sp. SL_2_1 | reverse complement strand
GTTATAGTTTCTAAACTATAAAATATTGCAAATTCCCAATTCTAGAACACGGATTAAGACGGATTATACTGATTTCACGGTTTTTAATTTTATTATTCGTTAGTAATTATTTAATTAGCTATTCCCTATTCCCTTTTCCCTATTCCCTATTCCCTTTTCCCTATTCCCTATTCCCTATTCCCTATTCCCTAAAATATTGAGAAAAAACCGCAGAGACGCAGAGAGCGCAGAGAAGAAGAAGAGGGAGAAGATGGGTAGTTTTATTCTCTAAAGAGAGGAACTTTAAATAAGTTTTTATTTTCCAGAATTTGCTTGATTTGATTGCTGCAAGTTGAGTATGGGCAATTTGTAGTTCTTGTAATAATATTTGTGGATTATTTTCTTGAGTATAGGAAGGTTGAAGATATAGTTGTGTTTGATTGAAGCTAAATAGCATTTCAGATGTTTGGTGTTTTTGAGCAATATCAGCAAATTTATGAGAGAAGTATTTAGCAAGATTTAGTGCATATTGATTAGTCGTATTTATCATGGAATTGGGATGTACTCTATATGCACTCAAAACTTTGGGAATTAATTTACAGGAATAGTTGGATTGAGCTAACTTTAACCAAACATCATAATCATCCCATCCAAACCAACCATATTCAATTAAGTCTGTGGAATATCCTCCGATTTTGAGTAAAATTTCTCTATCAAATAGTGCCATTGCATCAATGTATGGGTGTTTGACTAATTTTTTTACATCCCATTCATCAGAAGAGATTCTATTTAATTCTTTTCTAGTATCATTATCAAATCTACTAATTTCTCCGTAAACAGCAGCATATTTTGAAGTTGTAATTTTGTCGTAGAGAGTAGATAAACAATGGGGATAAATCCAATTATCAGCATCTAAAATAAAGACGTAAGGCGAACGAGCTAGTTGTAAACCAATATTTCTCGCATCGGCTAAACCAGTATTAAACCACTTTTTGATTAAACATATTGGTAAGTTAGATGTTTGTTCTGCTTTTTGCAAATATTCTTCAACTAGGATTGCCGAATTGTCTGTGGAGCAATCATCAATTACTAGTACTTCTATATTTCCTGCTAAATTAGAAATATCGGATTGAGATACACTATCTAAACATTCGTAAATGTATTTTGAGTAATTATAAAGGGTAATTACAACAGTTATACAAGGCTTTTGACAATTATTATATGATTGATTTGTGATTAATTGCCAAGGATTAACACCTTTGTTTTTACAAAGATTAGCAGCCTGTAAGCGCGAGATAAATAATAATCTTTTTTCTTCTAAATTATAATCAGAGGTTTTAATTCTTAAAGGTTGTGAAAATGTAAGTTGTTGATATGTCTCTTGCTGAAAAAATTTATGTTCTAATTCTTTGTGATTAGCTAATATTTGAGAATGACGAAAATTTAGTTCTTCTTGAATAGATAATAATTGAGATTGTTTTTCGTAATTAATCATTATTTAATAACCTGAAAAAACTAATTTAATACTTTACTTTACCTGGCGACTAGAAGTCGCGGCTACACAAGCAAAACTCGCCTGCGCGGGTTATGAATTAACTAAGTACACGCAGGTGTACTTTGCTTGTGTAGTAGCGGTTTAAACCGCCGGATACTTTCAAAACATCCTCATTCCCTATTCCCTTTTCAAACCAACAAAATGCTTGATTTCAAACCACCTTTGACGTAATTTCCAAAATTTACTGGTTTCCATTGCTTTGATAATCTGTTGACAATGTTCCCATCCGGAATGGGCTTGTTGTAACTTAATTTGACTGTCTTCCCATTGCTGTTGTATTTGCTGAAGTTGATTTTGTGTTTCTTGAAATTTTACTCGATATGAATTAAGTTGATTTTCTACTTCTGGAACTTGAATTTTAGTTTGTTGTAACTGAGTTTGTAATTCTTCGAGTTGTACTTGGTTTTGCTTTAGTTGAATTTGTGTTTTTTCAAATTCAGTCTGTGTGGATTGAATTTGAATTTGAGATTCTTGTAATTCTATTTGTAAATTATGTCGCTGAATTTGAGATTGACGCAGTTGTTCGTTAACTTCTAAATACTGTTTATGTAAAGCTGCATATTTACTTTCTAAAGAAACAGGATATCCTCTCACAACAAACTGTAATGTATCCGCATCTTCATCTTGTTCTATTTCCTGAGTAACATTTTTGTCAAAATGTGTTTTTTCAACTCCTGGAATTAAATCAGAATTAGAATAAATCGGTAACTTTGTTCGCTCAATGACATCTATAATGTATCCCGAATCTTCAAATAACTGCTCGACTGTTTTACGGGTAAAAAATCGCAAATGAGTATTATCTAAAATACCTAATGGCTGATATTCAAACTTTCCTTGTAATAAAGCAAGTCTAATAGCACCGTGAGCAATATTAGGAATAGAAGCAATAATATATCCTTGGTGATTCAAGATATTTCGAGTTTCTTCTAATACTTTCCACGGATTACGAAGATGTTCTAAAATATCCCCAAATACAGCAATATCAAATTTTTCTTCTAAAATACTTCCTGATAAAATATCATTCAAAGATACAAAATCTAAATCAGCAACAATCACTTGTTTGCAATATTGTTCAGCAATTTTTGCGGCTTTAGAATTGACTTCTACCCCAATAACTTCACAACCTCTATTACCAAGTAAGCGAGCAAAATAACCTGTAGCACAGCCAAAATCAATCACACGCTTGTTTTCTCCTATCAAGCGCAACATTTTCTTTAAGCTGCTATTTTCATCTAAATCTGTTTCTAATAAATTGACTAATAAAGGATAATCTTTTTCGCGATTAGCATTCATGATTTTATCAGGAGAAATGTTTGTGATTTATAGCGTGCAAGCCTGCCCTCGAACGAAGTGAAGGGATGCCCGCACTACAATGTTTTTATAAATTTATAATCTACTTATAATCTACAAATTAAAAGGTTGTTAGTTTATCTTCACGCTGATTGGTGTATCGACTAAAGCGTGAATTCGCTTCCCCGTATCTGGTGGTAATACTTGAAAAACCATGGCGTTATCAATCCAATCAAAAGTCATTGCTGTATAGTTTTCAGCACCAGCTATTGTCAAACTATAGGAACTAGGGCGCAATGGTAATTTAAATGTAAACTCAATTTGTAATTTAGTTCCTGCCGCTAATTTTCCGATTGGTTGGTTTTCTTCAATTGTATTACTCCCAATCAGTTCGTTACCGTTTTTATCACACACAAAAAAGCCGATAATACAACCCTGTAACTGTTGATAAACTTGTACTTCTACAACTAATTTTACTTGTTCATTAAATCCAAAAATAGGGCTTTCATCAGCTTGTTCTCCCGATTGATTAAATAACTGAATTTTTTCAATCAGTGCTTTCCGATTTCCTCGACGAGTTGTATTTTGCAGTTGATGATTTTCTTGATTAGGTTGATGAAATAGAGTTTTATTATCATCAATATCAGCTTGTGGAGTAACTAATCCTAATTCAGTTTCTGTCACCAACTTCATGTATTTGATAATTACATCATTCGGAGTTCCACAAGCGTAAATTTTACCACTATCAATCATTACTGCGGAATTACATAAAGTTTTAATAGCACCCGAATCATGAGAAACAAATAACGTAGTCACACCACTATCCATCAAATTTCGCATCCGACGCATACAGCGATGTTGGAATACAATATCTCCCACAGCTAAAGCTTCATCTACTATCAAAATTTCCGGTTCAACATTCACCGCAACCGCAAAAGCCAAACGGACAAACATTCCGCTCGAATAAGTTTTTACAGGTTGCTCAATAAAATCTCCGATATCAGCAAAAGCAGCGATTTCATCAAATTTCTCTTCAATTTCCTGTTGAGTTAAACCTAATAATCGAGCGTTAAAAAATACATTTTGCCTTCCCGTAAATTCTGGATTAAAACCACTACCAAGTTCTAATAATGCCGAAACTCTACCCCTAACAACTACCTCCCCAGTGGTTGGTGTTAAAGTACCTGCAATTATTTGTAATAAGGTACTTTTACCCGAACCATTGCGTCCAACAATTCCTACAGTTTGTCCTTTTTCTATTTCTAAATCAACATCTTGTAAAGCCCAAAATTGCGAACTTATGCTTTTACCAGGTAATAAAATTTCCTTTAATTTATCTACCGGATGAGCATACCTTTGGAAGCACTTTGAGACATTTTTCAAACAAATTGCGATGTCTTCACTCATGATGAAGGCTGCTAATTATAAAAAACCGACACGGTACTCGTTCACCCTGTTTGAAGCTTGTTAAATGCTGCTGTGGTGCCAGTTTTTTGATTATTTCAGTTGATTGTAGATAGTTTTATTTTGTTTGAGTTGCCAATTTGCCGAATTGTAAAAAAAACCTTACTAGACGCGCTTGTACGCAGAGGAAGGAGAGAAACAGAGATAATAATGCTACTGACTTTATTAATTTTATTTGGATTAGCAAGAATTCCTAATACACCTGAATCAACGAAAACTATCATTCTTCGGAATATAACTTTTGACCTTGTGGACGTTGAGAATCTATTGTTTGTTTAAAACTTTCAAATAGTTATTGTCTTTCTATAGATTCGGATTCAGGTTATTTTTTTTTACTCAAATTCCAAATATAGCGGCTTAATGAATACCCTTTGTTTAGCCATTTTCTAATCGGGTTACTTGGCTGCATCTGAGCCGTAATCTTCTTAACAGCTTTTTTGATTTCATGAGGTGGGGTGAATTCAAGTTTATCTTTTTGAATTACAGATTCGGGTAGTTTCAAAGGGTCGATTATATTATGTTCTAATTGATAAATTAAAGAAGGTCTGATCCATCCCCGCTTCACTTCTTGTTTGATAAATTTTTTGCTAATAAAACCATCTGCAATCGCGTTAAAAAGCTCTTGACACCAAATCCATGCTAAAGGATTATGCGTTTTTAACCAGGGTTGCGATGGCATATCGGTATAGTGAGTTAAAGCCGTCTCACCTTCGCGATACCGTTCTAAATCGTTCCATTGACTTGGTAATACAGCAGAAATTTTATTAGCTGGAGCCATTTCTAAAACAAACTGTTTATAAGTCCATTTCCCTGCTTCTAATTCTTTAACTAATTGTTCGGCATCCCACGTTAATTGTTGGCAATTTAACACCATAACGCTAAACTGCGGAGGTCTGCCGGAGTCTGAGGGTTCGTAAACTGAAAGTAAATCCGCGCCGTTGAATTCCCGCAACCACAACTCTTTAATATCTTGAAAAACTAACATATCGGAATCAAGATAAATAGCTTTTCCGCGATAATTTTTAAGTGCGGGAATTGCAAATCTTTGAAAACTAAAAGGGGTTCTAGGTCTAATTTTTGGATCTTGCGGTTCGGGAACGTTGATTCCTTTTTGACCTATGGCAGCAAAAAGAGGTGTAACTTCTACTGCCATTGTCGCGTGTTTTTTAATTGAATATTCCAAAACTTTGACGGCTAACATTTGTTCTTCTTCAGTGCCGACAAATATTTTAATTGGACTTTCAACCGCAGTTAAATCTCTTTTTGTCACCATACTAAAGCCTCTCAATATTAACTCTTTTGAGCCATTAATAGAACGCGGGGACCGTTGCGCTCATCTCTTTTTTCAACTATATCAACTTTATCAAAACCAGATTCTTTTAAAAGTGAAACTATATCATCTAGCTTCAACCATTTTGAATAATCGTACATACCGGAAAAAACGTCCTGATAACCTTTCTCGCGGTACTTTTTATAATAATATTGCTTTCCGGCTACTTCACAAACTTCTTTGGCTTCTTCTTCCAGAGCATAATGGGTATCTAACATGATACCGCGACGGATATATTTGCCTAATTCAAGTAAGTGAGTAATTGGATCTTTGAGATGATATAAAACACCAACATGATGCATGACATCGGCTGCTAATAATTCCTGATAGTTGCTCAAATCCTGCTCTATATCTAATTTAAAAACATTCGGTTGATGACCAAACAACGAACAGCGAACAATTGTTTTGACAACATTTTCAATCCGAGAGTCTATTGCTGTTATTTTACTCGCGTATTGGGATAAGCCTATTGTATGAATTCCTTCAAAGCAACCTACTTCTAAAACTTCTTTATCTGCTAAGGAAAAATATTCATTCATTAGCACAATTCTTTTGTCAGGAATAATTTGCGGCGTACTTCGTTTTCCCTGCCAAGCTTGATTGCCAAATCTTCTACCATTACTATCTACAACGAAACAGTTCCACTTGAGAATATTATTCAATTCTTCCAAATCACTATCGCTGAGGAAATCAATAAACTTAATCTGGTTGCGTTGATTTTTAAAGTTATTAATGGTAGCTGATTTGATTCCGATTCCGATGGTTTGATTTGCTTACTATCGCTTTTCACAGCTAATATAATATCTTGTCCGTGACGAACTTCGTTCTTATCAACTGTACGAGACCAACCGCCGAAAGAAATCGGTTTTTCGATATTTAACCCAACTTGAGAATACAAATTGCAAATAAATTCTTGATCATATGCAACTGCGTCTTCGGGGTTCTCTGGCTTTTCTATGTAGCAGTGAGGCTGTGGATTATGTGCGAAACTAAATCGAGCTTTATCTGCTTGAATGGAATTGCGTATAGATTCATTGAGCAGAAAATAGGTGATTAAACAACTTCCTCCCGGTTTCAATACTCGCGATACTTCCTGGAGGTAGTTAAATAAATCTGCTGGCAATAGATGGGTGAAAACCGAAGTTAGAAATACAAAGTCAAAAGTATTATCTTCGTAGGGAAACTTGAATTTATCGGCGCTAATAGTACCAGTAGAATTGTAATGTTCGTTTTTAATATCTACTAGCTGAAACCGACTTTTTGACCATCTAGTTTCAATTTCTTGTTTACACCAAGCTATATCTTTGGGTTTGATATCAAATCCTTCATAACGCCCTTTTTCTCCTAAATAAGGAGCCAATGCCAAAGCCATACGACCGGGACCGCAGCCAACATCTAATACAGTATCATCTGGCTGCAAATCTGCAAGTAATTTAAAGGTTTCTACCCACTTATGTCCAAGTTGAGAAAATGTTTCACCTCCATGTCCTTTAATTAATTTAGATGGTGGCTGAAGGTCGGATAATTCTTGTAATTTCTCTTTTTTGGTTGCGTTCATTTGTTTATTTAGATTTTCTTTAAGGTTGGCAAATAGTTTGTAGAGACGCGCATATGATCACATCTTACATTTTTGGGAGTAACCCATTATCTTGATTTATTTTTAATAAAAAATTGCATATTTCCCTTACCGCTCCTTGCCCTCCAGCTAGTTCGGTAACGTAAATTACAGATGATTTATTCCCAGCCATTGCATCGGCTACAGTTAAGGGACAACCCACTGCTTCTAATACGGGAATATCGTTAATATCATCACCTATATATGCCACTTGTTCTAATTTAATATTTAGCTTATGGCAGAGATTTTCTAATACTGATAACTTATTTTCAACACCGATAAAAGCGTGACTAATTCCTAACTTTTGAGCGCGATGAGTTACTGATGTAGAGGTACTAGCGGTAATAATGGCTACCTCTATGCCCGCTTGCATAATTAATTTAAGTCCTTGCCCATCTTTGACGTTAAACTTCTTGAATTCTTCACCGCTATCGCTGTAATAAAGTCCCCCATCGGTAAGAACTCCATCGACATCAAGCGCTAAAAGTTTAATTTGAGATAAGCGCGATCGCAATTCTGTTTTGGTGTCTTTCATCACAGGCTTACAGGCTAACGGGTGCGGTTTTTCTCAAACTGTTATGAATGTCTACTACTGGCTGCAAAACTTGTTCTAAGAAAGCGAGGGGAATCATATTTGGTCCGTCGCTTAGGGCTTGATCTGGATTTTCGTGAACTTCCATAAACAGTGCATCGATGCCTACGCTAGCCGCAGCCCTTGCCAGATAAGGAACAAACTCTCGCTGTCCGCCAGATTTATCACCTTGTCCTCCCGGCATTTGTACGCTGTGAGTAGCATCAAACACTACAGGGTATCCCAGTTGCCGCATTTGTGGTAAAGAACGAAAATCAACAACTAAGGTATTATACCCGAAAGAGGTTCCCCGCTCGGTAAGCAGAATGTTTTTTGCACCTGCTGATTCTAACTTTCCTACCACCGATTTCATGTCCCAAGGAGCGAGGAATTGACCTTTTTTAACGTTGACGGTTTTACCTGTGGCAGCAGCAGCCAACAACAAATCGGTTTGACGACATAAAAATGCGGGGATTTGCAATACATCCACCACTTGAGCAATTTCTCCTGCTTGGTAGCTTTCGTGAATGTCGGTTAAAACCGGAACTCCTATTTCTTGTTTAACTCGCTCAAAGATTTTCAAACCTTTCTCTAAAGTTTGTCCCCGGAAAGATTTAATAGAAGTACGATTTGCTTTATCGAAGGAAGACTTAAATATAAAATTGATTTTGAGCTTATGGCAAACTTTATTAATTTCTGAGGCCATTTTGAGCGTAAATTCTTCTGACTCGATAACGCAAGGTCCCCCAATTAAAGTTAATGGGGAATCGTCACCGATATGGAGATTTTGGGTAATTTGAGTTCGGATCATAAACTGTTCCTGGGAGAGATTAAGGCTTGGGCTTGAATCAAGTCATCGGGGGTGTTTATTTCTAGAGTTGCAATCGGTGTATGACAAACTTGAATTGAAAATCCATGTTCCAACACTCTAAGTTGTTCCAAACCTTCGCACTCTTCTAAAGGAGTCGCTGAAAATTCGGCGTATTGCGCCAGAAAATCCCGACGAAAAGCGTAAAGTCCCAAATGATGGAATACTGGAGCCGGTAGAGAATTGCGATAGTAAGGTATAGGCGATCGCGAAAAGTATATTGCCCGATTGTGGCGATCGCATATCACTTTTACCACGTTTGGATCGGTATAATCCGTTTTTTTATCTAAAGGACAAGCTAAAGTTGTCATATCTGGCAATTTTTCACCGTTCAAATAAGGTTCAACCAGAGAATTTAGCATCTGGGTGGTAACAAAAGGTTGATCTCCCTGCACGTTGGCAATAGCTACAGCATCCGGATATTTTAAAGCAACTTCAGCAACTCTATCCGTTCCCGAAACATGACTACTTGAAGTCATTTCCACTTCACCGCCGAATTGATTGACGCATTGTGCAACCAACTCGCTGTCAGTCGCTACAACAACTTTACTAAAAGACGGACACAATTTCGCGGCTTCATAAACCCATTGCACCATCGGCCGATCGCCAATCTTAACTAAGGGTTTTCCAGGAAATCTTTGAGAATCGTAGCGAGCGGGAATAACGGCAAGAATATCAGTCATAATCCGCTCCTCACAATGTCGTGAAGCCTAATTAAACCCAGACAAATTCCTTCGTCCACTACCGGCATTACAGAAATTTGCGAGGGACGGTTTTCCATGAGTTGTAATGCCTCATATGCCAAACAATAAGGGGAAACTGTAGTTGGATTTTTAGTCATAATTGCATCGCCGGTTAAATTTTCCAGCTTAGTTGGGTCAGTTTTTTGCAAAGTCCGACGCAAATCGCCATCAGTAATAATCCCTAGCAAACGACCATCATTATTTACCACATTTACAGCACCTAAACCACCTTTACTAATGGCTGTAATTACTTCTAACCAGGAAGCTGTAGATAATATTATTGGGTTTTCGCTTTCTTTGTGCATCAAGTCAATAACTCGCAAAGTTAAGCGTTTACCCAATCTTCCGGCGGGATGATTCAAGGCAAAATCTTCCGGAGTTAACTGCTTAACCTGCATCAACGCCATTGCTAAAGCATCCCCAATCGCTAAAGCTACCGTTGTGCTTGTTGTGGGTGCCAAATTTAACGGACAAGCTTCTTTATCCACCGAAGCATCGAGAACAACATCAGCATTGCGAGCTAAGGTAGAATTCAAGTTACCCAATATGGCAATAATCGGGATTTGACGATGTTTGAAATGGGGCAACATAGTTACAAGTTCATCGGTTTCCCCGCTGTTGCTCAAAATTACAGCCACGTCGTTAGGGCAAACTATCCCCAAATCGCCGTGTAAAGCATCCGCAGGGTGAAGATAAAATGCGCCAGTGCCAGTACTAGTTAAAGTTGCGGCGATTTTACGTCCAATTAGACCGGATTTGCCCACACCGGCTACAATTACTTTACCTGAAGATTTATGTAAAATATTTATCGCTTTATCAACTTGCTGTGCTTCTAAGCGAATTGCAGCTTTAGCGATCGCATCAGCTTCTAATTTTAGCAAATCTACTACTTTCAAATAGTAATTTGTATCAATAGTTGTATTCAATACCATTTAATTTTCATGTATTTTAATAGCTTCTTCAGATACACCAAGCAGATTTGTTAAAGTCAATTTGGGTTAATATTTAACAATAAAAGCTTTGGTATGATTTGCAGCTTCTTCTCCAAACCGCAAGTGAAAAAGTTGTTCTTGACGACCATCCATGAATTGATCTATTGCTACTTTTGCCATCGGAAATTCTACTGAATGGTAATCATCAAAAAATATAATTCCTCCACTTTCCATACGAGAATAAAAGAATTCTAAACACTCTAAATGCGGCTCATATAAGTCGCAATCTATATTGACAAAAAAGTACTTTTTATCCGGGAGAGTTGACAAAGTATCTTGGAATAATCCCGGCACTAAACTAATGTATTTTGATAAATCTTTTGCTTCAATCTTTTGTTGCACTTCACTTACAGAAGTATCAGAAAACATCTCACTATTCTTTTTTAATACAGTCTTGATTGCATAAAGTTTATCAGTTTCCGATAACTCCGGTAAACCACTAAAGGTATCTAAACCGTAGATATGCACTGGTAGTCCATACTCTCGGGCTATTTCTGCACAAGCAATCAAGCAATTTCCTTTATAAACGCCACATTCAGCCGCAAGATAATTACGACTTTGAAATAGTAACTCCGCGAAATTACACAGGCTATTATACAGAGGTTTTCCCTTACCCTTATTGCTATATAAACTAGCTACAGCATTGCGAAATATATGCACCACAGGTATCCGTTCTGCGTAGGTAATTTGGTAGGGAGGTTGATGAATTATAGGAGCCGTTGTGTCTAATTTCTTAACCATAATCATAGTAATATCCAATCATATTTATCTAACTTTTTAATCAATATGCCATGTTCGCGGTTGATAAAATTCACATTGATTCATTTTTTTATTTCTTTCAACTTCAAACTTAAAAGATTCGACCATATCATAAAGATAAAAGGGACGTTTACTAATATTAATTTTCATCGTATAGATACCGGGTTTTAATCCGCAATACGGCATTTTTAGCTGGATTTCGCGTTCTCCGGGTAAAATTTCTAAATGCTGTTTATCCCTTTCACTATTAATGCTCAGTACGCTATCAGTTTTATTACCTATCTCTCTAATTATGATACCTACAATTATGCTATCAACCTTTTTATAAGCTTTACACTGTATACACAAATAAGCTGGTTTTCCACATACTAGTTTATTCAGAGTATTACCTTTATCATCCTTAAAGAAAACCGAAGTTATATGTAACTCTTCTGAATCATCAGAATTATGAGTGGCGTTTGCCATTGCTCCTTTAGGAGCATCAGAACCAATCATCAATAAATCTTCCTGATATTTGCTGATAACTAATTCAGTAGCATCATGGATTATTGCTTTACCTTTGGATAGATAAAGGGTACTATTACATATGTTTAAAATAGCATTAGAGCTATGGGAAACTAATACAAACGATGTTCCTTTTTCTCTTAATTCATTCAGTTTGCGGTAGCACTTGGTTCTAAATCTAGCATCACCAACAGCTAGTACTTCATCAATTAAAAGAATATCTGGATTGGTGTAGACAGCACAAGCAAAACCAAGCCTTGCTCTCATTCCAGAACTGTAAGTTCTTACCGGCGCATCAATCGCATCCCATACTTCGGCAAAATCTACTACTTGCTCAAAAAAGTTGTCTATTTCTTTACGAGAAAGTCCTAAAATACACATATTGACGTAAACATTTTCTCTGCCACTAAGTAAGGGATTAAACCCCGCGCCCAAGGCAATTAGTGCAGATATACGCCCATCAATAGACACAGAACCTGTATCTGGTTTAATTAATCCACTAATAATTCTTAGTAAAGTAGTTTTTCCACTACCGTTAACTCCAATTAAACCTAAAGACTCACCGCGCTTTAGATCGATACTAACGTTATTAAGTGCCCAAAATTCACCTTTTCTAAGTTTATGACTTGCTCTGTTGTTTCCTAAAACTTCCGCTGCTATATCCTTTAGTCCATAAACATAAGCTTGCTTGAGATTACGGCAAAACTTTTTGGAAACATTCTCAATTGAAAGGATTACATCATCATCATTAATCGGAGATGATATTAAATTATTTTCAGTTGTGTTAGTCATGCTAACTTATCCTCTCAATTAAATAAGGCATGGCAAGGCGGTATACTAGCCAGCCTAAAATTAATCCTATCCAAGTAATAACACTCACCAGCACAAAGCTAAAAGTTTGCGATAATATTCCTGTAGTTATCATTTCTCGGGCTGTAACTAATAAAGGCGTTACCGGGTTCAATTCAACTATAAAATTAAGAATCTTGTTGTCAGGAATCGGATAAGCAATTGGAGTTAAGAAAAACCAAGCTAAGGTAATTACTTCCAAAGAACGAGACACATCCTGAACTAAATTAGTGATGGGAACTAGCAATAAACCGATGGCTGTTCCTAACATCATTAAATTGATAATTGCAATTGGCGATAAAATTATTGTCCAACTTACAGATACGCGAAATACAATAAATAAAACAACGACTAAAAGTAGTTTAATTACTAAGTTAAATAGTGTTTCCCCCAATTGAGTTAAAATAATCGCCTCATGAGGAAATTTAACTTGAGCTAACAGCGGGCGCGAAGCTTTAATTGCTACTTGAGGGCTATTAAATGATTCTAAGAAAGTTTGCCATAAAACTGTACCTAGCATCACGTAAGCCGGATAAGGTATATCAGTTTGACCTACATTTAGAATCCCCGTATTGTTAGCAAAACTCAAGCCTGCTGCTGTCAAAGCAGGAGGTACGATCGCCCAGGTAATTCCTAAAAAAGATTGTCTGTATTGTCCTCTAATATTTCTTACCAACAACCGCCATGCTAGTTCCCGCGAAGCTAACAGGTCAGCAATCATTTCTTTAAATAAATAAACAGGACGTATAATCCTACTATCGGGAGTATATACTGTTTTGTGTCTGCGCTTTTGACCCAAATTCATTGTTTTTTATGGCTAGGGAAAGGGGTTGGGGGGAACGGGGAACAGCTATCAAAAGTAAGGTTAATTATTTATCGATTCAACAATTAAATTGTCTTGGTACGATAGTAATTTAACAGTTTTTAGCAATAGATTTATAATTTAACTTATTAGGTACTAAATACTTTTGATTTTTTATGTTCTATTTCACTTATTTAAGCCCTAATTTTTTATAAAACCGACGATAAGCTAAGAATATTTTTAATAAGTTTGGCACGTTAATCGCAGTTTGAAGCAGATTAGATGTTTCTTTCAGGAGTGCGGGATTAAGTCTGTGATATTTTCCCATATAAGGATATAAATCTCTCAACTTGTCGTGAATTTTTTCTACAATTTCACGAGTTCTTACTTCCGATTGTCCGGGTTCGTGATAGACTTCTAAGGAGCCTACATAAATATGATTAAAACCTGCATCCATTGCTCTTAAAAAGTATTCTGCATCATTGTATTGCGTGGGAAATTCAATAGGATTTAATCCTCCCAATTTAAACCATATTTCGCGAGAAATAGCAGCACAGGCAAAACCATTTCCAGCACAATAATGAACTGTTTGCGATAAAGGGCTAACTGTAGATTCTTGAAGGCGTACTGCACGATTACCAATCGGTAAACAAACTTGTACCCCCGAAGAAACTAATCTTTGATTTTTACCTATTATACGCGGGCCAACGCTAGCAACCCCCGGTGTTATAGCCCAATCTGCTAAAATTTGTAATGTATGTTTATCAATTAATTGAGCATCATTGTTAAACATCATCAACACTTCACCATTGGCGTTTTTCGCACCTAAATTTGATTGAGCGCTATGATTAAACGGCGCATCATAATGTAAATGTTGAGTTGTAATGTTTGCGGGTAACAGTTGTTTAAGTTGTGATTCTACAGCTTGACGATTTTCCGGTTTGGATTGATTATCAACTAGTATGATTTCTAAAGGAACGTTCACCTGTTGTTGTGAAATTGATTTGAGACAAGTTGACATCAACTCCGGGCGATCGCGATAGTTAATAATAACGCTGATACTTTTAGCTTTTTGGCTGGGTGCGGGATAACTTAGAGGTTTATAAACTTTATTCTCCTCCCAACCTACGAAGCGAAGCAGATTATCAAGCTCAACGATTTTAACTTCTGGTTTTTTGCTCAGAAAAGCCAAAGCAGCGGAAGTATCATCAGCCCTAGAGATAATTTTTTCTTGTAATAATTTGTGTAAAATATCGGCGCGAATTGCACATCTACCAGTATGGTTAACATGGGGATACAACAGCGAATCAAGGGCGCACCACTGTACCCGAAAAGGAATTAACCGGGCTTTTTTACTGGTTTTGAAAATTAAATCATCCCAAATAAAAGCTTCGGGTAGTAGATTATTTTCGTTACATTCATTAAATTGCTCTACAGCACGATTGAGCGTAGAAGTAGATATTTGACCATTAAATTTTTCAATTACATAAGTAGTAGAAGATATCGGAAGCGAATCCCTACCTAGAGAAATATAAAACGCGATCGCCATTTTTCAACGGTTAATTAACTAGTTGTGGTTTCCGAGAAATATCGGCTGTAACTAAATTTAAGATTTGATCGACTGCATCGCCTGTAATAATATTACGTTGGATGAAATCATGGGCTTGTTTTTGTGCTGAGAAACGTCCTTCGGTAGTTTGCAGTTGTTCGACAAATGTAATCCAATCTGCCGAGCGATCGAGTACGCTTAACGGTTGATAATTCGGTAAATCAAGATTATAACCGATTACAGCTACAGGACATCTACTTCTTGCCGCATCTAAAGCTACAGTTGATGGTGTGGTAATTGCACCGTCAGCGACTGCAATCAACGCTGGTGCAGTGAAAGCTTCCCATTGAGAATCTTGCGGATCGGCAATAATAATATTATCAGCTGATGGTAATTTACCCTGATATTTTTCTGTCAGCCATACACCAGCATGATGTGGTTTGATTAAAAAAGTAGTGTCGGGAAAATGCAGCGATGTCTTCTCAATATCTTCTAGAAAATTATTTCTATATTCATCGTTATAACGTTCCCAATGCAGATTTTCAAAAATTACAATTAAATGTTTTCGTCTTCCCGGTATTGCTACTTTTATGCTAGCTGAATTAATATTTTTCGGACATCCAACTGCAATGCATTTTGAACGAGTTTCTGAAAGTAATTCTGGTGGTAATAAGTCAGTAGAACCCCAAATTAATACTTTTTGAGAAGTAAAACGGATGGTTTCTGCTGGGTAAGCTTCATCAAAGTAATTTAAGCCAACATTTTCATATCCATGCTGCAATGTATAGGTGGCTAATCTAGCTTTATTCGCTCTTTGAGTCAAAGCACGAGCAGCTTTATGAGGATTAGCAGTACTTTCTGAAGCAGTAATTACAGCTTTGACTCCGATTAAACTTGGTTCTAAATTTGTTAATACTCCCAGACGAGAAACCTTAGAAAATTTAACTCCTAAGTTTCTCAAAGCATTACTGATACGAGGAGATTTATTGAGTAGATTGTCGATGATACAAACTTTCAACTCTAAATCATCTCTTTTTTTTAATTTTTCTATTATAGGTAAAACAATATCCAAATCTTGCATTAAGTGCATGAATATTAGCACTATCGGTTTACGCTTACAGAGATTATTTAATCCCATCATTATCACTATCCCCCGGTAATTTGCTCTATCAAATTTGACCATCGATTAGCAACCGCTTCACCGCTATAGCTACTGCTAATGATAGATTGTGCCTTTTTCAAATCAGAGTCAACTAATTGTTGGTTGCTCAAATAAGTTTTTAACCCCCTTTCCCAATCATCGATGATTATACATTCGTTTAAATCTTCCAGTGCTGGTGTTCTTGTGGCAACTACAGGTACTCCTAAAGATAAAGAAAGAATTGCCCGATTAGCAGATTTGCAAATACTAAAAGCGCATTGAGAATTAGGAATTATCACTACATCGCTTTGGGATATATTGTTATAAATACTGAACAAATCCCATTCCATATAGTCTGTAGAAAATGGTAAGGGCTGGATATATTTACAATATTTTTTATAGTTATTGCTAACAACAAGCAAACGGAAATTTATTTCTTGACTAACTTTAATTAAAGGTTCAGCTATATCTAATAGATTTAGCATTCCAAAGTTTCCGTAAGCGGCTCCATGATTACCGAACCAGAGAACTGTTTTACAACTATTTGCTATTTTTTTATTAACAGTTACCGAACTATCATTGAAATTTTCTTTCAAATTAACTGAATTAATTATCGGCTTTTGCAGTACAACTGTATTTATAGCTAATTCACTCGTAAAATGTTTTTTATTTGCATAATTTACCAGCATATTCTTAATTTTATTTATGTAATGCAAATATTTATGGAAGTAAGCCAACTTAATAAGTTTCTTCAAGAATGTCTTTGTCTGTTTTTTGTATTTACTTAAAATATTCAGCAATTTATTATAGTACTTATCTTTAAACTTTGATTTAATTTTTTGTCGATATTTACTGTAAGATGTCTTTACGGTTTTTATTTTACCAGGTAGAGAATTTTTGATAATAGAAATACTTGAGATTGGGCTATATAAAAATAATCTTAACCAGCGTCCCCATTTGCCAATAGAAAGAGCATAGTTAATATCTTCTACCGTTTCATTAGCATCTGGAACCACAAATATTGGAACTGAAGGATTTATTTGTGTTTGAATCGTATTTTTTAAAGCTACTCCTGTTGTAACTATTGCAGAAGCCACCTCAGACATTTCTTTGAATACTTCACTCGGTTTAAATTGAGATTTACTGACATATTCATCAATAAATATGTTGTCGCAAATATCTAAAATAACTGGTACACCTGCCTGTTTTGCTTTTTTCGCTAAAGATAGGTCGTATGGAGTGAAACTTTTAACAAAAATTAAAACATCCGAATCCGATCTATTCTTAAAATTAATTGGATTATTACCAGCGTAAAAACAACATTTGTAGCCGTGTAATTCTAAATAACGACTTGGAAGTAAGCAGCGATAGCGCACGCTGGCTATTTTTATGTCAAAAGAGTTTGTCTTCCAAATTAACATGAGTTTATACTAGATTTCACTCCAATTAATTGTTGCCGATTCGGATAGATTTGATTTCAGAAATTGCACTGAAGGTCTATGAATAATAAATTTTACACAATTCTCTAATTCTATTCACAATCAAGATTGTATCCTGTTTTACCGACAAAACTTCTTGGATTTACCTGCAATTTCAATAATTCAGAATACATAAGTTAGTTTGTCGTGACTCCAACATACATTTGTTTCTCACACTTTAAGCATTTATACTTCTTTGATTTAATTTTTAGTATTTTAAGATACACTACATAACATTGCAAATAATACTTGATCAGGAAAATTTAGTTTATTTTTATGCAACCTACAGCACATCCGCAAATCCCGGACGTAATTTTTTGTATACCAAAAATCCAATAATAAATATAATTCCTGATGCAGTAGAAGCTACTCCCAACTCACCCCAATGCTTCACCTCCCCCACTAAAACAAAGTCGCGGTAAACCTCTACAATTGCCGCCAATGGATTCAACCACAAAATCCAACCCCGCCAACTCTCTGGAATTGATGTAATCGGGTAAACGATGGGCGTTGCATAAAACCAAATATTTAGAATAACATTTAACGTTTGGGGAATATCCCGTAGAAATACGGTTAATCCGGCGACTAAATAACCCAACCCGGCGGTAAGTAATAACTGTGGTATCCAAACTAAAGGTAATAGCGCCAAAGTCGTATGTAAAGTCCCGGTAGACAAAGCTACGAAAAAAATCAGTATTATCAAGCCAAAAGAGCTTTCAATAAAAGCTGATAAAATCGGTACTAAAGGCAATAAACTCAGCGGAAATACCACTTTTTTGACTAAATTTGGCTGACCGATTACTGAACTAGCAGATTGAACTAAACCACTGCTAAAAGCAATCCAAGGAAGCAATCCTGCAAACAACCATAATCCAAAGGATAAATTTTCATTTGCGGGTAATCCCTTAAGACTCAGTTTGATTTTTAACACTACTGAAAATACGTAAGTGTAAATCAGTAATTGAGATAACGGATTAACTATAGACCACAAATTGCCCAGCACAGAACCTTTATACCGCGCATCCAAATCTCGTCTAACTAAAGTTCTCAACAAATCGAACTTTGTCCACCAAGCATTGCTAATTGGTAGAATACGCCTCAACTTACCTGAAATGCTTTCTAACAACTGCATTGTTCGCATAGATTTCCGATTCCTCACTCACTACCTAGAAGTTAAAAACTGAACAACGAACACTAAGAAGCGTTTTATCTTATTTAATTCTATCAAACAAGACAACCGTTATAAAAACCCGACTTCTTACCCCACTGGCTGTAAATAAATGGCAATTAAAGGTTATTTTTTTGACAACTGCTAAAAACTTGAATCATTCTTCTGTACAAACAATCGTCCACAGGAAATTTTTTTTCGGCACAGCTGATAAAAATAAAAATTTTGTGGTGTTGCTTCCTCCGGGTATGAATTTAGATTTTGAGACGTTACACTGTAACGTCTCTACACAAATTTCGGTTATCCATAAAATTTGATTGATAGTTATGATTGGGCAACGCCAATTTTTATTACCGCTCCAATAAACCCCATTATTACAAGCAAAATTTTGAGACAATCATACAATAAAAAGGTCAAAGGTTAAAGGTTAAAGGTTAAAGGTTAAAGGTTAAAGGTTAAAGGTTATTATTCTT
>JAAUSO010000131.1 GCA_012033205.1 Richelia sp. SL_2_1 | reverse complement strand
GGTTAGGAGTTGAGGAGTGAGGAGTTAGGAGTGAGGAGTTATATCTATAATTTTCAATTACCAATTACCAATTACCAATTACCAATTACCCATTACCAATTACCCATTACCAATTATGTTTGAAGCGTTAATTGAACCGTTACAATACAGCTTTATGCAACGCTCGCTAATTGTTGCTGTTTTAGTGGGTTTTTTGTGTGCAATTGTAGGTAGTTATTTGATGGTGCAGCGTTTGGCTTTGTTGGGTGATGCTATTAGTCATTCGGTGTTACCAGGGTTAGCGATCGCTTTTATTTTGGGTATGAATATCTTTGTAGGAGCGTTTATTGCGGGGGTTATCAGCACGATGGTGATAACTTGGATTAGAACGCGATCGCCAATTAAGGAAGATGCTGCCATGGGTATTGTATTCTCGGCGTTTTTTGCTTTGGGGATTACTTTAATTACTATTATTCAAAAAGATAATAAAATCGATTTAAATCACTTTCTTTTTGGTAATATTCTCGGCGTTACTCTTTCAGATATGCGAGATATTGCTGTAATTACGGCTGTGGTATTGATAGTAGTCTTTTTATTATATAAAGAATTATTATTTTACACTTTTGATCCATTAGGGGCGCAAGCTGCGGGTTTGCCGGTAAATCGTCTAAATTTCGGGTTAATGGTAATTATTTCTTTAACAATTGTTGCTAGTTTAAAAGCTGTTGGTGTGATATTAGTTTTATCATTATTAATAACGCCAGGAGCGACGGCTTATTTATTAGTTAAACGTTTGCATCAAGTGATGATATTTGGGGCAATTCTTGGAGTGATTTCGAGTATTAGCGGAATGTATTTAAGCTACTTTTATAATTTACCTTCTGGTCCGGCAATTGTGTTAGTTGTATCGGGATTATTTGTATTATCTTTGTTATTTAGTCCGAATCACGGTATTTTGACGAATATGCAGCGCAAGAGTTAAGGTAATTGTAAATGGTAATAAAATATATTTAGGATATTTTTTAGTTAGTAATGAAAACTGAACAGGAAAGAAAAGAAATAATTGATAATATCAACGTGCTTTTAAATCAAGCATATGACAGTACCTTAGACGAAATTTTTGCATTACTTCAAAGAATCGAAGATCAAGAGGATGAAAATGATTTGAAAGCTTACCATGAAGGTAAAGAAGATATACGAAAAAATGGTACTGTATCTTGGGAAGAAATTAAAAACGAGATGCAAGAAATCAAAAAGGATGTGGCGTGAGTTACGATATTCAATTTTCTAAGAGTGCATCTAAACAAATTAAAAAGTTATCATCCGAAGTCCAAGAGCGTATACAGACTAAAATTGATAACTTAGCTATAGAACCCCGTCCAGATGGAGTTAAAAAGCTCAAAGGTAGAGAAAACGCTTATCGCATTCGAGTAGGCGATTATCGTATTATATATGATATTTTTGATGAGGTTCTATTGATAACTGTTGTAGAAGTTGGACATCGTAGCAATATTTATCAAAATAAAAGTTAGTAAAGCAAAGTACGAAAATTATAATTTCAATACAAATTAAATTTGTATCTATATTCCCACCCATAAGGGGATGAGACAACAACCAAGAAATTAAAACCGTCAAATAATAGACTTGATGCAAATCTCTGTTTGCTGTATCTTCCGTCATATTACCTATTACACCGATTAATTCTAAAAATTCATGTTACAGCTTGTTGATTACCTAATTATTGCTGTTTATTTAATTTCTATAGTCATTTTTGGGCTTTATTTGGAACGTAAAGCCTCTGCGGGGATCGATTCTTATTTCTTGGGAAACCGCAATATGCCTTGGTGGGTTTTGGGTGCTTCGGGAATGGCATCGAATACTGATTTGGCGGGTACGATGGTGATTAGTGCTTTGGTTTATGCTGTGGGTGCGAGAGGATTTTTTATCGAAATTCGCGGTGGTGTGGTGTTAATCATGGCGATTTTGATGATTTTCATGGGTAAATGGAATCGACGCTCTCAGGTGATGACTCTAGCTGAATGGATGCGGTTGCGTTTCGGTGAGGGAAGGGAAGGAAATACAGCACGGATTATCAGCGCCATCGCAAATTTGATCTTTGCTGTGGGTGCGATGAGCTATTTTACTGTTGCAGGTGGTAAATTTTTAGGTCAATTTCTCGGTATTAGCGATGAATTTGCTTCCATTGGGCTAGTTGCTCTGGCTTTGGTATACACAGCGGCTAGTGGTTTTTACGGTGTTGTTTGGACTGATGTTTTTCAAGGTGGTTTGATTTTTGTCGCGATAATTTATATTTGTGGTTTGGCTCTGCAAGTTGCAACTATTCCGGAAACATTTGCGGTTTCTATTCCGGGTACGGAACAGTTAAAAGAATGGAGTTTTGCAGAATGGAGCAGTATTTCACCGTCTTTAACTCTAGACTTACCGGGGGAATATTCGGTATTTAATTTATTCGGTGGTGTAATATTCTTTTATCTTGTAAAAGAGTGTATGGCTGGTTTCGGTGGTGGTGGTGGCTATATGGTGCAACGCTACTTTGCTGCTAAGAGCGATCGCGAAGCTGGTTTACTTTCTCTATTTTGGATTATTTTACTTTCGTTTCGCTGGCCACTCGTTACTGCTTTTGCAATGTTGGGTATTCATTACGGTGCAACGAACAGTGTAATATCAGACCCGGAATTAATTTTACCTACGGTAATTGCGGAATATGTGCCGGTGGGAATGAAAGGATTATTGATAGCTTGTTTTCTTGCAGCGGCGATGTCTACTTTTGACTCTATCATCAATTCCAGCGCTGCTTATTGGGTGAAAGATATCTATCAAGCATATCTCAAACCTCAAGCTACTAACCAACAGTTACTGGTTCAAAGTCGTTTAGCATCTGTGGTAATTGTAGTAGTAGGAATGCTCTTTAGTTACCAAATCAAAAATATTAATGAAATTTGGGGATGGTTGACTTTGGGATTAGGTGCAGGGTTATCGATTCCTTTAGTATTAAGATGGTATTGGTGGCGATTTAATGGTTATGGATTTGCTATTGGTACTGTGGCGGGAATGTTAGCAGCTATATTAAGTAAAGCATTGATTATCCCAAGTTTAAATCAACCCCAATATCAAGAATATGCTTTGTTTCTCATCCCTAGTATTTCATCGTTTATTGGTTGCTTAATTGGGACATTTGTTACGGAGCCAACGGATTTACAAGTAATAGATAATTTCTACAAAGTTACCAGACCTTTTGGGTTTTGGGAAGTCGTGCGTAAAAATCTGCCCGCGAATATTCAACAAAAAATTAAAAATGAAAATCGTCGAGATATTCTTTCTACATTCATTGCGATTCCCTGGCAATTGACTTTATTCATGATAGGAATCACTTTGATGATGAAGCGTTGGGATAATTTCGGAATTCTGTTAGCATTATTGATTGTGCTTTCGATTGCTTTGTATTTTACTTGGTTTAAATATCTTTCTAAAGAAGTGAAAATTTCTGAGGATTTATTCCAATAAATAATTATTCCTAGATTCAAAAGTCGGGTGTCTAAAAGACACCCGACTTCTCTACCCTGACAAAGCTAATAAATTTTATGAGATAACTGCAAAATTTATGAGATATGCAGTAAAAAATATTACATTAAACTGTGTTGATAAATTTAGTTTTTTAGACAAAAAGTACATACAATTGCAAAGAATAGTTCAAATGATTAATTTTTAAGGTGTAAATTTTCAGATACAATGTATAGATGAATTGAGCATTCAAAGCAAAGGCAGAATCGCGACAGGATAACCAATGCGTAATAAATTATTTGACACTAACATTGAGAATTATCACGTTCTATTGACACCACAAGAAGTTAAATCAAAATTACCTTTAACACCATCAGCAGAAGCAAATGTTTTAAAATACAGACAAGAGTTAAAAGATATATTAGATTTTCGTGATAGAAGAAAATTTCTTGTTATCGGTCCTTGCTCGATTCACAATACAGAATTAGCGTTGGAATATGCTCGGAAACTAAAAAAACTGCAAGAACAAGTTGAAGATAAACTATTATTAATTATGAGGGTTTATTTTGAAAAACCTAGAACCACAGTAGGATGGAAAGGTTTAATTAATGACCCGGATATGAATGACTCTTTCCAAATCGAAAAAGGTATATTAATAGCGCGGGAACTACTGTTAAAAATTAATCAATTAGGATTACCCGCAGGTACAGAGGCTCTCGATCCGATTATACCTCAATATATCGGCGAATTAGTTGCTTGGTCTGCCATTGGTGCGCGTACTACCGAGTCACAAACTCACCGAGAAATGTCCAGCGGGCTTTCCATGCCGGTGGGTTTTAAAAATGGTACTGATGGTAATATACAAGTGGCTTTAAATGCTCTACATTCAGCGAAAAGTTCCCATCATTTTCTGGGGTTAAATCAACAAGGACAGGTAAGTATTGTTGAAACTAAGGGTAATGATTACGGTCATATTATATTACGTGGTGGTGGTGGTAAACCCAATTGCGATCGCGAAAATGTAAAAGCAACAGAAGAGCAGTTGAAAAAAGCAGATTTACCTCCAACAATTGTAGTTGATTGTAGTCACGGTAATTCTTATAAAGACTATAAGTTGCAAGCAGGAGTTTTAGAGGATGTGGTGCAACAGATAGTGGAAGGTAACACATCTATCGTGGGGATGATGTTAGAATCTAATCTTTATGAAGGAAATCAAAAAATTCCCACTAATTTAGCAGAATTAAAACATGGAGTTTCCATAACGGATGCTTGTATCGGTTGGGAGGAAACCGAAAGAATTATTTTAGCAGCTTATGAAAAGCTCTAATCAAAATTCAAGAGGCAGTTAACAGTTAACAACTAAGAGTTAACAGTTAACTGCTCCCTCTTCCCTCTTCCCAATTACCAATTCCCAATTACCAATTCCCTATTCTCTATTCCCTGATTCAATCATCTTGCGAATAAATTGAGGTAAAGCAAATGCAGCTTGATGAACATCTGGATTGTAATAGCGTAAATCATGTTCTTTGACAAATTGAATTGCTTTGTCGTAATCTAAATTTTCAACGGGATGTACTCCCTGTTTAGAACAATAAGTCAAACTCCACATTCCCGTAGGATACATGGGAATAAACACTAAATAACAATGCACCGAATCAATCCCAAAAACTTGTTTGAGACATTGATTTAAATCGACAAAAGCCTTGTGATGAAAAATTGGCGATTCACTCTGTACCGTTACCACTCCACCAGGGCGCAGAGTACGATAAACGTCTTGATAAAATGATTTTGTAAATAAACCTTCCGATGGACCTACGGGGTCAGAAGAATCAATTATTATCAAGTCATAGGAATTATCGGCGGCATTTTCAACAAATTTAATCCCGTCATCTATGAGTAAATTCAACTTAGGATGTTCCAAAGCTGAAGAAATAGTTGGTAAAAATTGTTTAGAAGCACGCACTACCGCTTCATCAATTTCTACCATTGTGATGCGTTCAATTCCTGGATGACGTACTAATTCGCGAATTGTACCCCCATCACCAGCACCAATTACCAACACATCCTTGACACCGGGATGAGTCAACATTGGGATATGGGTAATCATTTCATGATAAGCTGCTTCATCCGCTTCAGTACACATTACCATGCGGTCAATAGTCAGCATTTTACCTCTATCTTGAGTATCAAATACTTCTACAGTTTGAAAGGGTGATACTTCGTGGAAAAGCCTTTCCCCTTTGATACGAATGGATATTGCAAATTTACCATTGCTGTCGGTTATCCATTCAGTAGAATTGATTTTGCTGGGTTGTTCTGAAATGGTCATTAGCAGATGCGCTAGATTGTGAAAGTATCAGAAGTTAAGTATATGATTTTAAGGTGTTTAGTTCAAGAGTTTGAATTAATAAATAATTTTTGGCTGTATTTTGACTATATTGTTCCAGAAAATAGCTTAACTAAAATCTGGGAAACATAAATTTATTTTCATCTAACTAATCTAAAAATACTATTTAATTGGGTCTATATTTGATTAACAGAGACAATTAAAAGGGAATTTGAATTAAAAATTCAGTACCTTTTCCCGGAGCAGAAATACACTCTAAATTTCCTCCGTGATTTTCAGTAATAATTTGGTAACTAATTGAAAGTCCTAACCCAGTACCTTTTCCTTCTGGTTTGGTAGTAAAAAAAGCTTGAAAAATATCGCTGCGGATTGATTCGGACATTCCTTTACCATTATCAGAAATTTTGACTGTAACTTGATGTTTATCTATAGTAGTTGCAATCCGAATTTGAGGATTGGTAATTATATGATCATTACTCAAATTTTGACCTTCAATGATTGATTCTTCCAAAACATCAATTGCATTTGCGAGCAAATTCATAAATACTTGATTGAGTTGTCCTGGATAACATTTTATTTTAGGTAAAATGCTATAATTTTTTATTACTTGAATTGCGGGACGTTTCGGATAAGCTTTGAGACGATGTTGTAAAATCATCAAAGTTGCTTCTATTCCTTCATGAATATCAACCAACTTTTTATTTTGTCCATCAGTACGGGAAAAGTTTCGTAAAGACTGCATAATTCCCTTTATAGTATCAGTACCCAATTTCATCGAAGACATTAGTTTGGGTAAATCTTTTTTGATATGCTGCAAATCCATAATTTCTATTTGTTCTTCAACTTCTATTCCTGGATTTGAGCAACTTTGTTGAAAAAGCTGTACCAATTTAAGTAAATCTTCAATGTATTGATTAGCGTAATGCAAATTAGTAGAAATGAAACCAATCGGATTATTAACTTCATGAGCAACACCAGCAACTAATTGCCCTAAAGAAGATATTTTCTCAGTTTGAACTAACTGCAACTGAGTTTTTTTTAATTCTTCTACAGCTTGAGAAAGTTCCAAAGTTCGCTCTTGTACCCGTATTTCTAATTCTTGTTTTTGCTTGTCTAATTCTAGATTTAACTTACATAACTTCAAATGCAAATTAATTCTGGCTAAAACTTCATTTTGTTCAAATGGTTTAGTAATATAATCAACCGCACCTAATTTCAACCCTTTGACTTTTTCTTGTGCTTCTGTTAGTGCAGTAATAAAAATAATCGGAATATGTTTTGTTGATGGATTTGCTTGTAATCTCCGACAGGTTTCAAATCCGTCGATTTTTGGCATCATCACATCTAATAATATCAAATCAGGAGGATTGTTTTCAACTTGTTCAATGCCGCTAATACCGTCCATTTCTACTAAGACTTCAAAACCAGCACCTCCCAAAACATCATGTAAAATCTCTAGATTTGTTGGACTATCATCGATGACTAAAATTGTTTCCAACTTTTTATGAGAGTCAAATTCTTCGTCAGGTAAGTTCATATTAGGAGAATGGTTATTTAACATATTAATCAATAGATTTTGTTGGAGAAAACTGAACAAGTTAGTGTACAGAATTAAAATTTTATATTGTCTTGAAGAAATTCACGAATTTTATTAATATTAAAAGATTTTACAAATGAATCTAATTCATCTACAAAATCTTGATACTGTTGATCTAGTTGTGAAATTCGCTCTAATTCATGTTTTATACCCTTGATTTTGCCTTGTTTGGCGAATTCCAGTAACATTGTTAACTCTGAAGCCGCTGGAATAACTATTTGTTTTTTTTGACGTGAATTTGAACTGATTGTTTTTGTTGTTTCATTATTACTATAAACCCATGTAAGCTGTAATTGCTTTGCTAGTGTACGATAAAGTTCTTTCGATTTGACTGGTTTATCTAAAAAGTAGTTTGCTCCTGCTTGAATAGCTTTTTGGCTATCGCGTTCGGATGTACTTACAGAGCAAACAATGAATAAACTATTCTGTAACTTATCTAGATTACGAATTTGTTTAAGCATTTGCCATCCATTCATTATTGGCATATTAATATCAGAAATGATTAAATCAGGTTGAGATATTATTGCTTTTTCTAAACCATCTTTACCGTTTTCTGCTTCAATTAATTCAAATCCAATCGGTGATAACAAGTTGATAAATAAGGAACGATTTTCCCAACTGTCATCTACAATTAAGATTTGCTTTCTTTCACCTGCATAACCAATAATTCTCCCAGTACGCGTGATAGTACTTGTCTCCGTCCAATTTTCAGCAATTGGGAATTCTACTTCAAATTCAAATATACTTCCCATACCTAACTGGCTGTTAACTTTAATTGTACTATTCATTATTTCTACTATTTTTTGACTCAAAGATAAACCAATTCCTGCACCTTCTGATTTATTTTTAGTTGTACCTAATTGCTCAAATGGTAAAAATATTTTGTTTAATTGTTCTGCTTCCATACCAATACCAGTATCTTCAATATGAAAAAGTAATCTCACTATTTCAGAAAAAGATTGCTTTTTTATTTCTAATATTTCTATCTGTAAAGTTACACAACCTGTTTCAGTAAATTTAATCGCATTATTAAGTAAATTAATTAATATTTGTCGTAATCTTCTTTTATCAGCAGTAATACCAGATGGTAAATTTTCTGGAGTTAAATAAATAAAGTTTAAACCTTTATTTTCGGCTTTAATTCGACATATTTCCACGATTCCTTGCAAAAATGAAGGAAAATGAAAATCGCTAGGATGTAATTTTATTTTATGTGCTTCTATCTGCGAAAAATCAAGAATATCATTAATTAAGGTTAATAAATGCTTGGCGCAACGGTGAATAATTTCTACACCCCGTTGTTCCTGTTTTGAAAGATGAGGAGAATTTTCAATGATTTGGGTATAACCTAAAATACCATTTAACGGGGTACGAAGTTCGTGACTAATATTTGCCATAAATTCGCTTTTTGCATAATTAGCAGCATCAGCAGATATACTCGCTTCTTCTTGTTGTTTAATATGATTTTTGAGCCGCTGAAAAAGTTGATTTAAAGAAGTTTCTAATTTTCCTATTTCTGGATTTTCTGTCACAGGTATTTCTATATTATAGTTATATTCTTCTAAAGCTTTTTGAGTTAGATTGGTAATTTTTAAAATCGGGTTAGCAATCATTCTACTACTGTAAAATGCGATAAAGAAAGTAATCGTTAAAGTTAAAAGAAGACTCAAACTGCCAATTATTAATCGCAGAATCTTCGCTTGATTCAAGCTATTTTCTAACTTCTCTTCTTCCGTTACTATCGAATTTGATAAAAATTGTAATTCATCTATAAATTCTAAAAGTTTGATCCGTGAATTACTTGCGGCAAAATTCGCGAGATTTGCTTCCACTTCCTGTAAATTTAATTTATTTGAAGCAATTTGTTTTAAAGTTGTTTCATAAACTTGAGCAAATTGTTTTAAATCAGTGTCATACCTTTTAATTAACTCTTGCAAAGATTTTGAACTAGTAGCTTTAACTAATAAATTTTGAAAATTACTTATTTTACTTATTCTATTAATTACCCTTGACTTGGCTTTTTCAAACTCTTCCGGTTTTTGTAAATAAGGAGAAATTTCGTTAATTGATTGCAAACTTAAAGTAGTATTTAATAAGTTGTTTAATAACTCCAACTCTTGACGAATATCTTTCCTTTCTTGCTCTACTCTATCAACCCACAAATTACCCATACTCAAACCAAAACCAGTACCTCCTAAAGTCATACCAACTGCAACAATATATCCCAGACAAATCTTGTTTTGCAGAGTCAGACGATTAGTTATCCTGGATGCTTGATTAAAAAGCCATCCTGACAAAATCCTGGAAGCTTTTTTATGCTTCTGGATGTCGGATTGGGAACTTGAATGCTTTGAGGAAGGATAATTCATTCGTCTGACAGCGTTTACATTTAGATATGGAATGTCTGGTAATTCCATGATTCCCAAATTGCAACCCAGAATTGTCATAAATTTGGGCAAATTATCGATTAAGGATTCTTTGTTCGACTATTAGCATCCTTTCTTGCCACTTTTACTTGAATATTTCAGTATGATGACGCTACATCGAAAATTAATTTTTGTCCCATCGTATGTTTTCTCATTGTTGTAATTGCCATTGATCAAGTATCATGCAACAAATAACTATTACACCTTTGCTTACCTATTGCTTTATGGATTTAAACATGAGAATTTGGTTTATTTGCTTTGTAGTCTTGTTTGCTTTAGCACAGCTATTTGACTGGATACAGCAATTTTCTCTACCTTTACCAATCTATATTTTAGGTGGAGCATTTTTGGCAGTTGCTTCCAATTATGAAAAACTTTTTGGTAGTTATTTAGGTGAATTACCAAATCAAACATTTACACAACAACAGTTGGATGCTACTTCTCAACCGGAAGTATCTACATCTTTTAATCGTTATCAATCTGTAGAAGAAATTGAAGAATTGGAAATTGAGGAATAACTTATTTATTGAGATGGTATTAGATAAGAAACAGATTGAACAAAACAAAATCCAGTAATTCAACCAATACTTATCGCACCAATAATTATTTCTTTCATGAAACCAAAGTTTCTGCGTCTTTTAAAAATTAAAATTTTTTGAGGTAAAGATTCTAACAAATTACCTGCACATTTACCCCTAAACTTAAATCAACCCAAACTCTATCAGTGGTTAGTATTGGCAAACCCAAGGATTTTCCCAGTGACAAGCAAGCTCTATCACCAAATGATAGTCCAACACTTCTTGTTAGAGGACGTAACATCCCTGCATAATAAGCCATTGCTATATCAAACGGAAGAATTTCTAACCCCAGAGCGCTGATAACTTCTCTGACTTCCATTTCTGACATACCATTATCAGCAAGTTTTGCTATGACTTCACTCAAATTGACACTACTAATGACAGTTTCAGTAAGGACATTTATAACTATCTCGCTACCAGGTTCATTATTTAACAGTGCCAAGATAGCAGAAGCATCCAAAACATAATTACTCACTTAAATTTTCCTGACGGCGCTCTTCGAGTAACTCGTCACTAAGCAATCGCCCTTCGGGAATATACCGACGTACTATTTCTTGCGCTCGTTTAACGGCTTGTTGCAGTGTAAAAATTCTCATTTCTCCATCCACCAGTTGAATTATAACTTCGTCACCGACTTCTAATCCTAGTTGTTTGCGATACTCAGATGGAATTACAACTCTGCCACCCTCTGAAATTTTTGTCTTAATTGTTTGCATATGACATTATTTGATGGCTTTGACATAAGCATTCAAATTATACAGCATATTTCAAATTTTTTATCAAGCACATTCAGACGGGCAGGGATGCCATCTCACGCATTATTTTATCATATAATGCTGTACAGCCTTTAACCTCTAACCTTTGACCTTTGACCTCTAACGTTTAACCTTTAACTTTCTTTTTTTTCTCCTTCGGAAACAAGCTGAGAAAGAATATTACCTGTCAAATCTAAAAGTTGGTCTAAGACTAATCCGATAGTTCCAATACAGATTATACCTTCAATTATGTTGTTAAATTTATTTTCTTTATAAGCATTCCAAATAATAAAACCAAGTCCTCGATCAAGAGTCAACATTTCAATTACGATCGCAGTAAACCAAGCAATCCAAACTGCGAATCTTAAACCTTCAAATATATGGTTAATTACTACTTTAAAATTTCTTCCTTGTTTGCGTCCGTTTCGGGTTCCTGTAGCGGTATTCAGAATAATTGACCAAATAGCGCTAAAAAAAACAATTGCGATCGCAGCAGTTTCAGCTTCTTTAAAAAGTATTAAGGCAATAGGAAGTAAAGCTATGGGAACAATAGTTAATGGTACTTGTAATATCCATTTACATATTTGATAAACAAACCTATTGATACCAATCAAATACCCAAATAAAATACCTACAACAACAGCGGGAATATAGCCTACTAACAATAATTGCAAGCTTAATAAAAGGTTTAAAAAAATACTTCGTTCCATTCTTCAAGATGTTACGCGGAACATTTTAGAGAGACTGTGACGATAATACCAGCGGAGCAAAAATACAAGCTGTTTGAATTGCACTTAATCCGAAAAAAGGATGAAAATCTATTAGCAAGGGAAAGGTTAGAGGTTAGAGGTTAGAGGTTAGAGGTCAAAGGTTAAAATTGAAGAATTACTGTCAACTAAATATGTAAATATTAAATATATATAATATAGCGAGCGAGACGCTCGCACAACTGTCAACTAATTATTTCCCCATATTGCGTTTCATGTCATCCAATTCGGCTTCGGTTTCCCAACGACGGAATTTTTCTTCTAAATCGTCGTAAGTATTAGAACTGGGATAGGTGCTGCTTGCATTCCACCAGCCAGTATTCGTTTCGATACGTTGTTGTGTTTGGGCTTTGGCACGTGCTGCTTGAGCTTCTGCGGCTTTGGTTTGTACTTCCTGTCGTCGTTGTTGAATTTTTCGATATAATTCTTTAGCTTGGGTAATGCGTTCTTTTACACCTTGCATTTGTCCCCAAAGCTGGTTTCCTTGTCGCAATAAAGCCGCTTCTCTTTCTTCTGCTTTGGCTGCTAAATCCTGTCTACCACCGTTTTTCGCTTTTTGTACACGAATGTGCCATCTTTGGATTTCTTGCGCTGTGGACAATATCTCGTCTTCTCTACGTTTTTCTTGTAACTGCAAATCTGCAATTAATTTTAAAGTATCCTCTTCCTGTTCCCGCAACTGTTCTAATAGTGCATCTAATTCCAAATGCGGATTATTTCGCAAGAATTCTTCTAAACGACTTTCCAAAAATTTGCTCAAATCTTCAAATAAGCCCACTTTCCCTTAACTCCAATCAAGCTATTTAAGTGCGATCGCGTTTATTGTAACTATTATTGCGAGCAATGGGAAAGTGAATTTTATTGCAATAGTTGCGAAGTCAGAATAATTACAGTTATTTACTTAATAGATAAACAAATACATATTTGGCATTTATTAAAACTTGAAATTTCTTATTATTGAGTTTTTTCCTGAAGATTTAGAATACTAGAAAAGGGAGTATCTTACTCCCTTTAAATTATTTTTAAGCTTGATATCTTTTGATTTATACCATAATTAACTATTGTTCTTTAATTGCCGTTCAACTCTAGCTGTAGAATTACTTGCTTGATTTTGGCTTTGTGCTTCTGGATCGGGTAATCGAAAAAAGTAATCACACACAGCCGCAAGTATTTTATTAGTTTGGTTCTCATAACCGCATCCAACAACTACTTTTCCGTACTCATGTAGCTTTTTGGCTAAACAAGAAAATCCCCCATCACCCGATACAATTGCAAAAACTTCTAAGGACGGTTTGCGGTGAATTAGTTCAATTGCATCAATGACTAATTGAATATCCGCAGCATTTTTATGATTATTAAAGCCAAAAATCTGCATCGGTTCAATACCAAGTTTTTGGATATCATTTTTGATTTTTCTTAATCTACTGTCACTCCAATCAGCGTAAGCATATTGTCCGGCAATTTGATTAACTAAATTATATCTTTTTATGCCTTGAATAATATCAGTTAAAGAGAAATTAAATTGAGGCTCTTTGTTACCCAATGTCAAATTTTCTATGTCGTAAAGAATTACCGTGTTGAATTGTTGAACGGATGATTTTGTCTCTTTGATTGCCGTAACTATAGGTTGTAAATCAATTGCTGATGCAGAATATTCGTGAGACTCCATTACTTTTAAAAATTGTGTTTTTAATTCACAATATTGCTGCTTTTCTTGTTGAAATTGTTTGATTAAATCGTTTATTTGAGCCTGAGCCTGAACACCATTTTCTTTTAATTCACTAACCGTTTGAGATAAAATATTTTGACGTTTCTGATAAGCATTAATTAAAGTTTGTTGAATACTAGTCCAACCTTGTGGAAAAGTCTCGTGAGTGATAACCGTGAGCGCTGATTCATAACCCGCGATCGCAATCTCTAAGTTAACAGTAGGATTTCCTTGTTTAAAGTTTTGCATCAAGTTGCTGAATTTGACAATAATTCGAGCTAAATCAACAGCTTTAGTTGGTTGTTTCAGAAATTGTTGCCTTGCAAACTCTCGCAATTCTACAGAAAAACTATTATTAAGCTTGTCTAAATGCTCTAGGAAAAGTGGATATATATCTTGATTTTGGCTAGTAGCTTTTAAAAAATGACGTATTAAATCATCATGCATTGCTGCAACCCTTATAATGCAATTATAAATTTAGTTTTCCCAAAAATTAATCGCATCTAACAGGGGATGAAGGGACAAGGGGATGGAGGGAAATTTAAATAATAACTCCTAACTCCTAACTCATAACTCCCGTACAGACGTAGCAATACGCCCCGTCTCTACAAAACTAACTCCTAACTCCCAACTCCTAACTCCCAACTCCTAACTCATAACGGTGTTAACCAATAAGTAATTCCCCCGATAAGTTTCTTTTTAAAACCTAATGATGATAATTTTTCTGGTGGATAGCCGACATAAGTCCAATGAGGTGCATCATATTCTACGGTACGATACCAACCGTTTTGATTTAAAGCTTGTGTTTGCTTTTGATTAATTACTCCTAAATCAATTGCTAATCCCCATAAATGTTGTGAAGCTCCAGGTGGTGCTACTGTACCCAAAATTCTGGTTTCTTTTCCTTGTCTAACTAAATCTAATGTTCTAAAGTTAGTATATTTTTTCCAAAACTTGGCAGTGGTTGCAAAATCACGAGTACAGTCACTTTTTGCGTTACCAGATTTGAGCCGAAAATTTGCTTGACTGCGGGCTTTATTTAAAGCATCAGCAGCAGCAGATTGCAAATAACAATTGTTTGTACCTGTGACTTTTCCCTTTGTCAGAGTAGCTTGAAATTCTTGAGTTTCTTGATGATTACTAAATACTACTTTTCCTGGTAATTTAATTGTTGACTCTAAATTCACAAATGGCGCACCGTAAGCACGTAGCAAAATATATTCATAACTATTGGATTGAGGAATATTACGTAACTGATTCATTAGTGCTGCAATAAACCGTTCTTTATCAGTTAAAGTCTGAATAGGAATAGGTTTATACTCTGGGATTGGCGAGATTTTCGGTGTTGGAGTAACGGTACATTCTTTATCCAAAAGTCTATCAACCAAGCAGTTTTCTACTTGTTCTATATCGCTACTTGGTTTACTATGAGCGATTCTATCGCTAGCAACAAAAGTCACAACTATATATATGCCAATAATAAAAAAGGCGATGTTTCTCAAAATTGTTTTCATCTGTTTTTAAAGTAAAACTTGATACTTGAACACGGCAACAATGGAGATTAAAGTTTAAAATAATACATTAAAATCTCAGAAAAATCTTATATTTAATCTTGCTTGAAAAATTGCATAAAATATCTTATACCCAACCTCTTAATAGCAATAATAATTTTCTTTTTCAGAAAAAATAACAGTGGTTCTGCGTAGTATTTTATCGGCAAGGTACAATCAGAAAAACACAGTATCGGTTAAAATTAGATTAACCCGAAATCATGCTGAACTCTACGTATGACCATGCACAATTGTGTTGAGTTCCAAGACTCTTTTGATGTCATAGTTGTCGGTGCAGGTCACTCTGGTTGTGAAGCGGCTTTAGCTACTGCACGCCTGGGCTGTCGTACCCTTCTATTGACGCTCAACTTGGATAAAATTGCTTGGCAACCCTGCAATCCTGCTGTGGGAGGTCCGGCAAAGTCTCAGTTAACCCACGAAGTCGATGCACTTGGCGGCGAAATTGGCAAAATGGCAGACCGTACTTACGTGCAAAAACGAATTCTCAATTCTTCACGAGGTCCCGCTGTGTGGGCATTACGCGCTCAAACTGACAAGCGTGAATATGCGGTGGTGATGAAAAGAATTGTTGAGAATCAAGAAAATTTAAGCGTCCGCGAGTCAATGGTGACGGATTTAGTTTTAGGTCCCAACGATGAAGTTATCGGCGTTGAAACTTATTTTGGTGTCGCCTTTGAATGTAAAGCTGTTATCCTCACCACGGGTACTTTCTTGGGAGGACGAATTTGGGTCGGTAATAAGTCAATGGCCGCTGGACGCGCTGGAGAATTCGCCGCTGAGGGTTTGACCCAAACTTTACAACGTCTGGGATTTGAAACAGGTCGCCTCAAAACTGGGACTCCCGCACGAGTAGATAAGCGCACGGTTGATTACACCAAGATGATTCTACAACCGGGAGATGAGGACGTTCGCTGGTTTAGTTTTGACCCGGAAGTATGGGTGGAAAAGGAACAGTTACCTTGCTATATTACTCGCACCACAGCAGAAACTCATCAATTAATTCGAGATAATCTCAATCTTTCTCCGGTTTATGGCGGCTGGGTGGATGCCAAAGGTCCCCGTTATTGTCCCAGTATTGAAGATAAGATTGTCCGCTTTGCCGATAAAGAAAGTCATCAAATCTTTATTGAACCCGAAGGAAGAGATATTCCCGAACTTTATATCCAAGGGTTTTCCACAGGTTTACCGGAAAATTTACAACTACGTATGTTACGTAGTCTTCCGGGTATGGAAACCTGCGTAATGTTACGTCCAGCTTACGCCGTTGAGTATGATTATTTGCCAGCGACTCAGTGTTTTCCCACACTCATGACCAAAAAAATCGCCGGTTTATTTTGTGCGGGACAAATTAACGGTACAACTGGCTACGAAGAAGCCGCAGCTCAAGGAATTGTTGCCGGAATTAATGCAGCAAAGTTTGTCCGTAATCAGGAAATGGTAGTATTCTCCCGTGAGCAAAGTTATATCGGTACCTTAATTGATGATTTGTGTACCAAAGATTTACGGGAACCTTATCGGGTATTAACTAGTAGATCGGAATATCGCTTATTATTACGTTCCGATAATGCCGATCAAAGATTAACACCCCTAGGAAGAGAAGTTGGTTTAATTGACGATCGCCGTTGGGAATTATTTACCCGCAAGCAAGAGAATATTACCGCTGAGAAAGAACGGCTGTATGCTAAACGAGTCAAGGAAAATGACGATGTAGGTAAAGCAATAGTCGCTGACACCAACCAAGTAATCAAAGGTTCAATTACCCTTGCCGACTTGTTGCGTCGTCCGGGATTCCATTACGCTGAGTTAATTAAATATGGACTAGCAAATCCCGATTTACAACGCGCTGAAAAAGAAGGTGCAGAAATCGATATTAAATATTCCGGCTATTTAGCCAGACAGCAAAATCAAATCGATCAAATTGTCCGTCAAGCAAATCGTTCCTTACCTGGGGACTTGGATTATGACTCTATTGATACCCTTTCCAAAGAAGCGCGGGAAAAACTAAACAAGGTAAAACCGCTCACCATCGGTCAAGCAGCACGTATCGGTGGAGTCAACCCCGCCGATGTAAATGCTTTACTAATATTTTTAGAATTGCGTAAAAACCATTACCAGACTGAACTTGTAGCTCTAACATCAAAACAATCTTTATGAAGCGCGAGTATAGTAGTATGGTGTATCCAGGGAGGCTGGTATGATTGATAACATCCAAAAAATCAAAAAATCGTCAACATCTCCCTGGCATAGGTTGAAATAGATACTTAAACTTGATGAACTCTTCCGTAACTACTTCAGTAAGGAAACAGTTCTTTTTAGATTCAGATTTACTCACATTTACAAGGGCAAATTTACAAAGGTAAAGATTTCATAAATCGCCCTTACCGAACGAATTAATAAAGCTAAATCGTTATGTCTCAAACAGCTAGCACCAATTTCGTACTTTCAGAACCATCTCAAGAGTTAATCGTCAGCGAACCTTGGACGATGGACAATTATGCTGATGACTTGATGGACGAACTTTTTGCCGATATTGACTGTGTTCTCGATGGTAGCGGTAATTTGAGGAATTCGCGAATCGTTCCAGCACAGCCACAATTGAGCTTGCAGAAAACCAACTTACCGCAAATAGTTCCACCTCCTACCATCATCAGTTCCATAGACTCAGCCGAACAACGCCGAATCGCGGCGAAAATCAACACTGCGGGCAGCAAAATCCCTAAAACGGCTCGAACAACCAAAAAACCGCGTCGCCAAATTTGGCGTAATCTCCGACAATTACTTACAGTGGGAGCAGGTTTAGGATTAGCGATAGCCGCAATGAATTGGGCAATAAACAGCGGGCTTTTGAATCGTCTCAGTTCCAAATCATTGCAATTTGCCTTGCAAGAACCAGCTTTACAACAAAAAGTATTAGAACCACAACTAACTACACCCACCCAAGCTGAAATTAAGTCAGATTTAGTTGACTATATGCTCGGAGCGCTAGCAATCATCGAAAAACAACAAAATCTCCAAGATAAAGTATCTGCGAATAATAATATTGCTGCTGCTCCCGTACCCGCCAATCAAGTAAGCTTAGCCTACGCAAATCAACCAGTTTCAAATCTACCAGCACCAACAATTGCCAACAACACTAAACCATTACCCACACGTTCTACCAGAGTTGTAGAAAGAATTTACATACCCGTGTATCAAGCTCCGCAACCGATGCGGTATGCACCCCCAACTGTCGAGGTACCCGTAGCCCAAGCCCCAACACCCTTACCACCAGTGACTACAGCATCCAAGGGAGTTGCACCAAAGCCATCTGACAACACAGCTAAACAAGCCGCACCCGTGAAAGCAGCTAAAACCAAGCCACCAGAAAAAATTGCAGCTTTCGCGTCTGTTAGAGAAATCAAACCATTAGCAGTGAAAAGCAAACCTGTTAATGTAAGACAAGTCCCCGACTTGCCTAAAATGAAAGAGCCTGCAACAGTTGCAGCACCAAAAGAAACCGCAGCAATTTCCCCAGCACCAATTCAGCAAGAACAAAAGGTAGCAGCAGTTTCAGCTTCTTCCCACATCTTGGAAGGATTATTAGAGTTAGGAGAACAATCTGCCGCATTATTTCAAGTTAACGGCATCACTCGTCGCATCCAAATCGGCGAAAACATTGGAGCTAGCGGTTGGACTTTAGTAGAGGTAGCCAACGGAGAAGCTATAATTCGCCGTAATGGAGAAGTACGTTCAATTTTTGCCGGACAGAAATTTTAAGTAATTCGCAATGATTAAATAGAAACCTGCAAACAATCTACTTCAAAGACTAATGTATTCTAGCTTTACATCAATTTGTTATTAACAAGATATCATCAGGGCAAGCCTAAAAAAGCATCTACGACAACAAATTTTAAATTTTTCATGCTTCAAGTTAAAGAAGTCGGGTTTTTACGATAAATATTCGTAACACGCTCATAACATTCATCAAAACCCGACTTTTTATCCCACGAAAAATTCAGGTTTTACCCAAAAAAAAGAAAAAGACCTAACTCCTAACTCCTAACTCCCAACTCCTAACTCCTAACTCCCAACTCCCCAACTCCCAACTCCCAACTCCTAACTCCTAAC
>JAAUSO010000130.1 GCA_012033205.1 Richelia sp. SL_2_1 | reverse complement strand
TTTAGATAACGAGCTTCTCTGTCTGCTTGAGCAATTGATTTTGTAATTATGCTCATAAAACTCCTATTTTTGGTTGATAAAATTAGAAGAAATTGGTAATGGGTAATTGGTAATAAACAACTGTCAACTCCGGTGGTACTAACTCTTAACTCCTAACTCCTAACTCCTAACTCCTAACTCCCAACTCCTAACTCCCAACTCCCAATTCCCAACTCCTAACTCCTAACTCCTAACTCTTAACTCTCTTTCGGTTTCATCACCACCACTCCATAAGCATCAGTAGATAAATATGTTTTTGCAGCTTGCATCAAAGTATCGGCATCTTGGGCTTGGATATGATTAGGAAAATCAAAAGCTGGTTCTAAATCGCCGACTAAAGTTTGATAATATCCATATAAATTAGCGCGATCGCTAGGTCTTTCATTAGCGAAAATAAACCTGTTAGCTACACGTTTGCGAACTCGGCTGATTTCTGATTCTTCTATTTCTATTTGAATTTTGCGAATATGTTCAATTATTGCTTGTTCTACAGCAGCTAAATTTTCTACCTCACAATGGGCTGCAATGTAAAAAGTTCCCTGTAACTGATTAGTCATATTACTTACAGATATATAGTTAACCAGTTCCCGTTCTTCCCGTAAATCATTCCATAATCTAGATGTACGTCCGTGTCCTAAAATAGCGGAAAGTACGTCCAATGCATAAGTTTGACTTAACTGCATTAACCCAGGAACCCGCCACATCATGATTAATCTTGCTTGTTGAAGACTTTCGTCAACATATTCTCTGCGAACAATTTCTGTAAATGCTGGTTCTGGCACTAAAGAAGTTATATCTTGAGTTTCGATCTTACCATTATCTCGCATTTCAACATTAGCAAAACTCTCAGCAATAATATCAATCAACTCCTCTTCTGGTAAATTACCAACAGCAACAGCAGTAATCGACTTTGGTTGATAATTTTGAGCATGAAAACAACGCATTTGCTCTACTTTAAGTTGAGAAATTACCGCTTCTGGTCCTAACACCGGACGACGATATGGTAATTTTTCAAAAGCAGTCTCCATAGCTCTGGCAAAATTACGACGTTGGGGATTATCTTCACTACGTCTGATTTCTTCAAGCACTACCAAACGTTCCCGTTCAAAAGCATCATCGGGAATACAAGCATTCGTGACTACATCAATTTGTAAAGGTGCAAGTTTTGCAAAATCTTGAGGAGCAGCTGTCAAATAATAATGAGTGTAATCTTGACTAGTAGCAGCATTGATCACGGCACCACGCTCCTCAATTCTACGTTCAAATTCTCCGCTTGCTAGTCGTTTAGTTCCTTTAAAAATCATATGCTCTAAAAAGTGAGCCATACCATTAATCGCATCACTTTCGGCAATAGAACCCACATTAACCCATAAATTCAGGTTAATTGCTTCTACAGGCATTTGCTCTGCTACTATCGTCAAACCATTAGGTAAGTGCTGTAGCTTCGGGGCATTTAGACGAGAAAATTCTAGCAGAGTTGAGGACATTTGTAGTTATGAATCAAAGCGTCTTACTTCTTTATCATAACTAAAACTTATTTAAATACCAAAAATATTCTTTCCCTAAGAGATTTTACGGAATCACCTCTATAAAAACCCTAATTGAAAATTGAAATAAGGGTAGTACACCTAATTATTCCCTGTTCCCTACTTCCTACTCCCTTTTCATGACGAAAATTTTTAACGCCGAACTGACTCAGCACTATTACATCCTCAAAAGCTATAAAATAATAAATATAAATATTAAAATATGTAAACTAACTATCAATGTCAAATGGTTCGGGGAAATCCCGTGTAGTAGTTGTCGGAGCAGGAATTGGCGGACTTACCGCTGGGGCATTATTAGCAAAAAAAGGTTACGAAATATTAATTTTAGATCAAGCGCTCGTACCGGGAGGTTGTGCTTCTACTTTCAAGCGCAAAGGTTTTACTTTTGATGTTGGTGCAACTCAGGTAGCAGGTTTGGAACCGGGAGGAATTCATCACCGGATTTTCTCCGAATTAGAAATAGAGTTACCACAGGCTACACCTTGCGACCCTGCTTGTGCGGTATACTTACCCGGAGAAACTACTCCTATTAACGTTTGGCGCAATCCCCAAAAGTGGCAACAAGAGCGATCGCGACAGTTCCCCGGTAGTGAACCTTTTTGGAATTTACTTTCAACTCTATTTAAAGCAAGTTGGAAATTTCAAGCCCGTGACCCCGTATTACCACCACGTAATTGGTGGGATTTACTACAGCTAACTACTGCCGTGCGTCCGGATACTTTAGTTACGGTTCCCTATACTTTGTTTACTGTTGGGGATGCCTTACGTTTTACCGGACAAGGAAATAATCACCGTTTACGGACATTTTTAGATTTGCAATTAAAGCTGTATTCTCAGGTAAATGCAGAGGAAACAGCCCTACTTTATGCGGCTACTGCATTGAGCGTATCTCAGGAACCGCAAGGATTGTACCATCTGGAAGGGAGTATGCAGGTATTGAGCGATCGCCTTGTAGAATCCTTGGAAAGGGACGGTGGTAAATTATTAATGCGTCATACGGTAGAACATATTAAAGTAGAAAATAATCGAGTTACTGCGGTAGTTATTCGTAACCAAAAAACTGGAGAATCCTGGACTGAATCCGCAGACCACGTAGTTGCGAATGTCACTGTCCAAAATTTAGTCCAGTTGCTCGGAGAAAAAGCTCCTAGGGGTTATAAAAAGCGAGTTGACAAGTTACCTCCCGCATCCGGTGCCTTTGTAATTTATTTAGGTGTTGATCAAAGCGCAATTCCCCCCGAATGTCCGCCCCATTTACAGTTTCTCTACGATGCAAATGGTCCGATTGGGGAAAATAATTCCTTATTTGTTTCAGTGAGTCGTCCTGATGATGGTCGTGCGGCTGCGGGAAAAGCAACAATTATTGCTTCTTCTTTTGTGGATGTAGATAGATGGTTTAATCAGGAGAATTACGAAGAATTAAAGCAATCTTTTACACAACAATCTATATCTCATCTTGGTAAATTTTTCTACTTAAAACCAGAGACGATTATTCATGTAGAAGCAGCCACGCCCCGGACTTTTGATAATTTTACAGCTAGAGATAAAGGAATCGTCGGTGGAATTGGTCAAAGAATTCCGACTTTTGGTCCCTTTGGTTTTGCTAATCGTACACCGATCAAAAATTTGTGGTTAGTGGGTGATTCTACTCATCCCGGTGAAGGTACTGCGGGAGTCAGTTATTCAGCTTTGACGGTGGTAAGGCAGATTCACAAGAAAAAAGAAACTGTAAAACTTTAATTTTTCGTGGTGTAAGAAATCGGGTTTTTATGAGTATTTTATAGTGTTACCGATATTGTTTGTAAAAACCCGACTTCTGTGATCATGTTGGTTCGTGGGGTAAGAAGTCGGGTTTTTATGAGTATTTTATGATGTTACCGATATTGTTGTAAAAACCCGACAGACATTTTTACTCTGAGAAGGAGGGCTGGCACATTCGAGAAGTTACTGAAATCAATTGTGAAGGGATTTTAATGGTAAATATTATTAACAAAAAACCCTCCATAAAAGAGGGCTTCAATTAACATTTAAACAAGTAGAACAAATATTTTCTACCAATTACCTATTACCAATTCCCAATTCCCAAATTACAAAGTATTCCCAGTTGCCGGCTCGGGTTCGGGAATTGTTGGTTCAATTAGTTCAGGTTCTGGTTCTGGTTGGGGAGGATTGAGAAAATCGCGCCAAGTACGGATTTGGTCTTGGGCTGCATTGTAAGCTTGGGTACCTTGGGGAACCAATTTAGCTGTTTCAATGGCACGAATAATATCCGATTGACCTTGAGTACGAGCTATGTCTAATAATTGCTGACTCCACTGATCCATGGCAATTCTAGCATCACCACGTAATGTAGTACCTCTAGGTACACGCCGTGCTAACCCGATTGCTTGTGATAAAGCGTTGGGAGTTCCACGTAATGCGACTTCTCGCGCTCTTCTCCAATTATCTCTACCATTGACTTCAGCTTGCCATTCATTTATATCTCTTTGAGCTTGTCGCGAGAGTACTCTTCCCGATCTAATTTGTCTAGCTGTGCTAATTGCTGCATTCAAATCACCACTATTAGCAAGCGATCGCGCTTGGTCTAAGTAAGGCTGGTCTTCTGCTTGCTGAACTTTACTGTTCCAACTCTCTATTTTTTTCTGTGCTTCTCGATACAAAGCACGTCCGCGACCAATTCTATTTGCTTCGGCCATCGCTGCTCTTAAGGAGGAAGTATCTCCAAATAATGCCAGTTCTTCAGCACGTTCTAAAAATGGTCTATCTTCAATAGTCTGTACTTGAGTTGACCAATCGTTAATTTCTTTCCTAGCTTCTTGAGCGCGGGGGTTGTTTTGAGGAATCAATCTTGCTTCTGCAATTGCAGCGGATAAATCTCCGATACTTCCTTGAGAAGCCAAGGTTCGCGCTTTTTCTAAACGAGCAACATCTTCTATTTCCAATTGCCAACTAGCAATCAGTTTCTGTGCTTTTTGATAAATTGGTCGATTAGAATCAATTTGCTGTGCAGAAGCAATTGCAGCTTCTAAACCAGAAATTGTCCCAGTCCAAGCATTACGTTGCGCTTCAGCTAAAGATATAAAATCTGTAGTTTCTGCTTCTATTCCAGAAATCGGCGGAATTTTTTGAGCAATGTAAATAGCTTCGTCTGCATTTCTTTGCTCTAATTTCCTCTCTGCTAATTTCAGTATATTAAGTCCAAATTCTGGAATTGCTTCTTGAGCTTTTTGATAAATGTAGCTGCTTTTTGCAATCGATTCCGCTAGTTTAATCGCTTTAAGTATTTGATCTACATTATTACTTTTAGCTAAACTTTCAGCTTGTGCTAATTTTTCACCATCTTCCCTGGCTGTAACAATCAAGTTATTTAATTCTTCGTACTTGGTACTAGACCAAAATCTATTATCCAAACGTAGCAATTTCGCCGATACCATGAAAGCCTGATTCCAGCGCTGTTCACGCATATGCTCTTCTGCTTCTTTGTAAATATCCTCAGCTTTTGACCAAGTTAACCTCCAACTGTTAATTTGGTCATCTACTAATTTAGAAACAGAAACATCTTGAGGTAACTGACGCGCAATGTCAATCGCTTCCTCTAATTTACCTTCTTGGAAACTTTCTGAGGCTAAGTCTAGTACTCTGCGAGACCATTCTTCCATAGAACGGTCGATTTCGCCACGTAATGGATGATTTTCTGGCAAATTCTTGACCAAATCAATTGCTTGTAGCAAATCTTTGACCGTTTCTTTAGAAGCTGCTACTTCAGCGCAGTGCATTCGTACTGAAGCACTAGCCAAAGGCCAGAAAATTGAAGGACAGTTGGGTGCTGAAGGCAATTTTAACAGAATTGCCATTGCCATAAATCCGATTGTACCAGGAATGAACGCTAATAAAAACGCCCACAAAACCCAACTCTTCAGCCAGTTTGGCAACTTTTTCGAGTCATTATTTGCCGGAATACTTTCTTTTGAATGACTTTTAAAAGCCAATTTTTTTGAACTGCTTTTGTTTTTACTTGACACTGAATTAGCGCTAGAACCAGTAGTCGGGACACCAGACTTATGACTAGCCAATTGTTCCGTGTTGAATAATCGAGTCACCTCATCTGACTGCGTTCTCCTCGCTGATGACCAGTCTTCTGGAATATCCCGTTCTGCCATCTCTCACACCACATTATATTAACAAGGGTTTGTTGATTAGAGGAAGCGAAGTAGTTGCTATAATAACTTTTAATTTATAAAAAAAATTTTAATTTCTTATAAAAAAAGCTATTTTTATAGCACAATCTCTTCATAGATACCATTACTTCCTACTTTTTATTAAGACTTTTTTATACCTTTACTGCGATACAGAGGAGTCTGCTTGTAAATCAGCGATTAGCTGGGCTAATTGGTCGCTATTGGCTTGGTATACCTCGCCACAAATCACAAGTAGCTTCTGCACCATCATCTTTGGCAATCATATCCTCTAGTTCTGCTTCTCCCAAAATTTTTAACGCTCCTAACATTCTGTCAAAAGAGCAACTACAATGAAACCGTAACATTTGGGTTTCTGGAAAAATATGCAGCCCCATGTCTCCTAAAATATCTTGAAAAATTTCCGTGAGATTTTTTCCAGATTGTAGCAAAGGTGTAAATCCCTGGAGCGCTGACACACGCGATTCCAAGGTTTCTACCAAGGTTTCATCTCTTGCAGCTTTAGGTAAAATTTGCAATAGTAAACCTCCCGCTGCTGTCACTCCTTGCGCTCCCACAAATACGCCTAAGACTACAGCTGAAGGTGTTTGCTCCGAAGTTACTAAATAATGAGCTACATCTTCTCCCACTTCACCAGAAACTAGTTCTACCGTACTTGAATAGGGGTAGCCGTAACCGACATCGCGCACTACATACAAAAATCCGTTGCCAACCGCACCCCCAACGTCTAATTTGCCTTGAGCATTCGGAGGTAATTCAACACTCGGATTTCCTACATAACCGCGTACAGTCCCATCTAACCCTGCATCCACCAATATACCACCCAAGGGTCCATCCCCTTTAATTCGGATATTGACCCTTGAATCAACACGCTTCATACTAGAAGCCATCAATAAACCTGCCGTCATAGTCCGACCAAGTGCAGCTGTCGCTACATAAGAAAGTTTATGACGCTCTCGTGCAACTGCGGTTAACTTTGTAGTAATAGCACCTACTGCACGAATTCCACCGTCTGCTGCTGTAGCGCGAATTAACTGATCCGCCATTGACTAACCTTACATTTCTTAAAATACAAACTTTATCTATTGTAAGATGTTTATTTTGAGAGATTTCAAGATTATAAAAATGCTTGTTAATTGAATTAGGGGAAAAACAATCAAGACATAATTTTTTTTAATCAGGAAACATTAACCAAGTTTTCGCCATACTATAAATTATCAACTTAAATAATTTGCTAAAAAATGCTCGGTAGTTTTCAAAAGAGTCAACTGCGAATCGAAATAGATGCGCCGCAACAGCTAATTAGTGAAAGCCTTTTGCACCCAACCCACTTAGGAAAATGGTTACCTACCGGCAGCCTTCCTTCTGGAATGCCAGAACAACTCTCCAGTGGATTTGAGTTTACCACTCGTATTGGATTCCTATCAATTCATCACCAAGTAGATGTCGCAACTCCCAATAGCTTGCGCTTACTACTGAGTCAAGGAATTGACGGATTTCATGAGTGGTATTGGGGAGAAGGCTGGGTACAGTCTCGTTTAGAAGGGATATCTATGTTACCAATATCTTTAGGACAAACAGTAAGTTTACTTAGTTTACGTCAATATTTGAAATCGAAGCAAAGTGTTGGTTGAGTTGTTAGTTGTTAGTGGTTGGTTGATAGTTGTTGGTTGTTGGTTGTCAATTCTTACAGTAATTACTATCCACTATCGACTGTCCACTATCCACGACTTTTCTTTGCTTCTTCTGCAACTGCTTCAACTTCATCGTTCGTCAAATTTTCTAAAATAGCTTTAGCTTCTGGGGTACCTAAGCGATTTAAAGCTTGAGCAACTCTGTAGCGGATTTGCCAATCTGAGTTAGCAGCATAAGGTGTTAAAACTGATACTGCTTGGGTATTTCCTAATTCTCCCATAGAACTAATAGCAGCAGTTTTTACCAAATCATTCTCATCAGAAAGTGCTTGCTTGAGCATTTCAAAACCCCGTGGTTCACCTAATTCTCCCAACGCTGCAATAACGCTTAATTTGACAATCCACTCACCTGTAGATTGGTAAAGTTGTTGCAAATCGTCAAAAGCAGCGACTAATTTTAAACCTCCCAAACAGTCTGCTGCTGCTGCTTGTACGTCTGCTTCTGGATCTTTAAGCAACCCGCGCAATAGATTGAGGGATTTATCTAAATCTTGTCCCCCTAAAGTATCGAACTGACTCACGGCAGAGTATCGCACGCGAGCATTTTTATCTTTAATAGCACTTTGAACTAACTCAAAACCAACTGCTGGTTCTAACTGACGAATTTCATTCACTCCACGCAAACGATCGCCCAAATCTTCACTTGCGAGCTTTTGTTTTACGGTTTCGGGAGTAATACTCATTTTGATTATTCTCTCTAATTAAAATTTTATTTGATAGTTGATAGTTGTTGGTTGATAGTTGATAGTTGTTGGTTGTTAATTTTTCGACCATCCACTAACCACTAACCACTAACTACTAACCACTAGCTAACCTTGAGATGCTGCCATTTCACGAATAATGTCGTTTAGTGCCAGAATACCAACTAATTGCCCGGAATTATCAACAACAGGCAACTGATGAATTTTGCGATCGCGCATTAATTTTGCAGCTTCTCTTAAAGGCTTGTCAGATAAAATAGTAATTGGTTTTTTACTCATCACTTCTCCGACAATTTGTCCTAAAGCCTTGTGTAACTCGCGTTCGTAATCAACAGGATTTTTTAAATAAATTACGCTATCGAGAATCATAATATATGCTGGTGGAGTAACACCAGCTTGCTGCCACATCAAATCTGTTTCTGAGATAATGCCGATTAATTGCCCCGCATCATCTACAACTGGTAAGCCGCTAATACGTTTTTCTGCCAGAATTTTAATTGCTTCCCGTAAAGGAGTTTCTACCTTTACTGTTATTGGATTGGGAGTCATTACTTCAGCAACGGTTTTTAACATTTATTTGGTTCTTTTTATATACCCTGCAATTATTGTAAGAAATTGCGGCTCTGAACCTCCCAGGGTTAATACATCGTTACTTAATTGATGATTACTGATTCAATTGTTGATTCAAATAAGTAGTTAAGCTTGTATTATTTACATAATTACTCGTGAGTTATATAAGCCCTGACTCTTCCCTCTTCCCTCTTCCCTTTTCCCTCAACGAAATGTTTAATTTATTTTGCACAAGTACTTATTTATTCAAATTCAGTTTCGCAAAACTCTTTCAATAAATCGATACAGTTGGCGATCGCTCCTAAATGTGCAATTTCGTATCCGTGAGTATTTTGAGTCGGAAAGCTTAAACAAGCACCACGGGGAACATGACCGAATTTCATGGCAATTGATGCATCACTACCAAATTGACTCAAGGTTGCTAATTGTACGGACATATCTAATTTTTTCGCGCAATTACGAAGTTGTCCGTTCAGATTTTCATCGTAAATTCCGTAGCTGTCTTGACAAAGTATTACCGGATTTTTACTGTCTTCTATAGGGTATTCCTTAGCAAGCGGACAAATTTCTAAGGCTATCAAGGCATCTAAATGCTGATTTTGAGAAAAATAAAGCGCTCCAACTGCTCCAACTTCTTCTTTGGCTGAAGCAACTAAATATACATCTACTGCTGGCTGTTTTACTTTTTCTGCTAAAGCAAGCAAAATCGCAACCGAAGCTTTATTATCTAATGTGTAGCTGGCAATATGCTCTTTTAAACGAATGGGATGTTTACGATGTTTGCTGATAACCATTCTGGTTCCTGGACGAATACCAGCATTTTCTAACTCTAAGGTGCTGCATTTTGTTTCAATCCAAGCATCTTCCCATTTAACTGCCACATCTTGCTGAAAGATTTTCTGTGGTGATTCATGAGATACGTGACGTGAACCGAAGCTTAGTACACCGCTAATAGTTTGATTATCTCCTAGTAAATCCACTACTCCTTCACCGTAAACCCATGGGTAAGCACCTCCTAGTTTACGAACTTCAACTTTACCTGCTTCACCAACAGTCTTGACAATTGCACCAATTTCATCTTTATGAGCAGTAATTGCAATCGGATATTCGTTTGTTTTTCCAGGAATTTTGGCAATAATATTATCGGCTCTATCCTGCCATACTTCTACACCCAACCCCGCAAATCGCTGCATTAAGTATTGGTTAATCTCTGTTTCGGCACCACTCGGAGAATGATGCATAACTAATTCTGCGATTATTTCAAATAATTGCTGGTAATCCCACATTATTAATTAGTAATTACTTTGTAGGTTGGATTAGACACGAAAAGTGAATTTTAATTTTATTTGTAATGACAATATATTGAGTAACCTGCGGGAAGTATTGGCAGCAGTTAATAATCACAGAAGTCGGGTTTTTACGATCTAAATATCTGTAACATCAGAAAATGCTCATAAAAACCCGACTTCTTACACCAGGAAAAGTTAAGGTTTTACAGATTCTTTTTGTCTCTATGTTAATTATGATATTTTTCTACGTTGTCTTAACACTCCTGCTGTACCTATAGCACCAACTACTAAACTACTTAACAATGTAGAAGGTTCGGGGACGGTTTCATGCTTAATTGCACTCAGCGTTACATCTGCTACTAAGCGATGACTTTTTGAACTCGGATGAAAAGCATCAAAAAAGACAAATTCATCAGGGTTATCACATACGCTACTAATATTAACAATATCTCCCACCACGCAAGGAATCGCTGGATTTTGTGTAAAACCAAACTCTCCGGGATTGGCTACTACTCTTTTAAAGGGAGAATTCACATCAATGGGAATGATATTAATATCTGAATTTCCACTCAAACTATTCAAAACCTGCTCTAATGCTGCATTATGACTAAGGGTAAGTTGACTTAATTGAGCAGAAGTATTTGTGGCGATCGCAAATGGAAGTTGACCTAAATCTGGTAAGTTGAAAACTGCGATATTTTTCGCACCTGCCTGAGTTAATGAGTTTATTGCTTGTGATAAATTGCCGACTGTTTGATTGGGGTCTGTAACATTACCAAATATATAATCATTCGCACCTCCCCATACAGTATAAAGGGCATTTGGATCTGCTTTTTGATTATTTGCGATTAAATTTTGAGTAAATAAACCGACTTGTCCTAAAACTCCCGGTAAAGGTGCATCGGGAACCAAAGCATTATTTAAACCACTTGAAGAACCACCAATGGCAAAGTTAATACCTTCTGTGGGAATATTGACTTGTGGTGGAATAAATGTAGTTGGAGTTAAACCGATCTCCTTTCCAACAAAATCTACCCATATATCTCCATTAGAAAAACGTCCTGGAGCGTAAGGAGGGTTAGGAGGAATTGCAGTTTCGGGATTTGTCAAACCTTCTGTAGCCGCAAATACATTACCTGTATCTGATAGACTATCGCCAAATACATAAAATTGACTAAATTGACTGAAATTCCCAGCTATTGCTTTCGGCGAGAGCATAAACGAAAATAAAACACATCCTGCGGCTGCAAATGCTTTTTTCATCTTATTTTTATTTCCTTATAAGGTAAACAATATAAATCGTGACTCTTGGGAGCAGGAATCAAAGCGAGAAGAAACGGTTTTAACCTGACTCACTTCCTTGCTTTGCTTTTCAATATACTGTTTAACTTCTAAATTAAGTATATTCCCCGGAGTCTAAATAAATTAATTTACAGTTTCTTTAAAATTGCTAATTAAACGGAGAGGGGGGATTCGAACCCCCGATACCTGTGAGGGTATAACGCATTTCGAGTGCGCCGCATTCAACCGCTCTGCCACCTCTCCACAAGACATATTTTGCCTATCTTGATAAAATATCATATGTTGATCTAATTTATCAACAAATTAAAGGAAGTATTAGAGTAACGACGTAGCGTTTTCTGTATTTTGAACGAATGTTTCAAATAATCGTTGGGGTGTCCACTGAATTGCACCATCGCGCCCAGTGAAGAACAATTGTGTTTTGCTTTGATTGAGTACCGAGATATCCTTGGGTTCAAGATTAGGATCAGGTGCGATCGCAACTTCTGGCTGTAGGGCAATCACTAGTTCTTTTAGGGATTTAGTCGGACACCAAAGAACTTGTGGACGAGGTAAACTTTGACTTTCGATTAACTTACGTAGCTCATTTGGTTCGGCATTCCCGACAAATAACCAAGAGCGATACGCGGAACCTGATATCTTCGACATATCGCCAATTTGCATTTGTATTATGGGTAATTTATTGTTAATTAACTGTATGTTTGCCGAACCAGTATTTACTGCTTGACCTAAAGATACAACTTGGTATATTCCTTTATTTTGCTGTATTTTCCCTTGAATGGCTTTTTGAGTCAAAGCACTATTTGGGCTGGGAGAATATTCATAAAAGTTTTGTATGGATAAACGTTCCATTATTTCTAACCAACCGTTACTACCGTCGTTTTGAAAATCCGCTGCAATTGCCCAGTTAATTAGATTTATACCTTGCTGCTGTAAAAATGGTACTATTGTAAAGCGTCCTATATCTTCATCTGCGCTGTTGATCACCGTTACTTTGCCTCGATCTTGAATCACTAAAACTGGTTCTCTCTCGGCTGCTAATAAGGTGATGCGAAACAAATTATTTGCCGAATGCCAAGCAGGAATTAATACTAAACCAATCGAAATTAAAGCTGCAATAAACCAGCGTTTTTGCCACCAACGTATCTGCCAAGTCAAGAAAATTAATCCATAAATCGTTATTACCTGCCAAATTGCGATCGTACCAATTGCAACTGAATTTCCTGGTAAGTTGCGGAAAAGTTCTACTATTTTGATTAATAAATCGGTTGGGTAATGTAAAACACTAGCCAAAACACTTCCTGCAAAAGGAAAAATTAATGCCGCCACAGCACTGAAAATACCACCAATACTAATAATAGAGATTAAAGGTGTGCTAATAATATTCAGTAATATTCCGTAGAATGGTACAACTCCAAATACATATAGTTGTAAAGGTAAAGTCCAAATAGTCGCCGATATTGGAACTGCAATTAAAGATGCAATAGTTGGAGGTAGCCATCCCAAGCGTTTAGTTATTGATGGTACTGTGGTAATTAAACCCAAGGTTGCTAAAAAACTTAGTTGAAATCCTAAATCTCCAATCCACAGCGGATTAATTAATAATAGTAAAGTTGCTGCAACTATCAATGAACCTAATTGTTTAACCTTTCGTTTCAACCCGATACCAATTAAAGCTGCAAATCCCATAATTACAGCTCTCAAAACCGAAGGTTGAAAACCAGTCAAACTTAAAAACACAATTAATGCTAAACAACCGCAAATAAATTGAGTTTTTCTCGTAAAACGTTTCGTTAAACCTAAAACTAAACCTAAAATTAACGAAGTATGAAATCCCGAAGCAGCTATCGAATGAGCTAATCCTGTTTGTACAAATAAATCCCGTGTCGAATATGGTAAATCAATTGCTTTGCTTCCTAAAACCATAGCACTAACAAGGGGACCTTCGGGAACACCCAGCCATCTAACTTGCGAGCTGATTATTCGCTGTCGTAACTTCCACCATCCCCATTGATGTTCCTTGTCAAAATATTTTAATTGTCTTCCACTTAAGCCCGCAAAAGCACCTTGCTTTTGTAAATACTTTTCAAAGTCAAAACCACCAGGATTGAATGTTGAATTAGGTTTATACAAAACTCCAGTCACTTCAATTTGTTGGTTGGGGTATAAACCAGTTGATTTTAGTATCGGTACTGTTACGTATAACTTTCCCGAAACTCCTCTACTAGTTTTTTGTTCTTCTTGTTTATTTGTAACTTCGGAAAGTTGAGTTGCTTCTAACCAAAATTGACCTCTTCCAGAACGAGTTAATCGGGGTATAGTTATTACATCGCCTCGAACAATCACAAGTTGTTCTTGATTTCTGCTATTTCCAACAGGAACAAAATTGCTGATATCTTTAGCTTCAGGTTCTGGAAGACGTAGTTGAAAATATAGTGTTGCTAAAAGACCTAATAAACCAGCAATTAACAATATTCTGGGATGAACAGTAGTTTTTAAACTATGCCCTGCTTTCTTTGCTTGTGGAGATTTAGTTTTTTGTAAAGCAATTTTTTTAGAAACAACACGCTGTCTCTGAAAAATAACTGCCGCAACGACACTTACAGATAATATTAATATTCCACCCCAAGTAGTTGCACTCAAAAGCAACCCTAGAATATAGCCAAGACAGATAATTACACCATTCGCTTGAATCATTAGGTTTTAAGAAATATTTGATCAATATTTGAAAAATAATTTGTAAAAATTTTATCCCTTCCTCACCAAGAAAGGGTATGAACTTATTAAAGATAAGGGTTAGCCGCGAGATAAATTAAATAGATATACCTAATCTAAAACCAAGTACAGCGTGTAAAAGCATCATACAAAGTGCAGTACTACCTAAGTAAGCATGAAGCGCTCGTAAACCCGGTTGATTACCTCCAAATTTAGTGAAAGAAATTCCGGCATTGATTGCTAATAGTATCAATACAATTGAGCCAGTCCAAAAATGAGAGCTTTCTAAAATCGGTTGGTGTTGCATTACTAATGATAAAACTCCACCAACCGAACCCAGCATCATAAATAGAAACATCCACGGTGCTAGTTTACGATGACCAGTGCGACTTTTAACGGCAATTTCTTTATCTTCGGTAAGTCGCGCCTGCCAACCTGTTACTCCCACAAAGGTACCCATTACAAAGATCACAATTGCCATCATAGCCGGATGTCCCCAATGTACTATTGCTTCGGGAACGCCTAAAGAACGAAACCAAGCGGCAATAGGTTCTAATATTTCAGTCAGATTAGTCATTTTTTTGAATAAACTAGTATTTTGGCAACATTAAAATTATTGCAGAGGATTTAGCTATTTATAGTATTACTACATGAAGCTAGTACTGATACTTTTACTCCATTTCATTTATTCTGAGGGGTTCGTAGTTGCGATTTATCGCTCAAATTAAGGGCGGGCATCCCAGCTACAAACATTTAAATTTAATGAAAAGGACTATTAGTAGTCCTTTTCATTAGTTTTGATTGGTTTTGTTGGTCTACCGACGTAATGTAGAGACGTTACATATAACGTCTCTACAAGATTTCTGGTAAAATCCGACTACTAGTAACCTTATATTAATTAAGCCATCATAACTAATGACATGGAGTATTAGTACTCCACCATATTAATTCTGACGGGTTTGTTTATTGCCGAAACCATGTAGAGACGAGAAATTTCGCGTCTCTACAACCCCGCATAACTAATGAGATGAACCACTAATTTCAAGTTAGCGAGACAGCATACATAATAATTGGATTATTTCTGAACCTAGTATTTCTTCACGCAACAACTTTGTTCAACAAGGGAAAACCTAACTTTTCTCGCTGGTCTACATAAAGTTGTGCTACCTTTCTTGCTAAACTTCTAATTCGACCAATGTAACGAGTTCTTTCTGTAACTGCAATTACACCCCTCGCGTCCAATAAATTAAAAGTATGAGAACACTTCATAATGTAGTCCAAGCTGGGTAAAACCAAACCTTTTTCGGTTAATTGCTTGGCTTCTTCCTCATACATATTAAATAGTGTCAGCAGCATAGTCGGATTTGAAGCTTCAAAATTGTAGGTACATTGTTCAATCTCTCCGATTAGATGAACGTCACCATATTTAATAGTGTCCGTCCAATCAATCTTGGTAATTGCTTCTACTTCTTGGAGGTACATCACCAATCGTTCCAATCCATAAGTCATTTCGATCGACACCGGACGACAATCAATTCCCCCACATTGTTGGAAGTAAGTAAATTGAGTAACTTCCATCCCATCAAGCCAAACTTCCCATCCAGTTCCCCACGCACCAACTGTTGCATCTTCCCAGTTATCTTCCACAAAACGGATATCGTGTTCTTCTGGTCGAATTCCCAAAGCCTTCAATGAATCTAAATAAATTTCTTGGATGTTATCCGGCGAAGGTTTGATTAAAACTTGGTACTGATAATAGTATTGAAAGCGGTTGGGATTTTCTCCATAGCGTCCATCTGTAGGACGACGACAAGGTTCTACATATGCTACTGACCAAGGTTCCGGCCCCAAAGCCCTTAGAAAAGTGTGCGGATTTTTAGTTCCAGCTCCTTTCTCAATATCGTAGGGTTGAGCAATCAAACAACCTTGACTGCTCCAAAATTCATGCAATACCGCGATCGCAGATTGAAAATTCATCATTATTCTCCTTTAAGCCAACAATGCATAAACTATTGTTGCTCAAACTTGAAGCGTCAAGAAGACTTTTTCGATTGTTCTGCTTAAATCGCGCCCAGCTTCCAATCAGTTTCAATTAATTTTTCAAGTTAATTCCAACCCCTTGGAGGCAGAATCGGAATCACAAGCACCACCGAAGAAAAATTTTTTTTAACTTACAACCCTTGCAGCGTGTAGGTTTAAAGCTTTTGAACAAAAAAATATCCAAAAAACTTTGAAAAAAGAGTTGACACAAACAAATTCTCTCGATACTATGTATAAGTGCCTGAGAGAGAGACGCGAAAGCGACGACAACTCAAGGGTTCCGAACCAAGAAAACTATATATTTGTTTGAAAGCCAGTATACCATAAAAGGTCTACGTTAGTAAAGTAATTAACCAAGACTGGGGTTAAAACCAGTCAGTCAAGGACAAAGAATACTTTTAGAGTTATGAATGTAACTTAATTAGAAGTATTTAACTTATCCAAAACGGAGAGTTTGATCCTGGCTCAGGATGAACGCTGGCGGCGTGCCTAACACATGCAAGTCGAACGGTCTCTTCGGAGATAGTGGCGGACGGGTGAGTAACGCGTGAGAATCTACCTTTAGGTTCGGGACAACAGTTGGAAACGGCTGCTAATACCGAATGTGTCGCAAGATGAAAGATTAATTGCCTGAAGATGAGCTCGCGTCTGATTAGCTAGTTGGTGGGGTAAGAGCTTACCAAGGCGACGATCAGTAGCTGGTCTGAGAGGATGATCAGCCACACTGGGACTGAGACACGGCCCAGACTCCTACGGGAGGCAGCAGTGGGGAATTTTCCGCAATGGGCGAAAGCCTGACGGAGCAACGCCGCGTGAGGGAGGAAGGCTCTTGGGTTGTAAACCTCTTTTATCAAGGAAGATAATGACGGTACTTGATGAATCAGCATCGGCTAACTCCGTGCCAGCAGCCGCGGTAATACGGAGGATGCAAGCGTTATCCGGAATAATTGGGCGTAAAGCGTTCGTAGGTGGTGATGTAAGTCTGCTGTTAAAGCGTGTAGCTTAACTACATATAGGCGGTGGAAACTACATGACTAGAGTGCGTTCGGGGCAGAGGGAATTCCTGGTGTAGCGGTGAAATGCGTAGATATCAGGAAGAACACCGGTGGCGAAGGCGCTCTGCTAGGCCGTAACTGACACTGAGGGACGAAAGCTAGGGGAGCGAATGGGATTAGATACCCCAGTAGTCCTAGCTGTAAACGATGGATACTAGGCGTTGTCTGTATCGACCCGGACAGTGCCGTAGCTAACGCGTTAAGTATCCCGCCTGGGGAGTACGCACGCAAGTGTGAAACTCAAAGGAATTGACGGGGGCCCGCACAAGCGGTGGAGTATGTGGTTTAATTCGATGCAACGCGAAGAACCTTACCAAGGCTTGACATGTCCGGAATTTCTTGGAAACGAGAAAGTGCCTTCGGGAACCGGAACACAGGTGGTGCATGGCTGTCGTCAGCTCGTGTCGTGAGATGTTGGGTTAAGTCCCGCAACGAGCGCAACCCTCGTTTTTAGTTGCCAGCACTTCGGGTGGGCACTCTAGAGAGACTGCCGGTGACAAACCGGAGGAAGGTGGGGATGACGTCAAGTCATCATGCCCCTTACGTCTTGGGCTACACACGTACTACAATGCTATGGACAAAGAGCAGCCAACCAGCGATGGTGCGCTAATCTCATAAACCATGGCTCAGTTCAGATCGCAGGCTGCAACTCGCCTGCGTGAAGTAGGAATCGCTAGTAATTGCAGGTCAGCATACTGCAGTGAATTCGTTCCCGGGCCTTGTACACACCGCCCGTCACACCATGGAAGTTGGTCATGCCCGAAGTCGTTACTCCAACCTTTCGAGGAGGAGGACGCCGAAGGTGGGACTGGTGACTGGGGTGAAGTCGTAACAAGGTAGCCGTACCGGAAGGTGTGGCTGGATCACCTCCTTTAAAGGGAGACCTAACCACTCATACACTCAAAGCAAAAAGCATATAAGTGATGAGAAGGAATATCCCAGGTCGTGCGTAGACTAGGTAATATGATGGGCTTTCAAACAAGTATGGTTCGGTTCGTAATGGGCTATTAGCTCAGGTGGTTAGAGCGCACCCCTGATAAGGGTGAGGTCCCTGGTTCGAGTCCAGGATGGCCCACCTGAAGCAAGTTAGGAGTTAGTAGTTAAGAGTTAGGAATGAAAAAATAATTCATAACTCCCAACTCAAAACTCATAACTGTTATTTAGGGGGGTATAGCTCAGTTGGTAGAGCGCTGCCTTTGCAAGGCAGATGTCAGCGGTTCGAGTCCGCTTACCTCCACCAAATAAACAAAAAATTGGAAAATATCAGCATCTGGACTTAAAAAAAGTCGGAGTGCTGGGTAAAATCCAGCCAGAACCTTGAAAACTGCATATTGACGCGAAGATTGATTGTAGGTAGAAGTCAATTAGTAGCTAGTAATAAATAATTATTAGTTAGTGATTGAGTGAAAAGCCAGACATGAGATTAAAGTTGGGATGGGCCATATATAGTGGTCAAGCTAATTAGGGCTAATGGTGGATACCTAGGCACGCAGAGGCGATGAAGGACGTGGCTACCGACGAAACGTTCCGGGGAGCTGGAAGCAAGCGATGAGCCGGAAATGTCCGAATAGGGCAACCTTGAATACAACCTACTGAATATATAGGTAGGAATGAGCGAACCAGGCGAACTGAAACATCTCAGTAGCCAGAGGAAAAGAAAACAAAAGTGATTCCCTAAGTAGTGGTGAGCGAACGGGGAGAAGCCTAAACCATATTGCTTGCAATATGGGGTAGTGGGACAGTGACATGGACTCCATAGATTAGATGAAGCAGCGAAATACTGCACCAGAGAAGGTGAAAGTCCTGTAGTCGAAAATTGATTGGATACTAACTGAATCCCGAGTAGCTAGGGGCACGTGAAATCCCTAGTGAATCAGCGAGGACCATCTCGTAAGGCTAAATACTACTGCGTGACCGATAGCGAAAAGTACCGCGAGGGAAAGGTGAAAAGAACCCCGGAAGGGGAGTGAAATAGAACATGAAACCATTAGCCTACAAGCAGTTGAAGCACGATTAAACGTGTGACAGCGTGCCTGTTGAAGAATGAGCCGGCGACTTATAGGTACTGGTAGGTTAAGGCGGGAATGCCGGAGCCAAAGGGAAACCGAGTCTGAATAGGGCGTTAATCAGTATTTATAGACCCGAACCCGGGTGATCTAACCATGTCCAGGATGAAGCTTGGGTAACACCAAGTGGAGGTCCGAACCGACTGATGTTGAAAAATCAGCGGATGAGGTGTGGTTAGGGGTGAAATGCCAA
>JAAUSO010000020.1 GCA_012033205.1 Richelia sp. SL_2_1 | reverse complement strand
CTACAGGAGAATTACATCCTGGTGATGCTTTACCAACTGTGACTCAGCTAGCCAAGCATTTAGGCGTAAATCACAACACTATTGCAGCAGTCTATAACTATTTGATTGAATCCAATTATCTAATAGCCCAAAGAGGTAAAGGAACTTTTGTTGCCGATACTTTGGCTGTTAAAAATATTGTTAATCATAAGCAATTTTATAATTTGTTAGCTCAAGCCTTTAGTACTGCGACAATGATGGAATTATCTCCATCTGAATTTGCTGGGGCTGCTTATGCACAAGCAGTAATATTAAGTCAGCACACTACTACTCCTTTGAAATTAGTATTTGTAGAATGTTTGCAGCATAGTGTGGAAATATATGAAGCTATTCAAGCCGAAATACAACTTGACTTAGAGTTTCTTAGTTTAGAAGATTTAAAGGCTGAAAAGCGTAAAGCCTTGAAAGAATTATCGGTTGCTGACTTAGTAATTACAACAACACAACATCTATGGGACATTATTCAACTAGCTACTCCCTCTAAAGAAGTAATTGGCATTAACATAAAGCCAGATTTGCAGTTTCTAACGCATATTTCTTCCCTACCTCGTAACAGTTTAGTGCTACTTGTTTGTGAAGAAGAAACCGAAAGTGAAGATATGAAAAAGATGTTACAGCAGTCTGGAATATCTCACATAAATTTTCAAACATTAAGTTGGGATTACCTGAAGGAAAATCGTCAACTTTTGAAGCAGGCTTCTTTAATTTGTGTTTCAAAAAAACTTGATGATGATGTACGTCAGTATAGCCATAAATCGGACAAGCTAATAGTCTTTAATTTCAGTTTTGATGAAACGAATATGTCAGTTTTAAAAGCTCGTATAGCCGCAATTATGTCAGCAAGATAGATTGTATAAAATTGTCGTGTTGTTGACTTTATAAAGATATTAAATAAAGGATAGAGTTATATTCTCCGAAATATTTATAGTTGAAAATTTTCTTTCATTGACTTGTCTTATTAGACTGAAGTTTCTATACAGTAGTTCTTTTAACCCTCGCTTACGCCAATACGATTGTAACCATTTGAATATTATTTATTACCTTACCTACTATCTAGTTTGCCGCCAGTATATTACGCCAGCGGACAGTGTTAATAGCTCGTATTACTAGTTTCGTATGCTTGAATCGGTGAAAAAAAATTTCTATAGGAGAAGGTAGTTCAAATCATCTATTTACAGTCTTCGATTTTTGTAGTCTTACTAATATTCTGTCTTTATGTAGTTATCGTTATTACTTGCTTTCTCTAATAATTCTAAGTATTATTTCAGCGCAAGCGCTGAAAAGTAGCGTGTTGAGAGATACAAGGATTGTGGTGTTTACGCTACAACTCTTTATATCCCACATTCCACACGTCACAGCTAAAAGCACCTGTGAAAAATGAGCGTAGTGATGCCCCCGATTCCGAGTATATTGCTTATTAGATGAATTTCAATGCGGGGGCAGCACCGCTCGTTTTAGCGCAGCGGTCACGGGTGCTTCACCGTAATATGACTTAAATCAAGAGTTCGTATTATTACTGATTTCCAGCGGATAATTTAAAAAACACTACCATTCCAATCCAATATTATTCTTTTGTTCGGCTTCACGTTTCAATATTTGTCGCCGTCTCAATTCCAACAATTGCTGATTCCAATCAGTCGCACTGGGTTGCTTTATTTTAGTCTGTGGCAATAATTTTTGAATATCCCGTGATAATTGATTACCCGCAGAATCTTTATCGTAAGCTGCTATAACTTCCGGAATATCTTTGATTAATTCTACTGGTAGGTTTCGGGTACTATCTAATGCTAAATAAATTGTTTTTGGAATAGCCGCTTTTCTCACTACCTGAGATTCAAGAGTTAAGTAGGACAATGCATCAATTGGAGATTTACACAACACTATTCTTTGAACTGAAGAATTATCAAGCCCACCCCAACCAACATAAAACCAACAAGAATCGCGTTTTGTGCCGCTTTTATATCCCATAAACGAATTGTTTTCTCCCCTTGTTCCCCGCAGAAATGCACCAACTATTGGAGTAGAGGTATTTTTTGCACTTTGCGTGCGCCTCCGGCGTGCGGCTTCGAGCCGTATCTTATCCACTTCTTCCAATGAACGCATCGCAAACACAGCATTTTGATGTTCCGAAGCATAAACTATTCCTTGTTCGTAGAGGGCATTCACTAAGGTTGGAGGTAATCCCCGTTTAGTCGTAAGGTAGTTGTACACTGCTTCCCATTGGCTAACATCAGGAATTGGTTTTATGAATTCAGGCGTTGGTTCTTTTTCAACAATCGACTGGGCTAAGTTTTGAGCATAATTGATTGTAGCCCGCAACATTCCCTCTTCCCCAAAACGGTCATTTAACCAAACAACAGCTTGTTTAAAATTGCACTGATTAACGTGCATTACCAAGTCTATTGCCCCACCACCACCAAAATCTGTACCTGGGGCAAAGTCATAAAACTTGGAATCATCAATATTAATAATGCAACCGTGTCCCTTCCATCTACCACTACCTTTAATATCGTGAATTAATCCCAAGTGCCACGCTACATCATCCAATGGTAAGTCTCGCAGTTGATCAACTGTTCGATTAAGTTGGTAGCGCAATTGTTGATTCGCACTTTCTAACTCAATAATTCGTTGTTGCAACGCTTCGTTGTCCCGCACCAACCGTTTAGCCGTTGCTTCCATCTGCAATTTCTTTTCAATAGCTCTTTCTCTATCAGCCGCTTTGGCTTTTACTGCAAGAGTATTAAATTGATTAACTTCTAAATCTTTCCCGGATTCTACAATCCGATAAAAGTCTTTGATATCTTGATGAGAAGCTAAACTCCCCTTGATACCGCGCTCTAACCCCAGGTGTTCTACCGCATCATAATACGAATCTTGGAAAGCTCTCATCTTCTGCCGACCATCAAAGAAATGATTGCACCGTAATTGTCCCTTCTCATCCAACGGTACAAAGTAAGCGTGAATGTGGGGTGTCATTTCATCTAAATGCAATTCCGCTCTAACAATACGGTCATCGTATTTTTCCTTCAACCATTTCTCAGAAGCTTTGAACCAAGATTGAAGTTGTTCTTCTTCATAGTATCCCCCATTGGTCGGGTCTTCCGGACGGAAATATTCAGGAGAAGCAGTGAGTAGAATTTCTACACAGTACACCGCGTCGGTGCGTATCTTGCGCTTTTGTTCGTGCTGACTAATTTTATTTAAAACTATTTGTTCTAAATTCTCTGAACAATTAAAATTGTCAATAAACCTGATATTATTTTTATTGGGGTCGGCATTGGGTACATATTTAAAGCGAGAAGTATGCGCTCCACTGCCGACCATATTGGCTTTTTTGAGTTTAGCTACTCTTGCGATTGCGTAAGCCATATCTCAAAACCCGATAATATTAACGGCGTTCTTTCGTTCACCTTCCGACAATCCTAGCCGTCTGCAAGACCCCGATATGGGTTTTTGTTCCGAGCGCAGCAAGGAATCGCCGCAGGCGACCCATAGGGCAGAAACCCGTAGTGGGTACGACTATATTAGTCTACCCAACCCGAAATTGATGTGTGGTAGCCGGGATGCTGGTGGACGACAAGGGCGCGAACGGGGTGTGATTTGGTAAAAAAAACGAAGGTGCGCGGTTGTCCACTTGAAGAAAGGAACGATATTTTTGGGGGATGGCTAACCCAATATAAATTGTGTAACCTACACAATTTATGAAAATTGGAGCCAAATTATGAATTTTTATGATTAAAAATGCAGGTTTTTACGCTAAAAACTGGCTCCAGTTGGCTCCGTTGAGGGCAACAAAATAATAATAAATGCGGGTTTTTAATATTTATAATTGAATTCAGGAATCTGAAGGTATTTAAAGGAATCAGAAGGATAGTTATTAGCTTGGATTATGGAATTTAGTCATAATTTAAGAGTAATTTTACCTTCGTTTTCCTTCATTTTCCTTACTACACCTCGATTTTAATTAATAAATATCTTCCTCTTCAAGCTCCCGCAAAGGTGCTTATAGTAAGACTATCGGGATATTAATGTTAAATATGAGGAGTACGGAAAATCGAATATTACTCAATTTTCACTGCCCGGCAGTCCTCAATTACAATATTGAGGTTATCTTCGTAATAAAGGTGTAACACACTACACTTATTAAAATATAAATCTAATTTTTTGGACTGGTTTGAGATTGAAATTATCGTAAAATGCAAGAGCCAAAGATGGGATAGGCTCGGCGCTTATTCAAGTATTATTAAAACTTATGTTCCATTTTTTTAATTAAATGAATGAGCGGCTTGGTGGGGTGATGTTGTCACCGCTAAAAATAAGCGTTGTGAGCGCAATCCGCTCCATCACTTACCGTATTTTTTGCGCTCAACCGTAAAAGGCTGCGAGAGATAAAAACGTAGTACCAATCATTTCACTTTTTTGTATCAAACAGAATGTTGGTCTGTATTGCTTGTTTTACACCAGTAATCCCACTGGAGGGCGTTTACTGCTCAAACCCCTCAACCGATTTGTTGGGCTGTTGTACCTGCGTGTCCCGGATTTCTTTTAGTTGAAGAATTCGTTTTTTCTCTTGATCGGTAAATTCTTTAGAATTCTTAATAATCCAACCACCACCAGAAGCCGAATAGTAACCAGATAATATTGTTTCGCCGCTATCGTACCTTTGTACTGTTAGCTCTGTGGCATCCGAACTTAAGGTAGCGTGTAATGTATCGCCTTTTATTTCAATTTGACCATATGAAGCCATATATGCTGCGATAATCACAGCATATTTTGCTGCTTCGGGTTCTATGGCTGGCTCAATTACTTCTGGTTCTGGTGTACTAATTGGCTGGGATTCAATACCCGTATCAGTTTGTGTGATATTCTTCTTCTTCTTTTCTTCAAAGCTATCCTTGGGACTGGGAAATATGGACTCAATCGACGGCACAACGGAATTGTAAGCGGGGCGTGGCGGCGTTACTGCGTCCGTATTATCATTAGGAAAGCTAGTTACTTTATTATTGTTTTTAACTTTATTAATATTTAATTGCTTTTTAGCTTTATTACTTAGAGGTGTACCAAATACGGACTCTATCGACGGCACAACGCTAATGTAATCTTTTTGTGGTGGTTCTACTACATTTGTATTATCTGTAATTGATTCGTTTGTAGAATTGGAATTGTTATTGTTATTCGTAATTATTTCGGGGTAAACATCATCCGATGTAGTTGGTGATTGAGTTTCCCTCTTTATTGGTGAAATAGGAATGGATTCGAGGGGAACTGGTATTGTTTCTACTGACTGGGTTTGCTGTGGGGCAGATTCATTATTACTATATTCAACTTCTTCTGGCTTAGAAATATTCTTAACCGATTCTTGATTCCTACACCAGCTTTGTAGATGTTCTATCAACTCATCATTAATTGTACGTCCGCGCTTGTAACTTTCCATCAATGAACTAATTGGGTCAGAATAATGTTGCTGATACCCTACTCCCAAGTGTTCGCGTATACCAATATGCGTATATAACTTGCCCAAATCCCCACCCTTGAAAGCTTCTCCCTCCATGCAATAGCTAATTCCCTTGAGCTTGCCAGTACGGGTAAATCTACAATTAACTTGTATATTATCCTTTAACAACCTTGCCACAAATACGGGCATCTCTGGTTTATCGGATGCAGCGAGTGCGATCGCGTTTTGCAATTTTTCAACTATATTTAATTCACCCGAAGCCAAAATGTGTATGGGGTACGCTTTCTTCTTCTCCACCTCCCAACTACTGGGCGTTGGCATTAAATCATATTCTTTCTCGATTTGGCGTAACACTTTCTGGATTCGGTAGTGGTCTAGGTAATCGTCGTTGCATTTACCATCGAAACCAACCCGATTAACTACCAAGTGCATATGAGGTCTAGTTTTCCCTTCATATTCGGTATCAGTATGCTGGACTAAGATAAATTGATTATTTTTTAACTCCAGCCCTTCCATCAAATCCTGGGCTATCATACACATTTCCCACTCGTCAAGAATTCTGTCACTGGGGGCTGGGTTTAGTGATATGTGTAGAACTGGTTTTTCTACACGTTGATTTAACTGCGCGAATTTCCTAAATTCCCATGCTAAATCGGTGGGCGTGGTTGAAGCCATATTACTATTAATCAGCTGTGCGTTTTCCTTACCCAAGACATAAGCAACACAACCGTAGAAACCATTCCCCTTCGTGATATTACCAATCATTTCAATTCAAAATGCAACTGTAATTAATAGCCGAACCGATTGCAATTTCACTTGCGCCACGAGTTCTTATCCGGGTTATATTGATTGGGCATTCCTAGCAGCATTTGCTTAACTTCTTGCAGCAATGGTTTTAATGCTTCAATTTCTGCTATTGGGTCTGTGCTTATGGGTTCTCCCATTTTGATAGCACGATTGATAGCATAAGCAATTTGATTAATATTATTGCCGATTCTTCCTAATTCCGTATAGGCATCCGAATTGATGGCTGGTGCTGGTGGTGCAATGCGGCGATTCTCTACACAATATCGGATAAATTTTGATAAATTATTTCTTAACCCCGCTTCCTCCGCTAATCGTTCCCAAGCTTCTTTTTCTTCTTCCGTTAGCCGCAAACTGATAAGCGAAGTGCGTTTCGGTAGTGGTTCAACTTTTCGTCCAGATTGAAAAACTTTTTTATTATTGGTTTTCATCCCATTGGAGCATGATATTAAAAGGCATCTAATAGGTGAAGGTTCAGGTGTTTACCTGTAGACTTCTACATCCTTTTTAACCTGCGCTGTGGGTCTATTAGTTAATGTTTAATTTTACTAAATATATAATTCACACGTAGCTAATCTACGGCAATTCTATCGGATAACGTGGAATAATCTACGGCATCTACATGGAGGAACGGGGGTTTCCAAAGGGGGCTTCCCACTTTGGCGAGCATGGGCAGCACTCACTGGAGGTTGAAACGAAGTTAAATGTAATACGCTGCCATTGCTCGCTAGCCGAAACCACCGCACAAACGACCTCCGGCTCTGGGCGTGGGTATACCAGATGTGGCAAGGGTTTCAGGGTGATGGCTGTATTTTGACGGGGTAATAAATCGCAGTACCCGACCATCACTCAATAGTATCTAACATCACTCAAATTATTCAATAAAGCTAAATTTAATTTTAGATACAGTACTCCACCGTCACCCAACATCACCCAGCAGTACCCGTTTTCATGCTTCTTAGTTGGGACTAAAAAATTCATTTTATCGGGAAGCGGGTATTCTGTAGAATATTATCTCCATTATTATTCGCAATTTGAATTTTCAGCAAGGCATTGCATTACCTTACAGATAAAATCATGCTTGTTCTACGAAGAGACGAAGTTGCGATGCGGTGAAGCTGGCACACAAGAGTGAGTATGATGATCGCACGGGGGAGTAACTTTATTACAAAGCTGCTTTTAACTTGTTAACTGCATTCCTTCGTTGCTAACTGTAATATGAACAATCGGCTGTTGCAGCCTCCGGGATTATATAAGCGGCTTGCACCAGCTTAAAGTAAGTTGTGAAGGGTCATAATTGGTTTATGACCCTTTAGTCGCGATTGTCCTCTCTGCCGATAAAATCATGCTCGTTCTACGAAGAGTATTCGGTTTTATCAGAAAAATAATGGAATAACATCGGGGATGGTGGTATGAGCGCGTTTCATCTCCGTTTTTATCGCTATTAAACGTCGTTCTTCCCGTAGCTGTTCTTCCATCTAGACTTGTATTCATCCATCGCGGCGTTAATTCCTTGCAAAATTTTCGGTGGAGGTTAAGAATTATGGCTCTCACCGAATTAATCCATACTTATAAGAGTTTTACTGTTTGGATTTACCGTTGTCGAAAAAATTATCGGACTGCATTGATTGCTTCACTATTTTATATAAAGAGTGGCAACTCAAAAGCATAATTACTGCAACTAAAATGATTATTTCAACTTCTTTATTTAAGTGTTAATTTAATATTATTGATTGCTCTAATGGTATGATTTTAATAAGGTTTTGGGTGCTTTTAATAATTAATGATTCCAGAATTTGATGAGAACGGAAATCTACCACCAGGGGTGCATTTTTGTGATGATTGGAAGGAGTTTAAAGAGAGATTTGGTTATACAACAAAACGCGCTCAAATGATTCTGGGTATGGAAGATGCGATGGCTTCCCTAAAAGCTGCGGGATGCCGAATATTTTATATTAATGGTAGCTTTGTTACCAGTAAACTTGACCCAAGAGATTTTGATTGTTGCTGGGATAGAGATGACGTAGATATAGATTATTTAAGAAAGACTGGTCCAATAATTTTTAAGTTTCATGACAGTGCCGCACAAAAAATAAATATAAGGGTGAAATATATCCATCCTCGCAACCCGTTGATGAGTCTACAATATCTATAGAATTCTTTCAACGGGATAGAAACCAAAATCGTAAAGGCATTATAGCTATTAATTTAATGGAGTGGCAGCCATGATTAAGAATGATAAACAGTTAGGATATTCAAAGAAATGGGCAGAAAAGTTTGAAAAAGCGAATCGTAAATTAAGAGAGGATAAAGAAAAGAAATTATTTGACCCCGACGGGTGGCAATTACTGCAAGATTCTAATAATTCGCTGCGGGAATCAATAGTAGATGAAATTGAGGAGTATGAAGCGTTAATTGCTCATAATCCCAAAAAACCTATCGTGCTGCAAATCGAGAGTATGGATGAATTATCCGACTTGTTAATTAAGGCACGGATTGCTTTTAAGATTACCCAACAAGAACTTGCTGCATTATGTGACTTTACTACCGAACAAATACAATTATTTGAAGATAAAGATTACCAAAATGCATCCTATGTTGATTTTTTAGCAGTAGCTAATGCTTTGGGAGTTGAGATTGTTGATGGTAAATTTATTGCTAATTTAGATGATTTTTTTAGACAAAAGTTAGCTCATATAAGGTTCCAAAATCATTTAGATGATGAGATGAAAGCTGCTTCTTGAACTATCAACCGATTTTGGGCATAATGACATGAGTGGCGAATATCAAATGGATGCGTTTACGGAAAATAATCGAATTGTTTCTCCTACTTTCCCATGTGAATGTAATGCGAGCGACAAGTTTTTGAAGAGGCTAATTTTGATTAAGGTTTTTGGTCTAAAAAATGAAGTAGCTATTCTTTAAAATTTATTGTACAGACATCATCTTTTAAACCTGGCGGTATTTCGGCAGGATATTCTGAGCTAGAGTTTATCATAACATTAAAATGCTTATCGCCCATTCTCTGAAAGCGTTTAAGAACACGCAACCACTTTGCAAGGTTTTTACCCATTAAGTCAGGGTTTGAAGTATCCAGAATTAATAAAGGAACTTCTGTTGAATGCATTCGCCGCAATCGCTTCTCAATTTGTTTCTCTGTAATTGACGATGGTTTAATTGTGAGCGGGTCTTTAACATAAGCGAATTCAGCAATTATAAGATACCGACCATCCTTGACTTCTTCTCCACGGTCTAACGATGCAACAAACACAAAAATGTAGTGGTCTGGCGGACAATTATCTTTATCAATACTTTCTAATACATAGGAAGCAATTTCACCCTTAAAATACTCCTGTGATGTTTCATGGTCGAGCCATACAATTTCAATTTCTCCCTTTTGAGGAAAACTAAATTCTTTGCTATCGAGATTAAAGAAACCAAAATTTATCGCAGCATAGCCATCACCAAACTCCTTTTTCATTTTGCGAATATGGCTAAAATTCCGCTTCATTGAATCTTGGTCGTTAAGTAATTCCGTAGAAATATCTATCAACGCCTGTTGCAAAACTAAATTCGCATCCATCGACTATCCTCCATTACTAAAGGGACAGAACTTACGAAGAAGTCGTCTCATTGTATATTGTAAAAAGTTGGAATTACCCCCCGTTACATTGACGGATAGCCCCGTTCTGTTCAAAACATTCTTCAAGCCTTCCGAGGAACCAGAAGGTGGCGCGTCTTGTCAAAATCCCCCTCACTTATCCATCAACTTTTTCTTCCGTCTTTCAACTTCTATCTTCTTGCACATTATGTAGAAAAAACAAGCTCCAAATCTTCAGGATTTTCATTATCACAAAACGTTGAACCATCGGACATCTGGTATTGAACGCGAACTTTAGGGAATATTTTATCACTCTGGACTACTACAACTCCTTTGGCGTTGAATTTTCGGTCATTTTCCCCATACTCCGGGTTTATATTTTTAACGCTATCGCCAACAAATAATTCTTTGGGTGCTGACTTATAGGTTTCAGTTTTAAATTCTTTGACCAATTTTTTTAATGCCTGCTTCTCTTCTTGGCTTAATTGAGAAAGCACTTCTTTTTTGAAATTAGAAGTCCATTGGTTGCTGTACTGCTGTAAAGCTTCCGAATCAATGTTTATAATCGCTTTTTTTACAAGCTCCACTGCTTGTGTAATCGTGTAATCGTTCGCAAGACCGTCAAATTCTTGGTTGATTACAGGCTGAAAGCTTTGATTTTCCGTTGTTTCTTGTTCATTGTAATCACCGTAAGCAGTGTAATCACAATCTTGTGAATGTATGTCAACGATTTTTGGATTTTCAACTAGTGGTGAAGTTGGTGGTGGTATTTCAGTTTGTCTATTTTTCACCCCGTCAAAATCTTCTTTATTATTATTATTATTATTATTTTTGATTACATGATTACAATTACTATTATAAGGGGCTTCGATCCTTGATTCTTCGTTGATTGAAGTCGTAATCAATTCCCGATTACAGTTGATTACCTTCTCCGCATCGTGATTACAAGCGGAATTTGGTTCAAATTTTTCAAACAATTCCTCCGGAACTAACCAAGCGGTACGAGGCTTGGTATCTGGTTTAGAAGGTTTAAAATCTTCGTTCCCTGTAATTAACGCACGCTTGTAAGCCAGCGTTTGGTCGCGGTCTGAGTAAAACCGCACTGTTGTCCTTATATTCCCTCCTGCTTTTAAAACTAAGGGTTTTAAGGACTTTTCGTTGTAAGTTGCAGGATTATATTTTTGGTCAACCAGTTTCCAGCAATTTTGTGCGTAAATAGCAACGAATTTCTTACCGTCTCTTTCTATACCTCTCTTCAGATTCCAATCACCAACAATTGATTCTGCTTCTAAAACAAGAAGTTTTTTGATGAAATCTTCTAGAGAATCACCAGTATTGTCCTCATCATTTTCTTGCGGACAGATATTATCGATTACCCACTGTTTTATATTTTCTGGCGCTCCTACCATTCTTAAAATATGTTGTGCGTACCAAGTCACAATTGCTAAAGATTTAGCAATTCTTGCATGAGCAAGGGGAAGATACGGCAAAAACTCAGCTTCTAAAGCTTTTATTTGTTGTTGAGGATAACCAATTTTAATTAGAGAAGAAAATGCACCGCTAGCAATATTCTGAACCTTTCTTAATTCTTGAAAATTTTGATTTGACCCATCAGTTATTTTCTCATAACAAGCTCGTATAATTCTCGTCAAAGTCGCTTCTTGCTCGCCACCAACAACATGATTTGATGTGAGAGCTAATGGTGATTTTGGTGTTTGTTCGTTACCGCGAACTTTCCTTGACTTGCAATTAAACCATTTTTTTACCAATTCCTCATTTTCCTTACTTCTTTGAGGGTCATCCCAGACAAAAGGTAATGAAGACGTTTTTGACCCATGTTCGTATAAGGCAGATGCTGAAATGCTACTTAATATTGCGTCACTAGCCCAATTTTTGCCTATTAAACTTAAACAAGTTTCTGCCGCTAAAGTTTTTAGCGCACCAGGAACACCAAAACCGTTAAAGATTGGGAAATTTCCTTCTGCCTTGAATATCTCTTGAAACTGTAAGCTAGCTACAGTCCACCCCATTTGTAGGATAAGTTGATGAAAATTTTGATGACCGAAAAATGGTCTAGCAGCATTAACTAATTTGGTTAAAGCTTGTGGGTCTTCTTCAGCTAATTCCGGGCAAGGAATCTTATCTTCTTTACCTAAAGAAGGATTGTAAACCCAACCAGATTCCTCTTCTGTTGTAGGAGTTCCATCTTTTTTAAATTGCTTATTTTTAAGTACCCAAGTTCCATCTGGTTGTTGACCGTAACACTCGATTTGCTTATAAATCCTGCCTCTACCGCTTGTTTTATATTGTATAAGTCTTGTTTGAATAAGCCCAGCTAGTTGCTTTCTATTTAATTTTGAAACAATTCCAACACCAACCTCTTGTTTTAACTTATCAAGAAATCTATCTGGTGTTGTGTAATCAAGACTATTAATAATCACTCGCTTATGTGTTGAGTCGAGTGACCTTTTGAATTGCAAGACAAAACCTCCTCCTTGTGAATCTTCTAATTCCATTTCTATTACGAAATCGAAATTGCAGACAGAATCAAAGTGCCAATTATCGTCTTTTTTCTTCCAATAGCCTAGTTCTCCGTTATGAGATTGGGGAACGTCATCCCATTGGTTTGGTTCAAAGTCGGGAGGTAACTGAAAGTTAACGTTGTATTCGTTGTGTTCTTTTTCTGAGGAACGTTTAACTTTACCTTTTTGTGCTGGTACTAGTTTTTGATTACGCCAATAAGCTTTCACACAGTTTTCAATCGCATCATCTGTTAATGTAGCACTGGGGTTGTCTTTTTCTGCTGATACCCATATTTTATCAGCTTCCGAAACATCAATAGCAGGATTACAGCGCGAACAATAATCATCAAATAATTGTCTGGGGTCGCCGCTAAATCTAATTCCCAAATACTGTAATCTTTTGGCAGTTCCGAGTATATTGCGAGCTAGTTTAGCACCATTGACATTTCTACCACCTTCACTCACACCGCTTTTAATTAATGTTCGGTCATGTTTGGTTAGACAAACATCTAAGGGGACTTCATCATTGGGCTGAATTTGATAATCGGGAGAGGCTTGAAGACGTGAAGAATTATTAACAGCTTTTGGTGAAGAAGTGGGAGCTTGAAAACTCGGAATTATTGAACGTAATTCTTCAAAGCTGTAACGCTTTCCTGAATTGGTTATGATTTTGGATTGATTGTCATTTTTGGCTGGGGAATGGTAACAGCCAGCAAGGCGCATTACCCGCGAAGGATTTTTGATGCTGCGGTCAGCATCCGAGAATTCAAGAAGGTCTGCTTGTAAAGTTTTCCAAACCGATTTGTCTATTGGGTTATCAAAAACCCAATAACTATGAATTGACTTACCACCGCTATCTATTTGAAGCGAAGGGATGGTAATCCCAAATGTCGCCACAGTTCCTTTTGATGCTGACGATCGAGATTATCGTGTTCGTAGAAGATTGCTCGACAAGTGGAAACGTTTTTATCACTATGTCCGCCACCGTTTACGACGATATAAACCCCTCTGCCTGACATTTGGTACTGGTTTGCTACTTCGATTAATTGATTGAAGTTATGAGATTGCGCTTTACGCCCCTTGTCGTCGTTTTTGCGGGGGTCGTCGCTGGGATAAAAAGCTCTTACATAAACTGTATCGCCCTTTTCTGAGTAGCCCAGTGCTGCCAAATGCTGAAAAACTTGCTCCAAATCTATGGAGATTTGAAGTGATCGCGCTGTTGTACCCATTACTGACTTGGGAGAAGCTTCCTCTCTATTGGATTGATGCTCTGGGACGGATTTATTCTCAGATGCTGCATCTGTTTTAGATTCGACTGGTGCGTATATGGTGGAAGTTTGTTGTTTTTGAGTAGATACGGTTACGTCCATAATTATTCTCCAATTCTTTGACAGGGAGTGAATTGGAGGAGGGTTGCCGCGTCACCGCGATCGCTTGGGGTTTGGCTTATGGCTCGCTGCTCACGGAATAATCCATAACGTGCTTATGAGCCGGGGATTAGTACGAAAATTTAGTAAATATTCTTCTGAGATATTCGTAACTGGAGTTACTTTTCAAAAATTTTCACAAAAAATCCCTACCCGACACATATCTTTTGACAACTTACTGTAGTAAGATATGTGTTAGCGAGTGACGGCGTGGCACAAGTACGTCTTTTTTTGAACTTCGATGTGGTTTCCACCTTCCTACAGTTTCTACCACTTCTTAGTTGTTTGACGACCTAACCCGCCTCCTGTTTTTTAAAAAATTAATATGAATTTCTACATATTGCAGGCGATAAAAGTTATTAACTTGTTGCCTGCTTTTTTGTGCCTCCTGATAAATGTAAATTTTTGTTATTCGGAGTGTAGACGGACTATCAGTGCGCTGGAAAAAACTTGTCAAGTCTACTGCTATTAACTGCATTATTTTACAGTGAATTCAATCATATTTGATCTGTCTGGAACTAAAAAAACTATATTTGATTAACGTTAACTTTTTATATACAGCTGCTCGTCGTATTGAAGGCTCACAAAAACCCTTGCTCTGTATCCCTTCGTTTCCGTTCAAAATTTGGCGACCGTAAAAAAAAAGTGGATATTTTTTTTGGTTAACCTTCCCCTCCTCTACCGCTATTGGGTGATGGATATTTGTTAGGAAATTTTACTCTCACGGATTGTTCGACTAAGAAGCTTGCCAAATTAGCTGTAGCACGACCTTCAAGATCCGCCCATTTTGCTAAATCCTCATGAATTGCATCAGGTAGCACGATTGTGATTTTTTTGCTCATCCATTTATTCATTGCTTTTACCTTGTTGATTTTATCTTCATGAATTCCATAAAAGGGCAACACCATTGAATTGCCATCGAATAATCATATTATTCTATGCTAGTATTGTTTCGATTAGAAAATTTTTTCATGCTCAAGACGGCTTTTAACAAAGTGTGCTAGAGCAGTGCATCGATTATCCCAGTAACTGAAACGGACAAAACTGCTTCGACAAGACAATCACGCACCCACTACCTATAGCCTGCATGGAGGAAAGGGTGCTGCATGACAATCACCTAGTAACAACCTCTGGGATGCAAGGAGGTCACGCAGAATCAATGACATCAAAAGTTGACAGTCACCGAGAGTACAAAAAATATGAGGGAAACAACAAGACCGCTCAAAGACTTCTACGAATCAAAACTAGGCAAGCCAATCAGCGATTCATCTTGGTATCGGGTCTGTGATTGCCTTCGAGGCACTTGTGGAGAAGTCACCTTAGAAAACCTAGAAGTGTACGCCAAGATGCGTCTTTCTTGCGCTAGATTGCCAATCGAGCTATCGGAATTTATTCAAATATGGGAATCCGTACAAACATTAAGAAATTCCGATTCCGAAGCAATAGTTGGTAGTCAATTTAGAAAAATGCTGACTAAAAATATTCCATCACGCATACCAGACATCACATTCTATCGATGGTTTATTCGTGCTGGCTTGAACTTCAGGAAGAGAAATGAATACACACCAGAACAACTTATTCCCGTAACAGTTTCAGCTTGGTGTTGGTATTTGAGAAAGTCAAAGGAGCGATAAAAATGGCAGATTTAGTCAAAAGAATTCAGAGCAGGTTATCTAGGAAATCAATTTCAATCTCAAAGCAAGATTTGACCAGTGAGATTGCTGCACTAGGTTACTCTCCTCAAGCTTTAGAAGAAGAGGAAATTGATACGATTACCCGATTGCTTTTAGATAAGCATCAAAATACAGATTTACAGACGAAGGAACCAGAAGAAATTACAGCTGCTCCATCATCGGACGAGCATCACGCATCTACACCCAACTCAACAGCTATTACCAATCAGCAAAAGGAGCAATTGATATCAGTACAAGCCCAATCTATGGGTATTAAGTTAGACGAATCAGAAATAACGGATATCTCCCAAACCGTTAGCGACTCATTCACCGACTTCGTTAGTGCTGTAGAAACTATCAACTCATCAATCCAAGATTATGCCCAAAGTAAATTTGATGAAGTTGAACAAAAAATCGATAAAAGTAACAACAACCTACGCGACTACATTGATAAAAGAACTACTAGCTTGCAAAGAAAGAGTGTAGAAGGAGCCATAACAACAAAGGAGGTGTTAGAGCAAAAAAGCTCTAGCCTCAAAAGCTTCTCCAAAACGCTCGCAGCAGCATTCAAAACAAAGTAGAGAACTACACTTTAAAAATGTATTTCGGCTATTAGTAATAATAATTCCTGCCTTATTCCTAATAGATTATTGCTACCAATCAATCAGCTATCACTTCAAATATCAAGACTACCTAGCTCGTAAAGACAGAATTCAACAATACCAACAGTGGATGCACTATCAATGTACAGAAATATTAACTCAAGAGAGGATTAATCGTTGTGAAAAATACTGGCAAGCTGAAAAACTTGGTTTCTTCCAAATCACGCCACCTAGAAAAACAACTACGTGGTAAATTCAATGCTTCTACAAATTTAGTTTATAGAGCATTAATGGGCGACCAAAAAGCATTAAAACTAATAGGTCAAATGGGGAATGATGGAGCAAAAATTAGCGACTTTGCACCAAAAGTTAAAGACAACATGATTGCTGCTATTAAAGGAGCAGAAGATTTAAACACAACTCTAGCAGCTATTTATAAACAAGCTGGTGTAAGTGGAGAACGCATAGAAAGAGAAATCCAATCATCCATCCTTGCCGACGATAAACTAGCAAATCAATTAGAAGAATTAAGCCTTGACTTTGAAGGAGCTAAAAGTAGAGAGGAATTGCGCCATAAACAAGCCACAGAACATATTACATTAAAAGCTTGGGTAGACCGCCACATGATGAGTATTGATGGCGAATACAAGATGCTCCAAGAAGAATTAAAGACAGAAGTTAGGCAGCAGACAATTGATTTACAACACGAGAAAGAACTAGGTAACTATTATCTTGATGCTGGCGATAATGCTAGAGACGATTTAAAACCCAAAAAACAATACGCAGGTCGTTCAATCATTCAAAAAATCAAAGAGACAATCCTTGGATTTTAATTGTCTAAGAAAGTTAGAAATTGGAGAACATAAGATTCACGGGCTACCGTTCAAACATTCTTCTCCGTAACTATAAGTTTGATGGAAGAAGCTTGAATAATCAAGTAATAATACTACCTACCATTATCCAACTTCTTCAATTATCCTTCTTTCTTATTCCCTCTTACTTCATTAACATATGTTAGATAAATTTGAAGATTTAGAAGAACAAGAACATTCAGAAATTACACCAGATACTCAATTACCCAAAGACTTAATAGAACATCTGGAAGAACGTAAAAAACACAGAAAGCAAGTTATTCTTTCAACAGAACTGGTACAGAAATATTTTATAAGTTGGTCGTTAAGTGCTAGCGGATTTTTTCTCGCACGACTACTTTTATTAATCAACGGTGGTGCATCTCTATGGCTTGCAGCAGGACTATGTTTTTCTATTTGTTCAATCAGTTCAATAGTTGGTTTATCTGGATTTAGAGCTAATTATAACAATGGTTTTGAGGTTGAAAGTATGGAGAAACCAGTAAAAACAATTGGTGGATTTGTAATAGCTGCTGGAAGCACTTGGCTCGCAATCAAAGATTATCAATACTTCCAGCAAATGACTACAGATAGCGCATATCAAATCAGCGCCGATATTCAGACTATTTATCAAGAAAGACCTTGGTTAGACCCCTGGTTATCAATTGGTATTGCAGCAGGTATAGTACTTGGTTCATTATTTATTATTAGCAGGAGATGAGTAGAAATAAAATTGAACTATCTGCAATTATCATATCAGCAGTAGTCGGTATAACTGGCTTCTGCTTTTCCCATTCACGCCAACCCTACCCATTAGCGCAAATACAATTCTGTCCGCAAACTGCTAACAAAAAAGAGAACATTTTAACTGATAAAAATAAAGCGAAAAAGCTGAAACATTATGACTTAGAAAAAGCACAAAAGAAACTAGATAGTAAATACTGCCATCAACCCAGGTATGTTCTTGCAGAAGAGTGGGATAAATATAACAGCTACGGCTCAATTATTCCATATATGGGTAGCACAATTAGCTTAGTAAGAATTATCCCCAAAGATAACCCTTATCAAATATACGGTAATGTAGCTTCCGTTCTAGGATTGTGGGGTATTTCACTAACACTCGCTTCTCGCGTCGGTAGACTTAAGAAAACCGATTACCAACTAGGAGAAGAAGAGAAAACCATCGAATATTATAATTGGCAGCAACACAGACGCAAACGAGATATCAAGCAACATTCCAACCAATTATATACAGATACTTTAAAAGACGGCTTAACCCAAGAAGATTTACAGCAAAGAAAAGAACTGGGGCTAACCGATGACGAAAACGAAGCTATTAAAAATCAGCTTCAACTCGAAGATTATCTCAAAGCCAGAGCCGTAAAACATTCAGAAATGGATAAACAAATTGCATCTAATTTACTAGATAAACACAAAGCAGAGAAAGAAATAGATAAATTACAAAATAAAAAATCATCTCATACAAATACTAGTCAATCCAGTGACAAACAACTGGTTAATTCCCTAATAGAAGCCCTAAAATCCCATGAAGACAGTTGGCTATATTCCATTGTCAAAAACGCTAAACCCCTGTGGCTGATTGGTTCTCAGGGTAGCGGTAAAACCAATACCGCAGGTGCAATAGCATTAATTCGTAAATACTGCTTCGATGCACCAATCTACCAACTAATTGATAGACACGCTACTGGAGAAAACTGGGAAGTATGGAAACTACTGGATGCTACATTAAAAGCCGAATCAGAAGAAGAAATCGGACAGTCTTTGGAAGATGCTACTGATAGATGGTTACAAAGAATCAAAGAAAAACCATCTACCAAACAGCAAATAATTATTGATGAATTTACCAACCTGAAGAAAATTGATAGCTGTAAAGAAGCAGCAATGAAATTCTTCTCAATGCATCTTACAGATACCCGTAAAGCTAAAGAATACTTTATTGGTGTTAATCACTATTTTACTAATGAAAGCACCGTAGAAGGAACATTTGAAGCCAGGAAATCGGGTACGATTCAACTTAAAAAGTTTTCAGCCAATGGAGAAACACCATTATCTAGAGTACAAATTGTGCATGGGTTAGTGGATGAGAATGGAAACGAGTTGGAAGAAGTAGAAAGAACATTACCTAGTTGGTTAGAAGCAAATAAGATTTATGGGCATTTTAATGGTATCGAGGTAGGATTTGAATAAAATTTCGGTAGGGAAGAATACAAACAACATTTGATGAAATTATGAAATAATACAAGTTAAATCGTATTTTTTCCAAATTGTAATTATTCATTATTTATCATCAACCAATTAAATGGACATTAATATCCAGAAAGAGGAGTTTAGTTATGCATATATATACGCCGTTGTATCGGCGGCGGGTTACTCATGTCAGATAGCATCTAGACCAATGGATATAGGTGGAATAGATATTATTATTTCGGGCGAAGAAAAGGAATTTACTTTATATCCACCGCGTCTAGAAGTGCAAGTAAAATCTACTTCAACTGCTGTAATAGATAATGAATTTGTTAGATATCCACTAAAACTCAAAAATTACAACGAACTGAGAAAATCAAAAACTCTAGTTCCTAAAATTTTGGTTGTTGTTTTGCTTCCCGATAATCCCGAAGAATGGGTTAATCAATCAGAAGAAGAATTATGCCTGCGTCGATGTGGATATTGGTTATCATTAAAAGGACAACCGGAAACGCAAAACAGAGAAAGCGTTACAGTTTATTTACCGTGCCAACAACTATTTACGGTCAGTGCTGTTAAAAACATTATGGATACTATTGAAACGAGGGGTCGATTATGAAAGCAATTATTAGCGATATTGAAATACTAAAATCCCTAGAACCATGCCAGGTTGAAAGCTATTTAAAATCTAAAGGATGGCATGAAAGAACTCGCGTACCAAATGAGGTTTCTGGGTGGACTAGAGATACATTTGCTGACGATAAATTGAAGATTTATTTACCCTTAGACCCCAGCTTTGATGACTACCCGCGACGAATGTATGAAGTAATGGAAGTTTTAGAAAAAGCAGAGAATCGCTCTCAACTTGATATATTAAGCGAACTAATTACCATTGTTCATAACGTTACCGTTCAAGGTGTGGTAATGCAGATTGATGCACCATTGTCGGAACATCTAAATGGTGAAGTTACGCTGGTGGGTGTAGTAGTTGATAAACTCAGAAAGATTAAAACCGAACTTAAAAATCACGATTATATTTTGGCAATTAAAGCTTACCAAGAACGATTAATAATAACTTGTCAAGGAGATTTAATTAAAGAAAAGAATGCTTTTGTTTTAAAAAATCCATCAAATATTATTTTAGAAAATATTGAGTAAGTAAAATTTGAGAAATCCTGCTTTCTTGTCACCCTGCGCTATATCCTATTTACATTACCTATACAAAGCGATTACACTTCAGAATTCAATAATTTGTTAGTGCCAATTGCCGTTCTCAACGAATGGGAGACGCGAAGAACGCTACAACACTGGGGTTGTAGCCATCGCCATATATACACAATCTATATACTTGTCTCCACCAATAAAGGTAAGCTATCTATGATTCGGTGTATCCCAGGTATTGACATGGCACGAATTGAGCGGGAATCGATGAATTTTAAGTTACCCAAGCCGCTAGCAGAAGCATTACGTAAAGCAGCTTCTCCCCAACCCGGTTTTACCGCTACGGACATAGTAATTCGGGGGCTACTTCACGAATTGGGAGACATACCGGGTGTAGAGCCAAGCGCGGAAAACCAATTGCATTCCTTAGAATCCGAATTACAGCAACTACAAAGTAGCATCCAAGAACGAGATAATAGCCCCACAGATTTCCGCAAGCCCAGAAAAGTTAGAAGCACTCAACAATCGGGTAGCAAAGCTAGAAGGAGCATTAGGTGCTATTCAACATAATAATTTTGGCGCATCAAATAATTACAGAAGATATAAAAATTCGGGCAATCCCTACAATCGCATGGGTAAACCACCTCAAATAGAAGCCCTTGATGTTCATCGTAGATGTTCCCAAAGGGAACAAAAGTTAGCGCGCTTGTCTTAACGTCAATATTCCAACGCTCAAAGAAAAACACACGACCCTTTCTCAGACTGAGTTCTCCGAGTGGAGTAAAGAACGGGATAGAAGCAAATATTCGTGGCGAGAAAGACGAAAAAGATAAACTTTACCACCCGGTAACTTGATGGAAACCATTCGTGACTAAAAGAAGCAGGTGCATCCGTTGTGGGTGAAATTGTCGTTTCGTAGGCTGGGGAGCGAATTATACCCCATGCGTGGGAGAATAAGATTTATCGCTAGAACTCCAGTTCCACGTATAAAAGTGCATCTAACAACCCAACAGAGCGCCCCCTCTCTTAAGCTTGAATCTGCCGTACCAGCTAATTTGCACCCAGCTTTGGTGTACTTAAATGGGTTGAGCGAAGGTTCAGTTTCAACGATGCGTCATGCTCTTAATTCGATTGCGTCCCTATTAACTATTGAGCAGTGTGATGCGTATTCTTTGGATTGGGCTAAGTTACGATATCCCCATACGGCGGCTGTACGCGGGGTTTTGAAAAAAAAGTTTGCACCGGCGACGGCGAAAAAAATGTTGTGTGCTTTGCGGCGTACTTTGAAGGAAGCATACAAGTTGGGGTTGATGGATTTTGAAGATTACGTGCGTGCAACAGATTTGGAATCAATTGATACACCGCCAACGAAAAGAAGGGGTCGCGCTTTAAGTGAAGAGGAAATTGCTGCGTTGATGGATGTTTGTCTTCAGTCCAAGCAGAGTCTTATTGATATAAGGGATGCGGCGTTGATTGCAATTTTACGTGGTGGGGGGTTGAGGCGCAATGAAGTGGTGCGGTTAAAAATAAAAGATTTCTCCTCAAAAACTGGGGCGTTAGAGATACACAAGGGGAAAGGGGGGTCGTATAGAACGGTTTATTTACCTGACGATGCAATAAATTTGGTATCCCATTGGCTTGATGTGAGGGGAAGAAAACCGGGAGCGCTATTGTGTCATGTGAGGAAAGGGGGAATTATCGAGCTGCGCCCTTTGTGTGCGGATTCTATATTAAAGATATTAAATCGGCGTGCTGAAAAAGCTGGGGTTGATAATTTTTCTCCCCATGATTTTAGAAGGACGTTTTGCTCCGATTTGTTGGATGCTGGGGTTGATATTGCTACCGTCCAAAAGCTTGCGGGGCATTCTTCTCCTGCGGTGACATCTAAGTATGATAGGAGAGAAGAGGAAACCTTACGCAAAGCCGTGCAGAAGTTGTCTATTCCTATAAAACGTCGGAAAAGTAATTGATGGTTTTATAGCACAGTCTAGAATATTAATCAGTTATAATATAAATATAAAGGTATTATATGTTTAGCCGATTTGTGGTTGTAGGTGTAAAGGGTTATATATTTATAAGTTAATGGTTTTTTGAATGCTGAAGCTATAAAGGTATTATATGTTTATACACTCCGGCTAATGCTGCTAACGCTGCCATTCTCTACAGTTATAAAGCTTTTTCAACCTACAACATAGTATAGTATTAGACCTTTACATGATAGTGAAAGCACCTTGACCACAAGTAAGTACGCCTTTGCATTGAATGTATTTTATAATAGTTAAATAGTATTAGACCTTTATACAATGAACACATGAATGGAGTCTTGTTTCCACTTAGGAGCGGCAGTAAGCACTTACCATGATAATTTAATAGTATTAGACCTTTATGTAATAAAGCACCTTGAACGCTATCAAATCTATCCCATAATATTTTAATAGTATTAGACCTTGAATGAAATTAATTGGACTTGCATATCCTGCACCCAAGCCTACTCTCGATAACATTTAATAGTCCGCCGACCATTATGGTATAAAGATATTAACTATTAATACCTTTATATATCCAATAACCGCTTCAAATCTTCTACATTCTTCACCTCACTCCAATCAATATTACCAGCTTGCAGCAAGATAATCGCCACCCCGATTAGGTGTTGCGGGTAAACTCTATCCCCTGGGGGAACTGGTTCTGTATTGTTATCTCTAACGGTTCTAGCGGTGTCGGTTAACCATTCGTGTTGAGTGCGAGATATTTTGATATTGACTGTGACGGGTTTTTCTTTAACTGGTGGTGTGGGTTGCTGTTTGGTGGTTGAAGCATTTGTACTATTGGAATGTTCCTCGGTTGTGGAAGTTGGGGATGTTTCTTTAATGGTTTTGGAACGTGTTGCTGGTTTTTGTTGACGGGTTGACGACGGAGGTTTTGTTTCTTGTGTGGTTTCTGGTTGTTGTTCCGTTTCCGGTTTGCTTTTGATTCCAGAAAAGGAGCTTAGTTTCCCAAGCATCTTCTTCTTAGTCATTATTTCTTCTCCCAATATTTAACGCATTCTTTTGCTAGCAATTTATAAGCCTTAGCACCACTGGACTTGGGGGCGTATTCAGTTACTGGTTGTTGTTGCGCGATGGATTCTGCAACGGCGATGTTATCCGGTATGGTGGTATGCAGCAATCGGTAATTAAGTTCTGCTGCTGCTTCTGTAAGTAATTCATCTGCTTCTTTGGTAAGAACTAGTCGGGGTTTGTAGCGAGTTCTTACTACATCAATGGCTATATCTTCCCTTTCTCCCCGAATTAATTCCACTGCTTCCGACAATCCTTTGAGGGAAGCGGGTTCTAGAGTAGTGGGGATAAGTATTCTATCGCTGGCTAGGATTGCTTGTACCGATGCGGGGGATAGCCCTGGGGGACAGTCCATTAGCACGATATCAAATTCAGTTAGTTTTGATAATGCTGGGGTAAATAAGTCGGATTCTGGGTTGAGTTGAAACATCCCGATATCTCCGGGGATGAGGGATAGGTTTTTTATGGAGGTGGGGGTGGGGGTGATGTCGCCTGTGTTATTGAGCCAGTCAAGGGCGGTTGGTTGGGTTCCGTCTAATCCTAAAGCAAAGGAAAGCGTTCTTTGTCCGTCGGTGTCAACGAGCAAAATTTGGCGTTTGGAATTAGCCAAGGATGCGCCCAGGTTAAGGGTTGTGGCACTTTTGCCAGTGCCGCCCTTGAAATTAAAAACGCTGATTGTCAGCATATGTTTATGGGTAGAAGCGTTAATTAGTATATAGTATATAGGTTTAATGGTTAGTTGTAATTATGCTTTAATACTATAAAGGTCTAATACCTTTTGATATTCAATGTAAGTATACTTAAATTTCAAGCTTTTAGCAGGCACACGGTATGACGGTTCGGTTGCGACTCACACGGTATAGCAACGAGATTCAGTAATATTTTTAGATGCGCTCTTACGTGTGTCTATTGTTAGTGAGACTTACAGGTCTGTAATCAACCTTGCTTTTCTAAGAAAGAATTGCAGTACAGTTTCTTCATGAGTAATAATATCAGCTCTACCATCCATACCCAATTGAATTTGACATTTCTTTTGAGTGCGACCTAAAGCAAGCTTTTCTGGCTCAATCGTCACCTCGTAGAAAGCACCAGGCGCAGTTATTGAAGTAGCATTTGTTTCATTAGAGGCATCATTCCGAGTAGAAACAGTTGTATCTGGAGCAATAGTTTTGACTTTACCGTTGAGAGTACCGTAATCTGGATAAGGACAAGCTCCAACACGCATTTGCACCTTTTGACCGACTTTTATCTTATCTTTACTTTCCGAACTTACCGCTGCTTTAATCACCTTGGGAGCAAAATTAGGTACAATAATAACGATTTCCTCACCAGCACGTACAGTTTGACCGGGATTTCTCAAATTTAGTTTGGAAATAATACCGTCAGCTGTGGCGGTAATAGTAGTTTGATTCAGGTCAAATTCTATCTGTTTGAGTTCGCTTTCCTCGCGCTTTAATTGTTTTTCAATTTCAATTCTTTGTTGGATGAGTGCTTGACGCTCCTTTTCTACATTTGCTTTGTTAGCTTCCCCTGCTGCTTTTTCTTGAGCAATGCGTTCGCTTGCAATTGCTACCTCTGTATCAGTTGGGTTAAGAGCTGCTTTAGCGCCATTTCTTCGAGCAATAGCTGCTTCAACTGCTTGCTTTAACCGCTCAATTGTTTGTTTTTGCGCCTTAACTACTGCGGATTGCGCTTGCACAGCTTGTTCTTGTTGTTTCACAGCTAGCTCTGCTTCCTCCATTTGGTTTTTGGATAGCGCCCCTTTTTTGGCGACACCTTCATAACGATTGCTTTTTGTTCTGGCTGCTCCCAAGGAAGCGACCGTAGCATTAAAATTTGCTAGTTCTGATTGTAACTGTGCTTGTCCTACGTGTAATTCTTCTTGTGCTATTTTAACGTTGGCATCTGCTTCTTGTAGTTCGGTGACGGTGGTAATTTTTTTGTCTTGATAAGCGCGCTCTCGACCGCTTAACTCAGCTTTGGCTGAGGCGATAGTACGGTTAATGCGGTCGGTTTCTGCTCTAATCTGAGTATTAAGGGCATTAATTTGGGCGTTGATTTGCATTCCTTGCAACTTGGCTTGCCCGATGTTGCTTTGCAGCTGGCTTTTTTTAGTTTGTAGGCGGGAATCGTCGATAGTGGCAATTCTATCTCCTTTTTTTACCGCTTGATTTTCTTTAACGTAAATCTGCGTTACTTGTCCTTCTGTGGCGGCTTGGACAATTCGTAATTCACCCGCCGGACGAACAACAGCCTGTCCTTGGACAGTCACCTTATATTTAACAACAGCAGCCACGGGAACAGCTAGTCCCAAGACAAAAAGAATAAACATTCCGCCAAAAGTAGTCCAACGACTAATTGGTGGGAGAAATTCGTTTTCTTTCGCCTCCGGGAGGAATTTTGGGTTAGAGTTACTAAGCATATGTTGATGGGGAGAGGGGGAGACAAGGGGACAAGGGTATGGAGAGACATTGTTAAAGTAAGTAGCGAGTAACGAGTAGCGAATAGGAAGTTTACCCAAAACTGTATGACAATAAGAAGAATTTGCTATTTAATTATTACCCTCTACTCATCACTCCTAACTCCTAATTCCAATGCCCAATTCCCTTTCGGACTAATTACTAACAACTAGCATAAGAATTGAAACCGTTTTGAGGTGGGAGAAAATCGTCTAAAAAATCTAAATGCTCTCCTTTGATTTGACGCAATTCTTCCGGTTTTCCTTGAATTTTTAAACGTCCATTTTCAAGCAGCACAATCCAATCAGCCCGTTGAATAACTTTAGGACGGTGGCTAATCATAATTGTGGTTTTATCTTGACGATAGTAAAGTAGTTTATCTAATACTTGGGCTTCACTTACCGGGTCGAGAGCGCCTGTAGATTCATCTAAAATTAGTATGGGTGGCTCGGTCACAATCGCTCTGGCTATGGCTAATCTTTGTTTTTGACCGCCGGAGAGGTTAGCACCAAATTCACCTAAAATAGTTTGATATTTATCTGGTAATTTACTGATAAATTCATCTGCACCAGCAATTTGACAAGCTTTAACTATATCTTCAAAACTAATATTAGGATAACTAAAATGAAAATTTTCAATAATTGAACGACTCCAGAAGTGGGGTTCTTGGGGAACTAATACTACCTGTTGTCGCAGACATTCTAAAGATAAGTCTTGCTGGTTATATACACCATAGCGGATATTACCAGATTGAACGAGGTATAAACCAGCCATTAGTTTAGCAAGAGTGCTTTTACCGCAGCCAGATTTACCTATTAAAGCAGTAACTTTACTACCTGGAATATTTACGGAAAAATCTGCTAATAAATCAACTCTACCGGCGTGGTGGAAATTAATGTTAGTACAAATAATATCTTGATGACGAGAAATTTCTGCCCAAGGCTTTTTAAAATCATTTTCATCTTCTGGGGTGGTATCAATGACTTCATTTAAACGTTGGATAACAACCTTGGCAATTACAAACTCATCAATTAACCCAATCGCAGTACTCAGAAATCCGAGAAAGTTACCACTCATGCCATAAAAAGCCAGCAGTTGCCCAATAGATAAAGTATTACCAATTACTAAGTAACTACCCAACCACAGTACGCCAATACTAGTTAAATTTGAAAAAATACCAGTAATTGTACTGCTATAAAGCTCCAGCTTCATAGTTTTCCATCCCACGTTGGCAATCCTACCGTAATTTGACTGGTATTCTTGCCATGCTTGGGGTGTGGCTTGAGTCGTTTTTAATACTTGAACGCCGCGAAAAGTCTCTACAAGAAAACCTTGATTTTCTGTACCTAAAACAATTTGTTTGCGGCTTTGCTGATGCATTGCTGGTAGAAAAAGCAGGTTAATAACTGCAACCAAGATAAAAGCAACAATAGAAGCTAAAGTAAGTTGCCAGCTGTAAAACAGCATGAAGCTCAAGGAAACTATGGCGATAAAAAATTGACTGGGTAAACCAAGAACTATCTGGGAAACTAGCCGATTAACTGCACCAATATCAGCAATCCGGCTAACTACTTCCCCACTGCGACGACCTTCAAAATATGATAGCGGTAAGTGCAGCAGTTTGCGCCCATATTCAAAGATTAACCCTAATTGCAAACGCTGACCAAAGTGACCAATTAAGTGAGCCTGTACTAAACCAATCACACTTTTAATTAAGTTTAATGTAATTACCCCAATTGCTACGGTGGTTAACAATTGAGTATCTCCCCGCACCAGTACATCATCGGTGAGGAGTTGCATCATAAACGGAGATGCAAGGGAAAGTAATCCTATAGCAAAGTTGATTGCAATGGCTTGAGCAAGAATAAACCGATAGGGCAAAACCCTTACCAGAAAACGCTTAAAGCCTTCTACTTTATCTTCTTGTTGCTCAGCAAAGCGCATATCGTCTGGTACTAGCAGCAGCATAACACCATTAAGCCAACTACCAATTAACTCCTTTTCGCTAATATAGCGGATACCTACACCAGGGTCGGAAATTACATATTTTTTACGCTTTTTTGCGTATAAAACTACCCAGTGATTTCCTTTCCAATGAATAATCGCTGGTAAAGGAGCGTTGTGCAATTTCTTCAAAAACTCACTGCTAGCTCTGACACAATGAGTATTAAATCCTAGTACTTCTGCGCCTCGGCTCAAACCTAACAAAGAGGTTCCTCGCGAACCCGTTCCTACAGCTTCCCGCACCCGATGTATGGCAAAGTTGCGTCCGTGATGTTTAGCAACAGTCGCAATACAAGCCGCACCACAATCCTCTTCGCTGTGTTGTCGAACAACTTGGTATTTCATATTTTATATTTCATATTTAAGTGCCCAAATGTCAAAGTAGGGGTAGTATTAAGAACGCATTTGCTTTAAAACCGTAATCAATTTAAATGGTGATTTTAATAACCATAATTTAACAATATTAGTTAAGCCTTTAGATAAGCAATCCAATTTTTTTAGTTATTATGTCTAAATTATTTAGATTTTATTTGATAAAGTGGCAGCAGCACCCCCAAATCATTTTTCATAATTAGGATGCTTTCGATTATTTAATAGTAACTATCAAATCATTAAATATTCTTATCATTCAATAAGTTCACCTAAAAGCACTTACAGCAGATAAAATGGGTTTTTCTAAGTTAGTTTACAAATACATTGTTACGTCGAGCAAAAATAGAAGAAAACAATTTGCTTTTTCCGGTAAATTATGAATGATGTATAATAAGCCAAAGTAATCGTGGTGTTCTCGTCGTGCAGATTAGACAACATAAATATAAAATTAGAACGCGATTACAGCATCAAACTTTTAATTAGATACTTACAAATATTCTCGTCCACTTACTTAATATTGAGGTAAATACGTTATGAAATTTACTAACGAGACATGGTTCCATATGATAGCACTCGTACTAATTACTTTTGTGAGTGCCTTCATAGGTAAATTCATCCTTGAAAAGGTATTTGGTATTAAGGAAGATAATCTTGTAACCTTGCTAATACCTTTGTTTGTTGGTTTTCCGGTTGGTTTGTATTTTACCAAAAGAGTCAAAAGGAAGTAATATAAGCACCAGATTAATGATGCTCAAGTTATTGTATATGAAATAGTTTTGGATGATAAAGAACTTGCTATGGAGTTATTTTATGCACTTACAGAAGATGAAATGGGTTTTTCTAAGTTAATTCACAAATACATTGTTCCATTTACCAAAAATATAAGAAAACAATATGCTTTTTCCAGCAAATTCTAATGATGTACAATAAACCTAAGTAATCGTAGTGTTCTCGTCGTGCAGATTAGATAACATAAATATAAAATTAGAACGCGATTACAGCATCAAACTTTTAATTAGATACTTACAAATATTCTCACCCACTTAATTAATATTGAGGTCAATAGGTTATGAAATTTACTAACGCAACATGGTTCCATATGCTAGTACTTCTACTAATCGCTTTGGTAGGTGTCTTAATAGGTAATCTCGCCGCTAAAATATTTGGTATTAACGATAAAAATATTGTATATTTATTGATGAGTGGATTTACTGGTTCAGTTGGTAGTTTTTATTTTATTAAAAGAGTCAAAAGGAAGTAATTCTATGAACACCTGCGACTTAGAGTCGGAGGCTTCAGGCAAAGAGTTATAGGCTCCGGTTAAAACCCCTGAACCTTATATGGACAGTACTTGTGTGTACACCGTAGCCCTTGCAGGGAAGTATCTGGGGGTTAGGTTTGTATTGAACTCAACCGAAAAGCGTTATAGTACATACGTTTAACTGGACACGTATAGTGCTGCCACTTTATTAAAACCTAAATAATTTAGACATAATAACTAAAAAAATTGGATTGCTCATCAAAGGCTTAACTAATATTGTTAAATTATGGTGATTTAAATCACTACTTAAATTTCTTGACCTATAAGAGTTAAGAAGTTCTGTAAATCATTTGAAATCAAAGGAAAAAAACAATGGCTATTGCATCATTAGAACTAGACAACTTAAATTTGGTGGATTTAAATGATGAAGAATCAGCAGCAGTAAATGGAGGATTAGTTGGTGCTCTTATTAGTGTACTTGGTGTTACTGTTCCTATCGCTGTTCAGGGTTTAAATGATCCAAACTCAAATGCTAGACAAATACTAATAGATCAAATCATTCAGGCTGGTCCCGCTGCTGCTATTGGTGTAATTGGTGCTGCAGCTGGTGCAATTATTGCTGGTGTTCCACTTACTGCAACTGCTGCTTCTTTAGGGAAATAAAAATAAGAAAATATTTTGCTTTATCAAACGTGGCTGTTATTAAATCCTTTGGATTATAACGCCCTTTGATACATGCTTCCAAAGCAGACTTCGGAGGTTTAATACTTCCGAAGCCTGCTATCTTTTGCCCGTAAAGAGTGAACTGAAATAATTTTAATCGACTACTAAATTATACTATTTATTTGATTAATCATATGGCTGGAAAAGTAATAAGTCATGGCGATCGCGCAATGCGTTCAGATATAGCCCGAGAACTTTTTGAGGTAGATGGAACTGGGATAAAGATTGGCGTTATCTCTACAAGCTTCAATGCATTAAATGGTTTAGAAGCTGATGTCAAAAGTGGTGATTTACCAGGAGAACAAAATCCTTCTGGTAAAACTGTTCCTGTAACTATTCTCAAAGACCTTGCTAATACTTCTCCTCTTAGCAATGATGAAGGAAGAGCATTAGCACAGATTATTCACGACATTGCTCCAGGAGCAGAAATCTATTTTCATTCAGTTGTTGAAAATGAGGGAGAAACTTCTCTTGAAATAAATGAAGAAGGCTTCACTAATGCAGTTTCATCTCTAATCGCAGAAGATGTAGATATTATTATTGATGATTCTGTTATACCTGCCCCTATTTTTCAGGATGGAGTAGCAGCCGAAGCAGTACAGAAAGCAACAGATGAAGGAATAATTTTTATTACTGCTGCGGGCAATAATGGAAACATTGCTTATGAAAGTGAATTTCGTCCTGGAGAAACATTTACTTTAGGAGAAAATACTTTTGAAGCTCATGATTACGATCCAGGATCTGGTATAGATGTTTTTCAAAATATAGAGGTAACAGAAGATGGCACAGGAATTCGTCCGCTATTAACGTGGGATGAGCCAATCGGCAATGTGGGTTCAGGGTATACAATGTTTCTACTTAATAGCCCAGAGCTTCCAAGTTTGGAAAATATTGACAATATAGCCAGTATTTCTATCCTTCCCTCTCTTTCTGCTGATGACGATCCGCTAAGAACCTTTTTCTATCCCCCAGAAAAAGATGAAACTCTTTACCTTCTTATTGCAAGAGAAAGTACTAATCCCCCTGAAGCTGACACTATTAAATGGGTTAGTTATGCTAATGGATTAGATCGTACTACTAACTACGAGTATATAGACAAGGATTCTGTAAATCGTACTGTATTTGGTCAAGCCAATGCTCCGACGGCAATTACTGTAGGAGCATCAGACGTAAATAATCCTCAAGATGTAAGAACATATACAAGTAGAGGAGGCTCTCCAATTCTTTTTGATACAGAAGGTAATAGACTTTCTTCACCTGTTTTGAGAGAAAAGCCTGAAATTTTTGCTCCCGATGGTGTAGAAACTACCTTTAGTTCAGATAGTTCATTTTTTAATCCTTTTGAAGGGACATCTGCTTCGGCTCCTCATGTAGCAGGGGTAGTGGCATTAATGCTGGAGAGAGCAGGGGCAACTTCACCAGAGGACGTGCGTTCAATATTACAAGAAACTTCCCTTCCTTTAACTGAAAATGCAGGATTTGTACAAGCTGATAATGCAATTATCGGCTCTTTTATCTCAGAACATACAGGTACAGAAAATGATGACATCCTTCAAGGAAGTGAAGAAGCAGATAACCTTTACGGACAAGAAGGAAATAACATTCTTTTAGGAGAGAATGGAAAAGATTATCTCAGTGGAGGTAGTGGTACGGATATTCTTTTAGGAGGAGAAGACAATGATGTTCTTTTAGGAAATGGTGGTAAAAATATACTTTCAGGTGGAACAGGAAAAGATACGTTTTGGTTAAACCTTAAAGGCTTTTCTCTGATTACTGATTTTGAGATAGAAAAAGATTCCCTTGCCTTTTCGGAAATAGAAGATGCAAAAAACCTTACGTTTTCACAAATGGGACATGATACATTTATAAACTATTCAGGAGAAAGTATTGCGATGATTTTAGGAGTTGAAGTTGATGCAAACGTTGATATTACGTTTGTCTAGCTTAAAATAACTACCATATTAACCTCAAATGTTATACGTTTTTCCAACAGAGTTACGTGCTTCACTTCGCCAAACTCCAGGAGTCATGCCAAAACTTTTGCGAAACAGACGAAAGAAGCACCAACTATTACGATATCCTACTGCTTCAGCAATGCAATCTATTGATTTATCGGTTTCTAAAAGTAGCGAACAGGCTGCTACCATCCGCCGTTTGGTAATCCAGCGATGCACGCTATGCCCTGTTTTACGTCGTACTAAATCGGTTAGGTAAGCTGGGGAGTAACCAACTGAGTGTGCCACGTCATCTAGGCTGATTAGTTGGTGATAATGAGTTTCAATGAAGTCGAAGATGTCATTCAACTGGGGGACAGGTGGAAAAATTGACTTTACAGTGGTTGATTTTACAGTCTTGTCTGGGAGTCTTTCCGAGCCTTGCTGAGTTTTAACGTTACTCCCCGGAGCATTCTCGGCTTCTGGTAACTCTGCGAAAGGCTGTAACTGAGTAACGTACCACTTCTTGATTACTGCTTGTTTTTCTAGTTGGGCTATAACTGCTTCCAGTAATTCTTTTACAGTACAGGGTTTAGTGAGATAGTCATCCGCTCCCAATTTCATGCCTTTGCGGATATCAGCCTGAGTCGCTTTCTCACTAAGAAAAATAAAGGGAATAACAGATGTTGCTCCCATCTGTCGCAGCTTGGTTAAAACACTATAACCATCAAGGGATGGCATTGCAATCTCACTTATTATCAAATCGGGTAACTCTTGCTTTACTCTCTCGATACCAATCTGTCCGTTTTTAGCACCTATAGCGTCAAAACCTTTAGCTTTCAATTCCTTTAGAAAAAACTTTCGAGTTGAGGTTTTATTTTCAATTACCAAAATTCTTTTCATGGTTTCTTCTACCATTAAATCATTCTCTATGGATTGGTCAGATGCTTTAATTAATTAAATTACTTGTGCTGCCGTTTTTGATTGCTTAATATTGCTCGTTGTTGTAAACGGTCTATCATAAGGATGGTTTTGGGCAAACATCAGCATCTCATTCATCGCCTCAGTAAAATCTATAAACACTTTCTCTACCAGAATTAAAGCTTTTTCTCTCTGCGCTTCTGTCAGTTGTATGCTTTCAACGAAATGCTCCACATCATCCATTTGTGCTTGAATGTGACCCGTCTCTTTAGCAAAATGAGACTCACCAAAATAGGGATGATGTTGCTTAGTTATTTGTTGAAGTTCTTTTGCCACTTGTGCAATCTCAAATAAAGCAACATTTCCCGTTGCTTCTATCGACTCAACCACAACCAACTTCATCAAAATATCTTCTTCAAAAGTACACATGGCAAATAAGTCATGAGCCATCTGACGTACTTTCTGCGTTTCTTCACCCCAAAGAAATTTCAATGTATCGGTATAGTTGATGGGATTGTCATATCCCATTACCTTCATATCTTGCAGAAACCACACCCAATGACGACCATCTTCATAGGAGTGCTGGTTAATCATCTCTTGGAGCTTACTATCCGCAGGTTCTTTACGAAGTACACTTCTGTTAAAGTCTTTAAAGCTCATTGCGAAAGGAGCAAATGCAGGACCCCAAGCTAACCTTTGTCTTGGGTCTATGCTCTTATCTTGCAGAAACTTCATGAACGGCACTTGAGCAAATTCGAGTTTCTTTTTTTTAATTAATGCGAGGACTTTTTTCATTTTTAGCACCCTGGGGAGAACTATTTGATTACGTGGTAGCTACGGTAATTAAAGTTATCTAGCGTTAAAAAGAACTGCTTGTGTATTTATATCGAGTATTTGCCGATGATGTTCCACAATATTTACTCCCATTCCAAGCGAGAGTAACTTTGGAAACGAAGTTTTTTGCACATAGAAAACAGCAGAAATGGTATCCCCAGTAGATTTTTCGGGACTATGGTATAAATAGATGCTGATATTCACTGTCCTTGGTTCAAAATCTTGACTAGTAGTTCAGGAGAAACATCTGTTTTGTATGTCAATCCTTCAGATGAAGCCTGCCAAATTCAACAACTACTGCATAAATCCACTTCCTCCAAAACATCTAATTTTTAAGACGGCGGCATTTTCGTAGCTTGCTTTATTTTTTCATCTCTACACTAAACTATATTGTTGACAAAATACTAGCCAACTAGCATAAAATATTCTAATACAATAGCATAATTTCTAGATTCTATATCTATGTGTTTTTTTTTACAGCAAGGTACGCAAAAGCTTATATAGTAAATGTTTGATAAAAACGAATAAATAAAAATATGATAAATTTTCTAAGGATACGTGATTACAAGTAGCTGTACTTATAAATAGTAATTATGAATTACTTAAGGAAAAGAAATATCCAATCTAATACGAATGGAATTCTTGTAGTCGATAGTAATAATAGAAGGATTGTAGGCTTAAATAGAAAATTTGTAGAAATGTGGGGTTTTTCCTCATATATTGTAAACTCTCAAGATGAAAATCTAGCATTAGAGTTTGCTGCATTGAAGCTTAAGAATCCTTTCAAATTTCTCACCGAGGTTCAAGAAATTTACACAAATATAGAATTAGAGATTCATGACACCATAAAATTAAAGGATGGTCGAATATTTGAACGTCATTCGTTGCCTCAACACTTAGAATCAAAAAATGTGGCAAGACTCTGGATGTTTCGTGACATAACAGACGAAAAGTGCTTGAAAAACTTGCCGGAGGTACTTAGCAATAAAATATTATATTTTCCCAGTATTGATTCTAATAAGAAAGTTAAATGAGAGAAGATGACTTTTCCATTTACATTAAAGTGAAAAGTTTATTGTTACGTATAATACAAGTTTATTAAAAAGATACATTATTTGACAGGACGACAAATAGTTTTAAATGCTCAATACACTCAAGTTGTAGCTATTTATTATAGTTAAAGAAGGTCTGACAGGTGCAATTATAATTAATTTAATAATAGTTAATATTAATAAGAGCAAGTGCTGTCATTCGTTTATACGGAATATAAGGTTGATTGCGCGTTTTTTATTGTTATAGTCATTAACTCATTCTATGATTATAAAAAAAGATTAATTAGATTTTTACATACCTTAATGAGAATACCTGAGTCATTTGTACTTCCGATTATTGTTGATAATTCTGCACCTATAACGATTAATGCTCAAATTGTCGAACAAATTAAATTGCTAATTGCTACAGGAGAATTACATCCTGGTGATGCTTTACCAACTGTGACTCAGCTAGCCAAGCATTTAGGCGTAAATCACAACACTATTGCAGCAGTCTATAACTATTTGATTGAATCCAATTATCTAATAGCTCAAAGAGGGAAAGGAACTTTTGTTGCCGATACTTTGGCTGTCAAAAATATTGTTAATCATAAGCAATTTTATAATTTGTTAGGTCAAGCTTTTAGTACTGCGACAATGATGGAATTATCTCCATCTGAATTTGCTGGGGCTGCTTATGCACAAGCAGTAACATTAAGTCAGCATACTACTGCCCCTTTGAAGTTAGTATTTGTAGAATGTTTGCAGCATACTGTAGAAATATATGAAGCTATTCAAGTCGAAATACAACAAGACTTAATGTTTCTTGGTTTAGAAGATTTAAAGGCTGAAAAGCGAAAAGCTTTGAAAGTATTATCGGCTGCTGACTTAATAGTTACAACAACGCAACATCTATGGGACGTTATTCAACTAGCTACTCCCTCTAAAGAAGTAATTGGCATTAACATAAAGCCAGATTTACAACTTTTGACTCATATTTCCTCCCTGCCTCGTAACAGTTTAGTGCTACTTGTTTGTGAAGAAGAAACCGAAAGTGAAGATATGAAAAATATGTTACAGCAGTCTGGAATATCTCACATAAATTTTCACCCACTAGGTTGGGATTATCTGAAGGAAAATCGCCAACTTTTGAAGCAGGCTTCTTCAATTTGTGTTTCAAAAAAAGTTGAGGATGATGTACGTCAATATAGCCATAAACCGGACAAGATAATAGTCTTTACTTTCAGTTTTGATGAAACGAATATGTCAGTTTTAAAAGCTCGTATAGCCGCAATTATGTCAGCAAGATAGATTGTATAAAGTTGTCGTATCGGAAGTAGTTATAGTTGAAAATTTTCTTTCATTGACTTGTCTTAGTAGTAGAGCGATTTTTTTTAGGGGCAGATAGCAGGGTTTTCATACTGCATAAAGACATCTACCAATCAAAAAATATTGATGCATTAATCAAAATCTTGGATACATATAACTATCACAATTGCAACTATAATTGTGACACTTTCGTTATGTAATAATGTAGTACGTTGTCAAGTAAGGCAAAAGTAAGAATATTAACTGTCATAGGATGTCACACATTCTTCAACCATAGTACTTTGAGGAACTGGTGCTGAGCATCTTCCCTGCGGGGTGAGGGGGTGAAGTAGTTGTGGGAGAGGGGTTTGGACACTTGTAGTATTGTAGCGAACTTTTTGCTCGGTTTTGGTTTGAAGCAGAATTTTTTAGATTAATCTTTTATACACTAACTTTTTATGTATAGATAATCTATGCACAGATTTTTAGTATTTAATTATTTTGCTCAACATAAATTAAAGGACAAAATATAGCCAAATAATGACGTACACTAACCTTTTATATAATAATTGTCTATATCTAGATTTTTAATATTCGTAAAATATTTTTGTTTTCGTATATTCGATTCGTACAGAAAATCTCTTTTAACACAGGGAAGGCGGGAGTAGCGAGACGGCACTTGCTTGCTCAATGTTGTTCGATTTTGGGTTGCGAGTCTTTACCCATATTGAGAACACATTCATTCCAAATTCTAGTAAATTTCTTCTTTTCCTGGTGAGTCTTGTACTGTTCAAGCAATTTGATATAAAGCTTTTCGATTTGCGATCGCCACAAACCACCCGAAGCTTCGATTTTATTCAGTTTAGCCAAAACCTTTTCCAGTACGGAATTTGGAACTGGAACGTTAAAATCAATTGATTGGGATTTCAGCCAGTCTTCCTTTATTAAATTACTTAGTTCAGATTTGGTATATTCTTCTGTTAATCGACCTTTGGCGATTAATTCTTTTATTGCGCTCAATGGAACGCGAAAAGATACTATGGGTGATTCATTGCTCATATTTACTGTATACATTGTACACAACACTTTTATCAATGCTTGACGAAAGTTAGCAAGGGATTTTACAAAAATTTATTCGTGCTTCGTAATTGAATATTTTCGCTTTCCCCTTGTTTCAATTGACGTGTACACTGTATACGTTAATTGTATTCCAAGTAAGGGGGTGTGATATTTGATTATTATCATTTCTAAGCGAGCAACCACCTCGGAAATTGAGCAGATGCTCAGTGAACATAAATTTTACATAAAAGTGGTAGTGGACATCGAACGCCGCATCCTAGCTGGCGGCGGCGAAATGCATTATGATTGCGAACAGGTTTTGTTAGAAAATGGCAGTCAGCAAGAAAACCTTTGGGGTGCAGGTTATATGCCGTATTCTGGAAACATGACCTACGATTCGCTGATAAATATCCGCCCACGTCAGAACCGCTCGATGGAAATTCTTGACGTTAATATAAGAGAAAATGTAGCTCAAATCGTAACAGAATTACTGGGAAATTCATGAATACAGCATACTTGGATAAAGAGCATTTTCAACAAAACGATATTTCCACAAGATTAGCCCACTTGGCAGCGCACCTCACTCAAATCCAATCGCTTACTAATAATAAAGCTCCTAAAGACAAAATCGCACGCCTTATGCGTCAAAGTCTGTATTTTATTGAATGGACTGTTCCATCTTTAGTTGAGATTGATGTTGACAAAGCCGCAGAATTAGTGGATTTAGGGCGTACTATTGCTCGGTGGCAGCATAACTGGAATAAAATTTGTGCTGAAGCGAAAAACGATAGCGAAATTACTGATACCGCCGGTAAGCTGTCAGAGCGAGTCCGGGAAATAAGAACAGTAGTATAGTCTTTTTGCTACCAGGGGTGGATCTAGCGAAGACACTGTTGGCGAAACATTGCTTAACAATCAAAATCACATATAGTTAAAGGGTTTCAGCCATTCGTTTTATTTCTGCAATCAATCGCTCAAGGGCTTTTTTAGCTGCTTTATATCCTGAAGCTTGTCGCCCCAATTTCAATTCAAATAATATGTGATCGCGTATCGCTGGCATATCTACAACTTCTTGAACAAAGGTGACAATAGCCTTCGACTTAGCAACCGAATTTTCTTTTTGGAGATTCTGTATCTGGATTTTAAGTTTTTCTATCTCCTTTTCGCACCGTGTAATACTTGGACAATGGGTTGGATCTTCCCGTGTAATACGTGGAAAGGAGTTGTTTCTAGCTATTTAAATAGTCAGCCCTAGTCATTCCCAAACATTCGGAAGCAATACCCAACGCCTTCCATGTATCATCAGTTGCGCGCAATGAACGAACCTGACGATAATGGGGGTAAATGAGCAGTGGTGCAGAAAGTTACGCTAAGGCTGAAAACCTTACTAGGCAAGCATTCTATCAATTAACATTTTTTTAAATTCTCAAAGTACCAATTAACCTATACTCTGTTTGGTACAGCAAACGAGTACGGTACAGCAAGGGTTTCAGGCTCCTAAATTTCGGAGGCTTCAATTGGTACAGGTTTCTTCCTGGTGATCAATTCCTTAACGTAACTTTCTGCACCACTGCTTATTTCACCCCAGGCTTTTCGTTTTGGCTGTCTAAACGAGAAAAATAAAAAATAATTAATTAAAGTGAAATTCTCCGTCATTTATTTCAAGATATTTAAAGGAATTCCAAGGAATTGCAAGGTAAGTTATAAGAAAAAATTATTGTTTTTCTAGTCTATAAGAAAGCCAAATTCCTTTTAATTCCTTTTGATTCCTTCACTACGAACGCATTCGCTAGAACAAATATCGCGTTTTAATTTTGTTCATGGTGTAGTATATACACCATTAGATTTTCAGATTATTGACGACCTCCCGGAATGGGTGAGGATATTGTGAGGCTTGCAAGAGGAACAAACATAACTAGTACAGGTCGGCGTAAATAAATAGACCACTATTGTGAGATACTAAATAATAAGCTTTTTGAGCTGTTTTGGTTAACAAAGTAGGAAATCAGGGTGTGGCAAGATTATTTCCAAAACCATTGAATTTAAGCGATTGTGAACGTTTGGAACTCCAGGAGTTGATAAACCGCCATAATACGCCGCAACAGTTAGCACTGCGAGCAAAAATAATCTTATTAGCATCTGATGGTAAAAATCATCGCTCAATCGCCCGAACATTAGATATTAATAGACATACAGCTTGTTTATGGCGAGAGCGATGGCTGGCAACATCATGTACAGGTGGGTTAACAGTAACTCAACGATTGCAAGACTCTGAGCGTGTTGGCGCACCTGTAAAATTTAGTATGGATCAAGTTTTACAGTTATTTGCGATCGCATGTTCAAAGCCTGAAGATTATGGAAGACCAATAAGTCATTGGACATCACGGGAACTAGCAGACGAAATCATGAAACAGGGAATTATTGAAAGTATATCTATCCGGCATGTTGGAAGATTATTAGAAGAAGCAGAGCTTAAACCCCACCAGAGTCGCTACTGGTTAACCCCCCCCTGTGGACGAAGAATTTGACGCAAAGCTTGATGATATTACTGGTTTGTATATTAGTGCGATTGAACGCCATCAAAGTGGAGAGCGTACAATATCAATTGATGAAATGACTGGTATTCAAGCTACTGAGCGTATAGAAAAAGACTTGCCGATGCGACCTGGTAAAGTTGAAAAAAGAGAGTTTGAGTACGTTCGTCATGGTACGCAAAGTTTAATTGCTAGTTTTGATATCGCTACTGGTCAAATTATTGAACCAAGTTGTGGAGACTCTAGAACTGAGGAGGATTTTGTCCAGCATATTCGTCGAGTTATTGAAAGCGACCCCGATGCGAAAAAATGGCATCTAATCATGGATTGCCTTAATACTCATCAGTCTGAGTCGCTCGTTCGTTTAGTTGCACAAAAAGAAGGTTTGAATCTCGATCTAGGTATTAAGGGAGAAAGCGGTATACTCAAATCCATGAAATCTCGTACTGCTTTTTTAAAAGACCCAAAACATCGAATAATTTTTCATTATACCCCAAAACATTCTTCTTGGCTTAACCAAATTGAGATTTGGTTCAGTATTTTGGTTCGTAAATTACTTAAGCGTGCCAGCTTCACAAGTCAGGATGACCTCAAAACCCGAATCATCAAATTTATTAACTACTTTAATAAAACAATGGCTAAACCTTTTAAGTGGACGTATAAGGGTAAAGTGTTAGCTATTTAATGGTCACTTTATTTCCGCCGTGCTGTACTAGTCATAGATTAGTTATATTTATAATCTATAATGAAACCCCTCACCAAACACTCAAATTTTTCTCAAATAATCCTCGCACCAAAAAATATTTTTAACCCAAGTCAAAAATCTTTATTAGGCTTTATTTTGCCAAGATTCGTTATTTGTTAGAACATTTTATAGCTTTTCGGCATTTATTATAATGCTCTCACCAGCTTTCCTCAATATTTATATGATACTTCCAGCAGCAAACAGTTACTTACCAGAAAACTAAACAATTTTACCTACCAGATTTTAGTAGGGATTAGGTAGGGATTTAGGGGCAATTATCAGGTTAGTGGCTAATATTTCCCTAGTGAATCCCTTTTACTCGCATTTATTTAGTATTAATTCGATGCAACGATAATTTCGTTAAAACAAGGGCATAGATTGCGCTTATTACCTGGGTTTCACGTATTTTTTAAATCCTGCGTTTCCAACACATCTGCTACTACAAAAAAGCAATTTCGAGCAGCTTCGTTATAATCGAAGTGGACTCACTTCACTTCTGCGCCCCCGGAGGGGTGGGCTACGCCCATCTCGCTCGCTGTACGCTCTCTCGGACACAGAAGTTACGTTCGCCCTACGGGGCTTGTCACACTCTCGTTGTTGGTGGGGTTTTTCAATGACTGCTTTAGCAATCATGCGCGTTGGAAAATTAAAAAGTTTTGGGAATGTGGGCGGTAGCGAAAAACATACAGCCCGTCTCCAAGATACACCAAATGCTGACCCCTACAAAGAAAATATTCGGCTAATTGGAAATGATTTTGACCCGTCTTTAGAGGAAATAGTAAAAGCTAAAATAGCTGATAATACTAAACATAAGCCGCGTAAAGATGCGGTACTATGCAGCGAAATTTTCTTGAGCGCATCCCCGGAGTATTTTCGCCCAGAGAACCCGGATAAAGCTGGGGAATGGAATGATAAATTGATGTGGAATTTTGCTAACGCTTCAACGAAATGGTTGCAAGAAAATTTTGGAGAAAAATGCGTTCGGGCTGAACTACATTTAGATGAATCTACTCCCCACATCCACGCTTATATCGTTCCAGTCAACGACAAAACTAAACAACTAAGCCACAAAGAGATGTTTGGAGGAGATGGCAGACAAGCTAGCATCAAAATGTCCAAACTCCAGGATAGCTATGCAAGTGCGTTGGCACATTTGGGAATTGAAAGAGGTGTGAAGGGCAGCAAAGCTACACACACTAAGGTTAAAGAGTACTACCAAGCAGTCAATCAAGAACCTTTGACTTTGGAATTAGACCGATTGGCACCCAAACGGGGAGAGACGGCACAGCAATTATTTGAACGCATCAAAGCAGACCCCACAATTCAATCTATAAATCACCAGCTAGCAGACCACAAAAGAATTGTAGAGTTAGAAAGACGGGCATCTCAAAGGGCAACGGCTTCTGAAAAATTACGGCTCTCATTAGAAAAGCGCGTAGCTGAACTAGAAGCAGAAAACTTTTATTGGAAACAGCAAGCTGATAAATTAAGGGACTTGCCTTTAGAAGAAGTAGCGTGGAATTTAGGACTTGACAAAGCGGACATTGGAGAAAATCGTTGGAAGGGTTTGGAACGAGTTATCAATATTAATGGTTCTAAGTGGTATGACTTTACAGAAGAAAAAGGTGGTGGTGGGGCTATTGATTTAGTCATGCACGTTAATAATTTCAACTTTAGGTCTTCTGTGGCTTGGTTACACGAACAATTTGGGGAAGAGGGGATGCTGCGTGCTAGCAAAGCTTTGATAGAAAAACAAGTTACTAAAATTGCCCTTGAAGTTCCCGCACCAGTCTTTAAGCCACCAACCCCGAATGAATCAAAGTGGCTATCCGTACAAGATTATTTAGTACAAAAACGCGGATTGCCTGAAAACTTTGTCATTGGACTTAAACAAAAGGCATGGCTATACGCTGATGACCAGCAAAATGCCGTGTTTACAATGCGCGAGCTGACAGTAAAAGAAGGAACGCAATACACAAATGCAGAAACTACTTTAAAAGGTGCATTTTTGCGGGGGACGCGGGGAGAGAATAATTCGTTTATGGGATACGCGCTCAATTCAAAACGGAGGGAGGGATGGTTTTACTTCCATTTGGGTGGTAAGCCAGGAGATGAAATACAAAAAGTAGTCCTTTGTAAATCTCCTATTGAAGCGCTTTCATGCGCCAGTATTGGGGTAAGTGAGCGTGGGGGTATGCCCTCTGAAAGAACTATGTATATGGCAGTGGATAGCACCAAAAGTCTGCCATTAGAATTTCTTAGAGAAGTGAGGGCTATTACTGCTGCCTACGATAACGATGATGCGGGATGCAGTAGGGCACAAGCAATAAAAGAATTACTACCGCAGACAACCATAGCGCACCCGAAAGCAGAGGATTGGAATGCGGAATTGGAGCGCTTGCAGCTTCAAAAGGTGCAGCGAAAAGAAGCTAAGGAGAAGAAGAATCGGGGGTTGGAACGCTAACGGAATTATGCAACCGATGCTTAAATTTAAAACCCCATTACCCGGTATCTTAACCACCTGTCTAATAACAAACCACAAGCAAGAACGCAACTGGAAACCGCTGCGCTAATCAGGCGGGGGTAGTCACTGCCACAAAACTTACTCGTGGGATAACACATTTACGCATGGCAGCGCCTACCCATCCGCCAGATTTTTCCAGTTGCTAATGGATTGGTATTCTTGACGAAATTTTAATAAGAGCCTCGGAAGAATTTAAGAATTAATAGAGCGAATTTCACCATGTTGTTCAATATGTTCTACCAAGCGTTTGGTTTCCCCACCAGCACGTTTTAATTCCTCAAGATTGCCCACTAAAACAAACAATTCCCTTGCTCTACTAACGGCTGTATTGAGTAAATTCGGTTTGCGATTAAGGAACCAAAAACTATGTTCTTGGTGGCATTGGTAAGGAGATAATATTATGACTGCTTTCTCTCCTCCTTGGAAGGTATGAACCGTGCCAATATCGTCCCAAGAAAAGTTTTGCCAACGCTTCATGAGTCGATATTTTAGCGCATTGGCTTGCCTCGTAAATGGAGACATTACCCCAATTGCCTTTGAGTTTTCGCCCGAATCAGTAGAGTAACCATTCTCTAGTAGAAAGGCGATCGCGTTTTCTACAGCATCAATTTCTTCTGGATTGGTGTTATTTATATGGCTTCCTAAAACGTGGTAAGCGAGTAGGTGCGGCTGTTGTGTAGAACTATCGTAATTTGAAAGGATTTGCAAACCATCCTTATAGTTGGGACTGCAAAACTGGATAATGGGTGCTGCACAGCGATAATGATTGCTCAAAACAATTCCAGTGCCTAAATCCCCTTCTGTACCATTAGCACCAGCAGCGCGATGATAAGCGGTAGCCGTGTATTTGGCGGTAGGAGCATAACGATAATAGTCTTCATTGGTCATCCCTCGCTCCAGAAAGGCGGTTTTGAGGTACTGTTTGATGGTGTCGTCACACAGGTTTATAATTGGCTCAATTTGCTTTGGGTCGCCTGCTACAACTGCTTGTTTTGAACGAACTAATAAGGGGAATAGTTGATGTATTAAAGTGGTTCCTGCTTCATCTGCTAATGCCAGCGCAATGCTATTGGAGTGAAGGGTGGGTAGCATATTGCGTATTGATTGCAGGCTGGAGCTAATAACTGGGAAAATTAAACTTAAGTCACGGTAGATATTTTCTGCTTCCGTTTCTAGTTTAAGCAATGCATCTCCGTCTCCCGTTAATGCGCTTCCATAGGTTTCTACCGCCTGCATGACTTTATCTTTGCGTCGGAGTGTTTCTTGTTTAAGGAACGAGAAAGCGCGTTGAAATAGTTCTACCTGTTGTGAGTGGTAGTCACGGTAGAAGCGGCTGTAGAAGTCTTCGTCTGGATAGCTATCAAGTTGTGTTTGGAGTTGTTGGTAATGATTTTGTTTTGACTCTAATTGCTGGTTTAACTTTGTCAGTTGCGTTTGAATTTCGGTTACTTTTGGATTAAGGTTCTGCCATTGCTGCGAGGATAGGATTTTCTGGTTTACCTCCGTCTGGGATGCAGCTAAACTCTCTCTGTCAAGGGGTAGCTGGAAAGGATGCGCTGTCGCCAAGGTATTTAAAACAGCAGCGTTTATGTGATTCGCCAGACGCTTAAAAACTAGTTTATCGGTAGTAAAATTAATTAAGTTAAAGGCACGTTTGGCGATGGAGTCGGACTGTTTCGGTAGTTCCCGTTCTGCTCTTGATAATCCTTCTTTGATTTGTTGGTAGGCATAAGAAGGGAAATCTGCATAATCTCCCAAACTTGATAGCTGCTCGCTTATTATTTGTAACTCCTCATGAATAGCAGTAATTTCGTTATTGAGAGATTGGATTTGGGCATTTAGTTGTGACACCTGTTCTGTATTAACAATTTGTTGGCTCTCGTTAAAACGGTCTTGCTCTATGAGTTCTTGGATTTCGTTTTCTGCTGATAATAAATCAAGTTTGGCTTGTTCCCATGTTTCTTGGTTGAATTGAGTAGCTCGCAGCCAATCTTGTGCTTGTTGTAGTTTTGGTAGTGTTGAACGTCTGATAACTCCTTGACTACCACCGTCTAAATAAAAGTGTTCCGTGGGGAATTTCTCATAAATTCTTTGCTGGAATTTTTGAATAGCACTGTTGTTGGTGCTGGCAAATAACGTTAGATTGCTCGCATCTTCTTCCCCGCGAACAATTCGGAGCGCTCTTTCTACAACTTGCTGCGCTACTAAATGCAAGAATAATTCAGTTTTCCCCGTCCCCGGCGGTCCGTGAACGGCGGTTATAGGATTCTGTTGGGCGTGTTTGAGCGCCGAGGCTTGAAATGAATCGGGTGCGTGAGACGGAAATGCACCCCAAAACATGACTTCATGTTCTGGTGGTTTGGGCGAATTGCAAATATATTCAAGAGCAGGATGATTATCAACCAGCCATTTACAATTAAGGAGTGTATTTTGAAGTTGCTTTAATATCTCTCGCAGGTCTTGTTTTAATTGAGCGTTGTATGGTACAAAGTCGCAGCGTAGTAAATATGGTTGTCGGAAAGATTTGTATTTACCTTCTGGTAAGTCAACCTGGTCGATAAAGTCATGCAAACTGGGAAATTTTCTTTGCCAAGTATCTTCCAAAAATTTATTGATGCCTTCTGTGACAATCAAAGATTCGGCAACTTCTTCTTCTAACCCGTAGAGTCGCATTAAATTTACGATTACTGGTTGAAACTCGAATTCAGTCAAGTCCCAGCCAGTTTTACGATATTTACCTCGGAATAGTTGAGAAATATCAATGGTGAAGAGTGGCAGATATTTCAGCTTCTGTTCTTTTCCTCTCCCTTGGACTAAGTATATTTGGGGAAAGGCAGCAGCTATTTGGAATTCGTTGGGTTTATCTCGGTTGATTGCGGCTTGTTGCTGCTCCTGGAATTGCTTGAAGAGTTCGCTACTTAGCAACAGTTTATTGCCGACAAGTCTAACATTATCGCTGAAAACTTTGGGAAAGCTTTCCGAGCCACGTTCTACTTCACTCTTAGTCAGTTCTTCTAACCTAATGTATGACAACCAGGATTGTACTATTTGAATAAGTTTTTCTGACTCTAGCATGGGGACTCCTGCTCAGTAGGGGACTGGCGCATGAATCTAAATTAATATGATTTCTTGATTCTTGCCAGTCTGGCGAGGAATACCTTTATGAGTTTTTAAACTTTAATGCAATACCTTTAATCATCACTCGAATCTGCGAATAAAGACGGATAATCTCTATAACCGCTAACTACACGTAAAATTTCAATTCCACTATCCGTAACTCGATAAAAAATAATGTAACTTTCTAAAGATATACCCCGCAAATAATCCTTAATATCTGAATAACTACGTCCCATGTTAGGAAAATTAGCAAGATATCTACATTTTTTATTAAACTCATCAATAAAACGCTCTGAGCGCGTCAATATTACGACTGGTAAAATAATCAATAATTTCTGACAAATCCTTATTTGCCTCTGGGGAGATAATATGTTGTTTCATGATTGATTCTCTCTGGCTTTACGTAGCTTCTCCCGAAGTCGTTCAACTACAACTTCCCCATCAATGCCTTCACCTCTTTCCAATTGCTCAACAGCGACTTCTACTTTTTGACGGGTTTCTTCAACCCATTTTTGATAGCCTTTTTCCCACTCGTCTAACAGTTTTAATGCTTTACTAATAACCTCTTCCGGATTTTCATATTTACCTCTAGCAATTTGTGCTTGAATAAATTGCTCGTCTTCGGGCTTGAGTTGAATATTCATGGTTTTTTCTTGTGGATAACGATGTCCGTACTTTTTATTATGACGAAGGCTTTCAGAAAAAGTAGAGCCAGCAAGCTGCTACTGCCTCCAAAGGCAGAGTAAATACCCGTTGACCGCCTTTTTCATTGTTTCAACCGGATTGTGTCAGCGCTTCCAGTTGTGAGAGCAATTTTTCTATCTGCTTGCGTTTTTTCTGATCTGACCAAATACGCGACTTTTTTAGTTTGGTAGTCGCAGCAGTAAAGCGCTCTTTGTAATCGTCAGATTCGGCGTTTGGGGTAGAGCTTGGGGTTTTCTTCTCGCCAATACGTTGTTTGATTTCGCTTAAAGACCAATTTTCTTTAATAGCTTGGTTTAAGAAGGCAACGCGCTCTAGGGTCTCTTTAATTTGAGCAATGGCTTTGGCTTTGGTGTATTCAAGGGAACCTTTTCTTAATGCCTCCAAAATGTCTTCTGGAAGGTTTAACAAGGGCAGACGGTTGTTGGCGAATGATTCCCAGGTCATTAAACCTAAGCCGTTAAACACTTGTTCAACAATTTTTAGCTCAGGATTTTCTTGATTAGATGCTTTATTAATATCAGTTTCGTCTTTTACAATAACGTTATTGTCAGAAACTTCTGCTTGGGATTCTTCTTTCTTAATTACATCATTATCAGCGTCTAAATTATCCGAGTCATCTGTTCCAATAACGTTATTTTCAGATTCATTCGGCTCTATTTCCTGTTCCCCAATAACGTTATTTTCATCATCTATTTTTTCAGTTTCACCTTTTCCAATAACGTTATTGGAAGTTTTTTCTTGAGAGGATTCTGACTCAATTACATTATTGTCAGCGTCTATTTCATCAGTTTCTTCTTTGACAATAACGTTATTGGAAGATTTAGCAGATTCTTTCCGTTCGTGCTGTAAGCGGCGCAGTAAAGGGGGAATTTCTTCCACATCTCTACCTAATCTGATAGCCAGTAGGTGTAAGATGCCTTCTGTTTCCTCTACGGGGTTAAGGTCTTCCCGTTGCAGGTTTTCAATTAATGCTAGTTGGAAGGCTGCTTCGTTGCTTAATTCGCGGATAACGACGGGTACATCTTTTAATCCACATTCTTTGGCGGCACGGTAGCGACGCTCTCCTGCTACTAATTCGTATCCAGTTCTGGCTCTAGGACGTACCAGCAGAGGTTGCAAGATGCCGTGTTGTTTGATGGAGTCGGCTAATTCTGAGAGCGCTTTGGGGTCAAAGTAGCGGCGCGGTTGAGTTGCAGCTATATGAATTTGTTTTAATGGTACGTTCTGGGTGGAATCGGCTTTATCGTTAGCTGAAATATCTGTGGTGTCCCAAGGTATGTCAATTTGACTTTTAAGTGGTTGGCTGCGTTTACGGTTCATAGTGACTCCATGCTGCTAGCTATCTGTTCAAGTACTTTAACGGCTGGATGTTTTGGCTGATATGCGGCTAAGGGCATTCTTTCTTCTGTGGCATCAACGAAGGTGGTAGAACGAGCAATGGGAGGAAGGATTTTCCCGACTCCGGCAAGTTGTTCTTGAATGGCTCCCAAGGTGCGGGTGTCCTGGGAGTTACGGGCATCGTATTTGGTAGGGACAAATCCGCCTATTTCCAGAGTACGGTTGACCCTAGTGCGAACTCTAGCGACGGTTTTAAGGAGTTCGTTGGTGCCTTCAAAGGCTTTGAAGTGGGTTTCTATGGGTACGAGAACGTGAGTTGCTGCGACAAGAGAAACGTAACTTAGCAATCCCAAACTGGGAGGACAATCTATCAAGATGAAGTCGTATTCTTCTTGAATTGGCTCAATGGCGTATTTGAGGCGAAAGTCGCGCAAATCAGCATTGACTAATTGCATTTCCGCCGTACTAAGGGTTGTGTTAGTGGGTGCTAAGTCCATGCCGTGAATCCCCGACGTTATCGGTAGGGGTTGTTCTTCGACTATGGCATCATACATACTTTTCTCCAATTCTCTGGGAACTAAGCCCATAAAAATTGTTAAGGAGCCTTGCGGGTCCATGTCTATGAGCAGGACGTTGTGTTTCCTGCGTGCTAGGTGGTAGCCCAGGTTTTGGGTTAGGGTGGTTTTGGCTACCCCGCCCGCCTGGTTAAAAACTGCGATGATTTTGGTCATAAGTGATTTAAGTGACCTGCCCCGTTATAAATAAAGATAACTGTTGATGGGTCAGTTCGTGTTGTTTATTTTGAGGATGGGTTTGTTGTTTTATTAAATAATGTTTCTTGTTACAGTTAGCACATTGTAGAGGAAAGTGCTGACTACCGTTATAATTTTTTCACGCTCAGTGCTTATTATGCGTTAAGAAGAACTGCTAGAGCAATCAAGGAGACGCTTATTTCACCACTTCCTTTCATTGTCCCAAAAATTGGACGTTTGGGTTGATGAGTTGTAGCAAGGTAGATAACTACTAATAGTTTCGCCCTTATAGGTAACAATTAAAGGCGTTTTGGTGTGTTGTACTTCTAGTTTAAATATTCTGAAGTAATTAAAATTTTTATCGTCAAGTAACAGTTCTTAATCTTGTCTCAAAAGAGCCATCAAACCAGAAGCCTACATACCGTCACTTATGGTATAAATTTGAATTCACAATTCAATAGCAACTGTAACCAAACTTTAGTTTAGGTCACAAGTAGTGAAGATGTGTTTTTTAATAACGAAATCAGAAACAATTAAAGTGGTAGTTTTGATAAATCGTTGGGGTGTAATCGGAAATAAGTCATTTGAAGCTAAGCAAACGTAGTAATAAATTATTGCAGATTGAAATTTCCAACTCAACTAGCGACTTTGGCAAGATGGGGACATTTTAGCAGTGAAACTAGATACTTGGGTTGTACTAAGAGCTTCCAAGTTAGAAGTGAATGTTTTTCTTTGAATATCTTTATCTGGGCGGAGAGAATTGTTTGTTGTTTCTAGTTTATAGCTGTTAGTCGTTTCAGCAAAAACGGACTCCACTCCATGAGAGACGTATCAACACTAAGCAAATCATCCGGGCTAGGTGGAGTTCCTCCACGTCCTATGTCGAAAAATTGAACAGCTTCTTGCCCAGCGCTGACTTGACAGCCGTCATTAACTGCTACTGTGCGAGGGGTATCTGGTAATTGTGTTAATCCTTGACTGGGGTCAACATCAGGTACTGCAATTTCCACAACACCATCAATGCCAAGCTGTGAACTGGCTGTAATATCACTTGTGAATTTAGTTTCTCTTTTGCGCTCTTCGATACCGAAAATTCCTTCAGGTTTAGGCTTGATTGTTACTCTTCCGCCATTACCTGTATAAGCATTAGCTGTGATGTCATTATTTTCATAAGGTACAGCAACTATGAAGCCTTTACTTGCATCAATCGTAATGTTGCCACCATCACCACCAGATGGTGCAAGACCAGCAGTTGTAGAAATTTGACTATCATGACGCATGAATAGTAAATCTTGAACCTTTAGCGTAATGTTTCCACCATCACCTGAAGTAGTTTGAGATTTAATACCTCCTCTATCGAGTCGAATAGAAGGTGATGTAATATCAATATTTCCAGCAAATCCCGGTTGAGATGTTAAGCTTGAAACGTTAACCTCAGCCCCATTAGTAAGAGAAAGTGAGCGAGCATTTATTTTTATATTGCCTCTGGCTGTTTGCTGTCCAGTTATTGGTTTTCCCGTCGCTTCAACTAAGCTAATTACACCACTGGGTTGTCCATTACTTGCAATGCCATCAAAAAATAATTGATTTTGGGCATTGATTACGACTGTACCTGGATTTCCTGAGCCAGCGGTACTAGCTCTTATTTGTGCGCCATTTTTTAAAGAAATAGAAGATGCTGTAATTTCGATATTACCTCCATTACCTTCTGCTTGAGATTCCACGGCGCTAAATACACCACTAGATTCTGTCAATTTATTACCTCTGCCCACTCCATCAATAGAAATCATGTCTTGGGCATTGATAACTACTCTTCCTGAATCTCCTTTTCCAAGAGTGCTTGCACTCAGTTGAGCGCCATTATTCAAATACAAAGAACCAGTAGAAATTTCGATACGCCTATCCCTTTTATCGTTACTTGCTTCAATGATATTTCCTGTTTCGCGTACACCAATAAAGGCGCTACCTCCATCAATGATGCTTCTTTTCAGCATTAATAATAATGCTACCTAAAGTGCCTAATCCAGACATACTAGTATTGATTTGAGCCGAATTTTTAACCTCTAAAATATCTGTATTAATGCGGATATCTCCACTATTTCCTACGGCATTTTCGGACACACTGGCATAGATACCAGTCAGTTCATCTTGTCTTTGAGGTATTTCTTCTTCACCGATTAATGATATTAGATTGCGAGCATTGATAATAATATTATTTGAATTTCCTTTACCTGAAATACTGGCATTAATTTGAGCGCCATTTTTTACTTCAAGTTTGTTTGTATTAATGAGGATTTCTCCACTATTTCCTTGTGCATCTCTTGACACACTAGTAAAAATACCACTTTTTTTCTCAGGATTTTGACCTCTGCTTTCTAAAGAAACGGAATCCGCATTGATAGTTACACTACCTGAATTACCTCTACCAGAGGTACTAGCATTAATTTCCGCACCATTTTTCACAGAAAGATCGGCAGTATTGATTTCAATACCTTGACTATCGCCAGTTGCGCCATTAGAAACGCTGCTGACAATTTTACTATTATCCCCATCTAACAGCATATTACTGGCATTTATAGTTATTTTTCCAGCATCTCTTATTCCCGATGTACTGGCATTAATTTCTGCGCCTTTTTTCACAGATAGTATATTAGTGTCAATATTAATTCCTTTAGTATCTCCATTTGATTCTTTTGATACGGTGTTTAAAATTCGGCTATTAATTCCATCCAAAGATATACTGCCAGCGCGGATATTTATCTCACCAACATTACCGTTACCAGAAGTGCTAGCATTTATTTCTCCACCATTTATCAGTCGAAGCGAATCTGTAATAATTTTGATATCTCCACTATTTCCTTCTGCTTGTTGTGATACACCATTAATCAATTTTCCTCCAGCTAAAAAGATATCATTTCTAGTATTAATAGCTATATCACCTGCATTTCCTTTACCAGAGGTACTAACATTAATTTCTGCGCCATCCCCTAATTCAAGGATATTGCTATTCAGAAAAATATTGCCACTGTCACCTGTTGCATCGGGAAAAACAATATTTGTTATTCTTCCTGACTTTTTAATTGTTCCTGACGATTCTATTTCTGGTTTAATTAAAATTGCATCTGAAGCGTTAACTGTTATATCTCCAGCTTTAGCCCCCTGGCTTCCCATATTGTTATTGATTCCTGCTATCAGTTCACTTTCTTCTGATAAATTAAAATTCCTAGCATTTATCGTAATATTCCCACCGCCTCCAGCAAGCACATCCACCTTAGATTGAGCGCTAAGAGATACATCTGCTTTTAGTACACCATCAGGAAAACTAAAACGCAGATTACTGCTATCGCCTTCTATACTTACGATTCCAACTTCTGCTATTCCTCCCAGTTCAACTCGTCCACCAGGAGAGAGCAAATACGATCCTTCTAAATTGACATTTCCACCCAATAAAGCCAGAGTCTTACCCTGCTGTGTTTGTAAATTAGAACCTTGCACCTGGATTGCACCCGGTACACCTTCAAACTGCAAACCAATTGGAAAAGGAACATCAACAGTCAGCAACGGTGGTACTTGTGCATTCTTGGCGCTAAACTGTGTCCCATTAGAAAACAACAAACTACTAGCCGTACTGCCAACAAATGAACCTCTCAAATCCAATTGAGCATTTGGTCCAAAAATGATGCCATTGGGGTTGAGAAAGAACAAGTTTGCGTCACCTAACACCCGCAGCGTACCAAACAAGTTAGAAGGGTTTTGTCCTGTTACCCGACTAAAAATATTTTGAATTCCGGTTGAATTAGAAAACTCTAGCGTTCGTCCGTCATTAATATTGAACTCAGAAAAACTGTGAAAAAGGTTAGTTCCGCGAGTTGCTCCACCATCAATACGGTCTAGCTGTGGATTAATGGGGGCGACTATAGAACGTTCTGTTCCTAGCGTGTTATCAGGTACTATCTGAGCGAGGGTTGTATTTTCAAGGTATAAAGTCACTCCAGTGAGAATCAATGAACTTATAACCCATGATTTTCGCTTCAAATATATCCAGTTTGGAGTTTTCATGTACACAGGTTCTCAAAAGAAAGTAGTAATTAGGTGATTCAGTCAAGTTAGAAACAAAAGCACACCCTTGAGAGCAAGCAAATTTATTAATACAAGTAGATCGGCGTTGAAAATCGTAATTATGACAAGGCAGTAGGCAATTGGGGTGCTTACAAAGCCGCTTTGGGGTTTGTTTGGGCTTAATTTTTGTTTAAGTCCCGTTAACTCCACTATTACTTCTGATAATTCTCAAGTAGCAATTTTTAAGCCATTGGAAAATTACACCTCTAGAAAATAGAGTATTTTGATACTCATCATTACATACAAAGTAAGTAAAATCCGAAGCTAGTTTATGAAATATTTATAAAGGTGGAAACATCCGACTATTTTGCGGTGAAACGAATAATCATAAGGGCTTTCGCCTACTTTGCATTAGATTAAAAATCAGTTTTTAAGTATTTTTTCTGATAAGTTTTGACTAAAAAATTATAAATTTGACTTTTCTTCCTGAGCAACTGCATATACTTAGAAAGTTTTATACGAATTATCGAAAATTATGGTATAGAATCCTACAAATATATGAGGATTAGATTTGCAGATTTGTATTGGTAAATAACTGTTAAAACAGTCAGGGTGCGTGTTAGTCAAATTTCGAGCCTGCCCGGATTTACTGTACTGGCTATACAAATGCGTAATGAATAAGTACATCTATCATGCACCATGATTTAATTTTTTACTGGCGCAAGTTTTTTTTGCGTTTGCAGCAGATAAGCCCAATCATATTAACCACTAATGTGATAGCGGGTTCAGCAAGTGCGACACCCCCTGAAGCTTTACAAATTTCCCAAGCTGTCCTTGAGGTTACAACTCCAGGACAAACATTAGCTCCGTTGCGAACTACATCTAAAGTATCCTTACACCCTACCCCAACTCCCCCAGAAACAGACTTTGATGTAGCTTTCAGAAACAATCTTCCCAAAGAATCGGAGTTTATTAGCAGCCAAGTCTTCAATTTAAAGACTATGACTGTTGATTCTTTTAATGCACAAAGTATCGATATTGCACAAGTTTCTTTACCTGAAAATAGCTTTCCTCAACTACCACAGAAACCACGGGAAGATAGGCAAGTTCCTTCCACACCTTCTCCTGTTCCTGAGTCACCTATACAATCTCCTAAATCTCCTTCGCCTGAAAGCAACCGACAACAAGAGTCCTTATGTCTTGAAAGTTCTCAAGAAGATAATTTAGAAAGTACTAAAACTCAAGACAAAATTACGGCTACAAAATTTGAATTTATTGATAACAAAGCTTTCCCAAAAGAAGATTTAGAAAAGATTACTAATAAGTGTCTGAATAAACCTCTTTCTTTGGAAGAGTTGGTTTCGGTAGCTTCCTTAATAGCCGAACATTACCATAATAAAAAATATACAACTTCTGGTGCAATTGTCTTTATTCCCAAAGAAACCCAAAGAGATGGAAAAGGCTTAGTTATCATCCGAGTAATTGAAGGCACGTTAAAAGAAATTCGCGTCACAAGACTTTCTAAGAAATCTGATTCCCAAGGTAATGTCCTACAAAACTCAAGACTTGAAAATTATGTGCAATCTCGTTTGGCACTGGCTGTATCAAAACCGTTAAATATTGAAAAATTACAGGAAGCTCTACAATTGCTGCAATTCGACTCTGTAGTTGGGTCGGTAACTGCTCGTTTATCAGCAGGAACAGAAGCTGGCGAAAGTATTTTAGATGTACAGGTGGAGGAGGAAAAATCACTTAGCACTACCACTAGCTTTGATAATGGTCGCGTTCCTAGTGTTGGTAGTTTTCAACAAAGAGCAGGACTGACTAAAGGTAACTTATTAGCAATCGGCGATAGTTTAAGTCTAGGCTATGCCAAAACTGGAGGTAGTAACGCTTGGGATGCTAATTATACGTTCCCAATTACTCCTAATAATGGAACGCTCAGATTTGCATACAGTGGTAGTAATAATAAAGTAATTGAATCACCTTTCGATGATATTGATAGGGATGGAAACGGTGGGGATATTGAATCGACATCCCGTTCCTATGAGTTGACACTACGTCAGCCAATAATTCGTAGGATACAAAATGCTAATACAAATGAATCTACAAGGCGGTCAACTTTTCGTGAATTTGCGTTGGGACTAACAACTTCTTTGAGGGAAAGTAAAACTTCTTTGTTAGATATTCCTTTCCCACTTTCTCCAGGAGCAGATAATGATGGGTTAAGCCGCGTCTTCGCACTGCGATTTTTTCAAGATTGGACTCAACAAAATGCTCAAGAAGTTATTGCGTTTCGTTCTCAATTTAATTTTGGTCTGAATGCGTTTGATTCAACTATCAACGAACCTATACCTGGGTTGAACGAAGTTATTCCCGATAGTCGATTTTTCTCTTGGCAGGGTCAAGGATTATGGTTGCGCGTTCTGGATCAAGATCAATTCTTACGATTACGTGCCAATGTGCAATTAGCCGATCGGGCGCTTATGTCTTCAGAGCAGTTTGTAATTGGTGGCTTAGGTAGCGTGCGCGGCTACCGTCAAGATGCGCTGCAAACTGATAATGGAGTTTTTGCAACGGCAGAAGTTGAGATACCTGTAGCGCGTATTTTCAGAAATACAGGAGTTATAAAAGTTATCCCATTCGTTGATTACGGCATCGGTTGGAACAGTTCTGGACAGGAAAATCCGAGTCCAAATTCCTTAGCTTCTTTAGGGGTGGGTTTGCAATGGCGACAAGGTAATAATTTTAACGCCCGTCTTGATTGGGGCATTCCTTTAATATCAGCAGTATTTGGAGATAGTAGAACATGGCAAGAAAAAGGTTTGTATTTCTCAGTGCAGTGGAATCCTTCGTTTTGAAACTGGTGCATCAGTTCAAATCTGAACTTATATTTCGGCGATGGGGATATCGTCGTCTAGTTGTGTTGCTGTTACTGGGAGTGTTTCTTTTTACTGCTGCAATCCCACCTGTGTTGTCACAAATGTCGAGTGCGGGCAGGAATAATTTGAGCATTGAGCAAGTCTCGCAACTTGTAGAGCAAGGTAGGCAGCACTATGAAAATGGAGAGTTCGAGAAGGCTATAGAATCGTTGCAGCAAGCAGCCAAAAACTTTGAAAAGCAAAAAGATTGGGGAAATTTAGCTAGCACTTTATCAAACCTTGGATTATCCCAATTGGAGCTAGGTCAATCATCCGCAGCTTTTAAAAGTTGGGAAGAAGCTGAGAAATATTTTGCTCGCATCAAAAATCAGCCAGGAATTACTAAAAGTCGTGTTTACCAAGCTCAGGCTTTGCAGTCGTTAGGGCTTTATTATCGCGCTTGTGAGCTTTTAACTACAACTGCACTACACAAGTCATTACAATGTGATGCTTTGGACGAAAAGGTAAATACAGAAAATAAAGATAGCTTAATAACCAATTGGGATTTATTAGCTGATGCGATCAAAGAAGAAAAAGATAAATCTATTCAAATCATTGTTTGGCGCAGTTTAGGTGACGTTCTACGGGTTATTGGTGACTTAGATAATTCACAAAAAGCTCTCGAAAATGGTTTAAATGTAGCCCAATCGGAAAAACAGGAACTTGCTATACATTTGAGTTTAGGTAATACCTTTAGAGCAAAGGGAAATTTAGAGCGCGATCGCAGGTCTTCTCCAATATATGATTATATGCCTTGGCGTTATATTAAACGAGAAGAAATTGAAGAAGCTAAAGAAAATTACAATAAGGCAGAAAACAAATATCAATCAGTAATTGATAATAGCTCTTCACACACTTTAAAACTTCAATCTCAGCTTAATCTATTTAGTCTATTAATTGAAAGAAATAAAATAGCTGATGCTCAAAATTTATTATCTCAAATATATTCAACAGATAATAAAAAAAATATTTTAGAAATGCCAAATAATTTGGCAAGTATTTATGCAAAGGTTTATTTGGCAAAAAGTTTAGCTTATCTCAACCAAGCTTCAGAGCAAGAAAATAATATAGCTAATAAACAACCTATTAGCTGGAGTAAAATTATCAACTTTTTAATCGAAACTAAACAAGAAGCTCAAATGTTAAATGATAAGCGTGCAGAATCTTATTTATTAGGAAACATTGGTGGTTTATATGAATATTTAGGTAATTTAAGTGAAGCTCAAGAAGTAACTCAAGAAGCATTATACTTAGCTCAACCAAATCAAAATCCAGATATTGCTTACCAATGGCAATGGCAAATGGGGCGTTTATTTAATGTACAATCTGACAAAAAAAATGAGGCTATTACTAATTATAAAGCAGCTGTAAAAACTCTCGAATCAGTTCGTAGTGATTTACTTGCTATTAATTCAGATGTTCAGTTTTCTTTTAGAGATAATGTAGAACCTGTATATCGTAAGTTAATTGACTTGCTGCTAGAGCCATCCAATCCAAGCAATGAATCTCTTAAGAAAGCTACTGAGTTAATTGATTCTCTCCAACTTGCTGAACTAGATAACTTCTTACGCTGTAATTTAAGCGCAGAACAACAAAGAAATTCGGGCAATGAGAATAATAAAGAAGTAGATTCTAAAGCTGCAATTTTCTCTACTATCCTCCTTAAGAATCGTTTAGAAGTTGTACTGCAATTACCAAATGAAAAATTAATTTCTCATCAAATAAATATACCTATAAAAGATATTGAGAATACCTTGGATAATTTGCGACAAGAATTAGAAGAAGATTACTTACCCGAAGAGGGGACTTCTCTGACTAAAGTTGTTTACGATTGGTTAATCAAACCATTTGAAAAATCTCTTAAGCAAAAGGGGATTGATACATTAGTATTTATACTTGATGGTTCCTTACGGAACATACCTATGTCTACTCTTAGTAGTGATGGAAAACACTATTTAATTGAAGACTATGCCATTGCTCTAACACCAAGTTTAAACATACCAAAATCACATAATATCAAAGATATTGAACTGCAAGCACTAATTTTTGGGCTTTCAAAAACAAACCCTGACTCTCCGGATCATCAAAACTTTCCTAACCTTGATTATGTTAATAAAGAAGTAAAAGATATTGAAGAGCAAATTCCTCACCAAACTTTCCAAGATGATAAATTTAAAATTAATAACTTAAGGAAACAAATTATATCCAATAGTAATTCTTCTATTATTCACTTTGCTACTCACGGACAATTTAGCTCCGACCCAAAAAAGACATTTATTTTGGCTTGGGATGGCAAGGTTGATAGTAATACTATCCGTGATTTACTTAAACGCAAACACAGAAGCAATCCTAAGCCTATCGAATTGTTAGTTTTAAGTGCTTGTAAAACAGCAGATGGCGATAGACGAGCCATTCTCGGCTTGGCTGGAATAGCTATTAAATCAGAAGCACGTAGTACGGTTGCCTCTTTATGGGTTGTAAATGATGAATTAACATCTAAAATAATGAAGGTATTTTACCAAGAATTAAGCAATACAAACAATAAAGTTGCAAGGGCTGAAGCTCTACGTCGTGCCCAAAAACAACTGATAGGTCAAGAAATACTACCGCGTTATTGGGCACCATACGTCATTGTTGGTAACTGGCGCTAGGTTATATTTTTAAATGCTATATCCCTCTTTTTCAATTAGAAGAAGAGGGATAATCATCTTTTTTTTCAATCCCTAGAATAGTACAGAAATGCAGATTATTGTGGAGTACATTGACCAACCAGAGGAAAATCCCCTACTTTATTCAACCCAACGGGACTGAGCAAATTAGACCATTGACTTTTTAAACTAGGACTGTCTGCTTTTAAGCGTTGATTGGCTAACGAAGTAATCCTATTATACCAGGGATTATTTGCTTGCAAATCCAGTGATATTTTTCCACCAGCAGTTGGGTTTTCCGTGGGATGCTTGCGATTATTTAAAATAGAAAATTCCCATTGATATACATTACCAGCTTCTAACTTAGAAACTGGGAGTTGAAAACCAACAACGCCAGATTCAAATTTTTCTGGCAATTTACAGAAGTATTTAGCAATACTTCGATTATTATCAATAAGTACAAATCGTGCATCTCTAGTTTTAGATTTAGGTACATGAATCCAAAAAGTAGGTTTAGGATCAGATGTATAAGCTAAATCAGCATTCGATTTGACATTGCACTTGATTTCAGGATCAACATTCCCACTACCAGGTACTAAAGCAATCAAAATATCTGAGCAGGGATTACGTCCTTTTCCTGAAACTCTTCTTCTTGGTCTACCTAAATCACTATCTTCATTTTTATTTTGCTTTCTTGATGAAGTAGCAAAAAAAACTGTTTTTGCTTGAGCAGAAGTGTTAATACTTACGTTTTGGATTTTCAATTCCACAGGATAAGGCATTAAACTTAGCAGCATAGCGACGCTTGCAGATAAGGAAAAAGCTTTATCGCTAGAAAGTTTTATTTTAGTCATGGTTACTTGTTTCCATATATAAGCGAGGTACTAAATTAATCAATACAATGCTGATAAGAGTTACTCCAGCAGAAACTACAAATGCTATTGCTGATGGAATCAATGGCACCCATCCCTCAAATAGTAAAAAAGCAGGACTAAAACAACCAAGAATAAAAAATATAACAACAAATTTATATCTAAAATTAACGGATGAATACCGCTTGATTACGAGCAAAATTCCCACAACAGACCAAACTTCAATCCAAACAAACTCTAACCATTCTGGGAAACACCACAGTAAAGGTTTATTTTCCAGAACCAAATCGAGAATTTGGCTAATCATATGAGAATGAACGATTACTCCTGGCTTTTCGCTAGATGGATTTCCATCAAAAAAGACAGTACGGTGTTGATCTCGTTGAGGTTGATTAATACCAATTAGGACAATACGGTTTTTGACAAGCCCAGAAAGTTTAGAATCAGAAGAACCATTCAATACATCTTTCAAACGAATAATTTCAGGGTCAGAGTATCGGTAATTAAGTAAAATTTGATAACCCCTAGTTTCATCTGTATCTAGATTGTATCCACCAGTGTTATATTCCAATTTTTCGATTATATGTCCTCCTAATTCTCTACGCCCATCCGGAAGTTTCTTAATGGGCGGAACATTACGTTGTTGTGCTAGATAGTTGTGAGCAATTTGTAAACTGAAAGCTTGGCTTGTATTACAGTCTTCACCAGCAGCCATTAAAAGAAGTTGACGACGAATAATATTGTCATCATCTAGTGGTAAATCTGAAAAACCTAGATGTTTCGTAGAGATACCTGGTGGTGGTTGTGTATCTTCTTTTGGAGTTTCTGTCACACCAATTTCACAACTAGCAACAAAGTTTTCAGAGTTTTTTAAAATATTTTCTAGCTCTGGGTTAAATTTATAAGGATGAGAAATATTTAAACCAATAACAGAGGGTTGATAAGGTTTCAATTTAAGTAACAATTTGGCAAGAGCTTTATCGGCCAGCGACCATCCTTCCTTTCTCCCCATCTTTTCACTATCTTGGTAGTCTATATCATGTTTATCAACAGTGATAACAAGAATACGAGAATCTGGTTTATTCAGAGGGCGTATCAGAGAACGCAGCCGCATTGACCAATCAAAGGCATTCAGTTCTGCACTCTGCAACAAACCGAAGGACTTAACTCCTTGCAGAGAACTTGTAACTATCAAACTGATGATAAGAACTGGTATCAGTAAGGAATGGCACTAAGATAAGCTGAAAGTAAGTGGCTGCAAAGACTTGAAGATTAGAGAAATAAAATGAAGTAAGGGGGAGATAGTGAAAAGCTAATTCGCGTAATAATTTCGCGAATTAAATGTAGCAT
>JAAUSO010000129.1 GCA_012033205.1 Richelia sp. SL_2_1 | reverse complement strand
CAGTTGTACCGTAAGGAATTAAAGTTGTTTCAATACCTTTTTCAATTAAAAGTTGTGTTGTACCTCTATCAATAGAATAAAGATTTTCAATTATTCCTGTTTCAATAGCCCACTCACGACTAAGTTGCTCGTTAAAGTTTTTTAATGCATCTGATTCATGAAGTTTCTTAGCCTGACTTTTCCAAATTCCAGCAAGACTTTCTAATTCAGTAGAAGCTAATTCCATCCAATTTGGAGGTAAATCTTCAATTGGTTTCCAGACATAAACAGTTTGTACCATACTTCCTCGCTTTTTAATAAAAGCTATGCTCGTAAACTTAATCCTTACTCTTTAATAAAAAATATACTCATGAAATTAATCATTACTTTTTAATACAAATCTATAATCACAAAATTAATCCTTACTTTTCAATAAATAACTATGCTCGTAAACTTAATCCTTTAATTAAAATTTTCTCTTGTAGACGCGAGAAAAGATTGACTAAACTTGTTAAATTACCCGTATCTGCTACTTCTGAAGCATTAATATACTCTTGACGTTCGTTGCGCGTAATAACTACCGGAAATAATCCTTGACGTATGAATATTAATGATGCCAAAATGCGAGCAACTCGACCATTTCCGTCTTGAAATGGATGAATTTGAGTAAATCTGTGATGCAACCAAGCTGCTTCAATTTCTGGCGATACACCTATCTCTAAATGTTGATTGTGCATTTCTATCAAACGCCCAATTTCTGATTCTACTTGTTCTGGGGGACAGTATTCATGAATTGTGCCATCAGGACGTTTAGGATTGTTCACAAAAGTTTTCCATTTACCATGTTCTAGCGGTACTTCTATGATTTCTGACAATGAATTTTGTGCAAATGTACTTATTTGATTTCTGGTTAAAATTTGATGTAATTCTCTAATATAAAAAGCAGAAAGATTTCTTTCTTGAGTTACAAAACTGAACAATCCTTGAATATTAGAAGGTACGCTTAATTCTGCTAATCTTGCTTCAGAACTTGCTGTTGGAATGCTCAATTCAATCCCTTCTTCTAGAATAATTTGAGTTGTCCCTCTATCATTAGAATAAAGATATTCGAGCATATCAACTTCAGATAACCACTCCTGACGAAGACTATTTTTAAAATCCTCCAACACACTTGCACCTTGAAGCTGCTGTACTCGTTTTTTCCAAGCATTAATTAATACTTTTAATTGCTCAGAACGCAATTCAAACCAGTTATTTGGTAAGTCTTCAATAGGCTGCCATAAATATGAATACATTTACATTTTACCGATATAGAATTTTTGCTGCTCCAATATGATAATGCTCCATCTTGATTAATCGTCCCCATCCTCAATCTTAGCGGGTTATTAGATACATGAATATCGCGGAGCAGACGAAGAAGGTAAACACTACATTTAAAACGTAGGTTCACAACTCCATTCTTTATTCCAGTTTCAGAAGTGCTTTCCCTCTTCCTTCTTTGTAAACAAAGTGGCAATGTAGCGTATTCAGTACCCCATCGCGCTTCCGGTGAAGCGCGAAGACACGCTGACAATTTTACAAACAAATATTCGTATATGCTGTCAAACTCATCACTACTGACTACTTATAAATGCAGATGCTACCAATGAACCTTGAAGGCGGAAACACAAGCCATATAAGTCTTAATCAATCGTCTAAATGTATTGGAAGTAATAGAGTAATTTGCTACACTGCTACTGTCCGAGGTAACGTCAGAAGTCAACCGTAACCGCATCTGCTCATGACCAGTTCTCAATCTGTATCTCCCTTCCTATGGGATTCGGCAGCGCCACACGAAGAGCAGTTGGTGCGGTTGGGTACTTTATCTCATCATCTGAAGTTTGAGCCGAGATGCCTTCCTTTAATCTGAGAACCTCAAATGGGCAGCCGACTTGCACAGCATCGGCGGCTGGATGGGTTGATAATACGAGGCTTTTATTTAAAATTAAGAAAAAACGCCAAAACCATTTCTTACTTTTTGAAGTCGGAAGTCTTGGTTCTAGCTTAGTCCGACGTGATGCATGAATTATGAGTTTATTCTTCCCCAAAGAGAAGTTGCCAGACAATAAGAACGTGCGCTAACTTTTTATGTATAGATGGTTTATATATAGATTTTTAATAATTGATTATTTTTACTCGGCATTAAAGCATATAGAAATTGTCGGTCAATGATTAGTATACGAACTTTTTATATAGATGGTTATTGAAAGACGCGGTTATTCAAAATAACCGTAAGGGCAAGCTTAAGGAATTACGAACATGGCTCCAAAATAATTATTTAATATGTACCCCTGTACTAATTCATCTACTTTATAAGCAATTGTTAGGAACGCGCGCAATATAAGGTTAGAAGAGGAGGTTGCGAAAAACCCTATTCACCTTCGTATTCCCATTTATTTTAGGCACAGTCCCGCATTTTAAGAAACAAATACGAGTTTTCTTAAAATTAAAACAAAGCAACAGGTCAATTTTTATGATTTGACCGTTACATGGTCAAGATATTGAAGCAGAAAGCGTAACTTCTTGTAGATAAACATCTTTATCGTTATTCTAATATAATGCTATTTTCTAAAATAATTAAATTAGAGAATTATAAGCTTTTAATAAATTAAAATAAAAGCCACACCGTCTCGAATTCACTCACCGTATTTGGATTGCGCTACTCCTTCCACACATCCAAGATATTCCCCCAATATTACTCGTTCCGCCTACCCCCGAAAGCAATTTCGAGCAGCTTCGTTATAATCGAAGTACACTCACTTCACTTCTGCGCCCCTTCGGGGTGGGCTGCGCCCATCTCGCTCGCTGTACGCTCTCTCGGACACAGAAGTTGCGTTCGCCCTACGGGGCTTGTCATACACTCGTTGTTGATGGGGTTTTTCAATGACTGCTTTAGCAATCATGCGCGTTGGGAAATTAAAAAGTTTTGGGAATGTAGGCGGTAGCGAAAAACATACAGCCCGTCTCCAAGATACACCAAATGCTGACCCCTATAAAGAAAATATTCGACTGATTGGAAATAATAATGACCCGTCTTTAGAAGAAATAGTAAAAGCTAAAATAGCTGATAATACTAAACATAAGCCGCGCAAAGATGCAGTACTGTGCAGCGAAATTTTCTTGAGTGCATCCCCAGAGTATTTTCGTCCTCATGACCCTTCAAAGGCTGGGGAATGGGATGATAAATTGATGTGGAATTTTACTAATGCTTCAACAAAATGGTTGCAAGAAAATTTTGGAGAAAAATGCGTTCGGGCTGAACTACATTTGGATGAATCTACTCCTCATATCCACGCTTATATCGTCCCCGTTAACGATAAAACTAAACAACTAAGCCACAAAGAAATGTTTGGGGGTGATGGCAGACAAGCCAGCATTAAAATGTCCAAACTCCAGGATAGCTATGCTTCATGTTTGGCACATTTGGGAATTGAAAGGGGTGTGAAGGGCAGCAAAGCCACCCACACCAAGGTTAAAGAATATTACCAAGCAGTCAACCAAGAACCTTTAACACTTGAATTAGACCGACTGGCACCCAAACGGGGGGAGACGGCACAGCAGTTATTTGAACGCATCAAAGCAAACCCCACAATCCAATCCATCAATCACCAGCTAGCTGACCACAGAAGAATTGTAGAGTTAGAAAAACGGGCATCTCAAAGGGCAACGGCTTCTGAAAAATTACGGCAGCAGTTAGAAAAGCGCGTAGCTGAACTAGAAGCAGAAAACTTTTATTGGAAACAGCAAGCTGATAAATTAAGGGATTTACCTTTAGAGGAAGTGGCATGGAATTTAGGGCTTGATAAAAGCGATAAGGGAGACAATCGTTGGCAGGGTTTGGGACAAGTTGTCGGTATTAATGATTCTAAGTGGTACGACTTTACAGAAGAAAAAGGTGGCGGTGGGGCTATTGATTTAGTCATGCACATTAATAATTTCAACTTTAGGTCTTCTGTGGCTTGGTTACACGACCAATTTGGGGAAGAGGGTATGCTGCGTGCTAGCAAAGCTTTCATTGAAAAACAAGCTACTAAAATTGCTCAAGAAGAACTCGCACCAACTTTTGAGCCACCAACTCCGGATGAATCAAAGTGGCTATCTGTACAAGATTATTTGGTACAGAAACGCGGATTGCCTGAAAACTTTATTATTGGACTTCACCAAAAGGGATGGCTATATGCTGATGACCAGCAAAATGCTGTCTTTACAATGCGCGAGCTGACAGTAAAAGAAGGAACGCAATACACAAATGCAGAAACTACTTTAAAAGGCGCATTTTTACGGGGAACGCGGGGAGAAAATAATTCGTTTATGGGATACGCGCTCAATTCAAAACGGAGAGAAGGATGGTTTTACTTCCATTTGGGTGGTAAACCAGGGGACGAAATACAAAAAGTAGTCCTGTGTAAATCTCCCATTGAAGCGCTCTCGTGCGCTTTTATTGGGCTAAATGAACGCTCCGGTATGCCATCCGAAAGAACCATGTATATGGTGGTGGATAGTCCCAAAAGTCTGCCGTTAGAATTTCTTAGAGAAGTGAAAGCTATTACCGCTGCTTACGATAACGACTCGGCGGGATGCTCTACTGCACAAGCAATAAAAGAATTACTACCGCAGACAACCATAGCGCACCCGAAAGCAGAGGATTGGAATTTAGAACTATTGGAGCGTTTGCGGCTTCAAAGAGTGCAACAAAAAGAAGCTGGTAAGAAAAAGAATCGGGGGTTGGAACGGTAGTAAATAACTGTACAGCCGACACAGTAGGTAGCTTCTAAAGTTTCTCACGTCAAACCTTTTTCTACGATTGGCACCAACAGATAAACCCGAAACTACTATTCCAACTATAACAAGCGTGGTCTAACGACTCGGTTCAGAGGCAGCTAATAACTTTTGCATCACCACCAATATCTCTTGACCATCCACTCCATCGACTTGTTATACTGCTGGAAGCGCTAATCATTTGGTTGCAACCAACCTTTTAGAATTGCTTTCCCGACCTTAAGATACTTGTTCTCTAAAAAAAATTCTTCAATTGCTGTTTCACTTCCTTGGGCAAGGGCTGAAATAACCCTCTGCTTAATTCCTAAATTTGTAGCAGCATTAACATAAGCCACCTGCTCAGGTTCAGTTGCAGTAGGATTTGTTACCTCAAGTTGCGTTAGAAGTCGTTGAATTTCAGTAGCAGCTTCTGCAAGGGTTTGCTTTTGCTCAGACGTGTAAATGTGTTGGTTTGCTTGCTGTAGCGCATTATCCGTAACTTTATTGGCAAAGTTAGCGATATTAGCTCCTCTAAAGTCATTGTTGAAAGTTTCTGACATATTTACTATTAGGTTAGGGATTGATGATATATTATCTAAAATACTTATAAGCTGAAGTAATTTTTCTGGCTCAGGTGGTTTCCAAGTTTTACAACGAGCCAAAGCTTCTGCTTCCAACACCCTCCACTGTAATTCGCTTTTCAGTTCCGGCAGTTCACGGATGATTTTTTGCAGTGCGTCACAAGCTTCTGGAGTTCCGCGCTCTTGAAGACGTTGCGGAATATAGTTTTTCCACATCCTGATTTCATTAATTTCTTCTAATATTTGAGCTTGTATACCACTAAGTTCTTTCGCCTCTTGCTCGCGTTTTTCAATCTCTGGGTATTGTTGGGCAAGAAAAATATACAAATCGGCTAGATATTCTTCTTTAAGCTGCTGTTCAATTTTACCTTCGATGGCTTGGAACGCGATAGACTCCAATACTTCTCGACCAAATCCGGAATCTTGCTGTATCGCGAACCATAGAATTGACCAACTAGAATTGTCTGAGTTAAGTGCAAGTAAACGAGCAGCAACAACTGCTTTATCTCTTGCCTCTCCAGAGCTAGGTATTGAAGGAGAAATCAAAGACATTGCCAATGCTCTTGCTTCATCAATTTCATGGCTGAAGAAATCTGTAAGTAAAATTTCCAGCATCCCAGCTTTCAAATCTTCATGTTTGACCTTGCTGAGTATTTGCTTTGCTATAGGTTCTTCTAAGAAATTTTTAGTTAAACGATAAACATCATCAGGATAAAAAGTTCGAGGCTTATAATTATATTGATTCATCAAAACTATCAGCGTCTCAATGAATTCATTAGGAACTATTTGGTATGCTGTCCTTACTATCTTTCGACAGTATTCATCATTATTTTCTCTAGTTCTGTGAGAAAAACTTATAGACTTAAGAATAATTGGTATCCACTTTACCCATATATCTGGAGAAACGGTTGGGAGAAATTCTGGCTTTTGCTTTAACAACAGATGAAGTGCTTGATAACCAGCAAATGGAGGATGAGAAAAATTATTTGTTTCAAGCCATTTTTGAGTTTCCGGTTCTCCAGCATCAAGATAAACTTTTGCTGTTTTGACAATCCTTTCTTTTGTATCTGTTTCTGCTTCTTCCCATCCAGAAAGTTTTGTTACATCTGGTTCAAAAACATCATGAGTGTTGTAGCGAGTGCTGGTTGGCATAAGAGTCATTTCCACACATACTTGCCACCATAACTCAGGATGACCTGATTCAACCCGTTCTAACGCTACAACTACTTTCTGTTTTGGAGGTGGTTCCAGCAAAGGTTTTTGTCTGCTTGGCTTCGACAAGTTTTGTAGTTCTAGATAACTCACCTTTGCTTGTTCGGCTCTAAGAGAATCAAGCTCGATAGGTTCTAATAAGTATGCAAATTCTGCTTTCAAAGTGGAATTATGCTGACTTGCTGTAATAACAGCGCTTATTTGATCTGAACTATTCCAATCCAACTTCCAGCGTATCAGCTTAGCATAAATATTTTGTATACGCTCAAATTTTGATAACTGCAAACGTTCAATCAGCCACAAGAAATCTTGTTTTAAAAAGATTGAGGAATCATGTTGACCGCATCTAGCTAGCCACCAAGGTTCTTGCTCCGAATCTGGCAGTATTGAAATAATTGCTTGTATAAGTTGACGGCGCTTATAGTCGTTAATTTCTAACTGGTGCTTAAATGATAAATTTTCAGTTTTATCTATGACCTCACTAATTTCGTCATAGTTCTTCAGTCTCAAGTAAGCTATTTTGGCGAATTCTTCAAGGATTTCTGGTTCTTCAAAATGCTCCCATGCTTTCAGCATTATAGTATCGGAAAGCTCGCGGAATGGATAATGAAGTTCACGCCTAGACGATTGTTTCTCAAGCCATTTAAGTGCCACTGGCAAATCAGATAACTTGAGAGACTGTGCAAATTCTCTCGCGATAAAGTCCTGATATACACCGCCAATAATAGGTATAGCACCTCTTGATTTTGGTTGCGAGAGATTATTCAACAACTCATGGACTGTCATATGTTTTGACCAAACAGCCCGAAGACCATAACCTCTCAGGTCGTCTTCCGGATCATCTCCAGTTTCGCCAAGTGCTAAAGGTTTTAACCGAGCTTTAGTTTGCTCGTCTGCGATTTCACAAATAGTAAATGCTGCGTGTTTACGAACCCAAAGATGTTGTTGAGGATCGAGAGCAACATCCGCAAGGCTGTTCTGCAAAGCCTCAACGCAACAGGCTCTTGCAATGTCAATTGCTACTGTTCGTGCATTTATATTTTTATTGGAATCATCAATATAAAGTTGAAGTTGCTCAGGAAGTTTTGAATGATTCAGATTTCTATACTCCCAAGTTTCATACTGATAAGAAAGCTTTCCTTCGTCGTGCAGTTTTAGCAGGAAGTCAACCAAAGTAAATTTATCTGCCTCGTTAGCCGTTGATATATCACTTTGAAGCAGTACATCTGGATCGGTTTTTACAACCTCTTGAAATACTTCAGGTATCATGCTAGAAAGCCAAACTGTAGTTTCCTGCAATTGAGGAACTACTCTGTGATCGGGATGAATAATCAAATCCAAAATTTGAGGGGGGCTGACCTGATGTTGTTTCAAATACCATGCAGCCAAAAATTCAGCGTAGGTTTGATGCGCCCATCCCATTCGGTACAGTCCACGCGATGAGAACAAACCAGTATCTAGAACCTCTTCAATTCCTGCCTCAGTAACTTCAAATTCTCTTCCGTTAGCACGCTCATTCCCCCAGCACAGCTTTCGGAGCAACACATCTTCTTCTGGAACATCTCCTTGATTAATACCAGTCCAGACTGCAAAACGGTTGGCAAATATAGTCAGGGCTGCAATCCGAGACGCAATAACTATACGTTGATCAATCTCTAGCTTGCCCTTAAAACGTGAATTTCGACGATTTTGATCAACTTCTTCCTCGCATAGACGTGTACATCCGTCAAGATATAAGTCACACAGCGTTTGATTTAGAAGGAACTGACCTTTATGACGACGGTAAGTATTAAGCAGAAATTTAAGTGTGACTGGTTTAATAGCTAGGGGGACAACATTTTTTTTCCCAACTTCTTCCAAAAAATCTTTAGATTCGACTCCTTCACTTGCTGCGGCTAACTTCACATCTGTACGGCGAAGTGGTGCTAATTCATACACCCCCACACCATCTTTTCCCCAGATTTGTCTCAATCGTTCTTCAAGGAAAATTGACCAAACAGCAGTTCGGCAAGTAATGCGAAGAAATAGACGTTCTGCTTGTTCCTGATATTCCTTGAACTCATAAGCCAATAAATCTGCTAGATTATCTATCCGTAGTAAGCCCTCATCAAGGCTATCTAGAAAAATATGCAGGCGGTGAGTACTTTCTACCCAAGCTTTTAATTTTGAGCTTTCAAATAATTTCTTAATCAGCCTATCTTCACTTCCAAATGCACGAAGGTCCAAAGTAAATTCATCATCACCGTTTACTTTGATTGAACTGGAAATCTTTTCTCGCTCTGTTTTCATAGCCCAGGTCTTACCGATACCCGGTTCACCCAAAAGCACGAGACAGGGCAAGGTGGATATTTCTGCAAAACTTACCAGGTCTGGATTATGTTCCCTTCCCCATTTAGTATCCGGGTCATATAAATAACCACCATCGGCAAGGTTAATATGACCAGATCGAGGACACCAAAAGCGCTTCCAACCGTAAACCTGCTCTGACATTTGAATAATTCGTAGAGCAAATAAAAACTTACACATTTAAAGATAACATGACCGAGAAGTTGTTGTAATAGGTTAATCAAATGGTGTTTGCTCGTCACTTTCTAAAATATGGGACAACACATCGAAAACTTTTGACTATGAACTCACCAAACCTTTACGCAACTGGAAACCGCTTCGCTAAATCAGCTATGCATTAGTCACACCTTTCTGAAAATTTGTGTAAACCTTATAGAAAAAGAATTACATAAGTTTAAGAATTGATGTAAAGCCGGTGAGCGACAAGCGTCGGGACGCAACTGGGGAACGCGCTGCTAGATTGAGCGGTACCGGGTACGGGTTGTCAAACTTAAAAAACATCATAAATAATCGTAGCCCGCACCCGGCACTCCGCTATCGCCGCCCAATCTTCCCCAGTTGCTGAACTCATCACATTTACTTTACAGTTCACGACTACCAACCTGAATTATTGAAAATGAACCTTTCCAACTAATCTTCGTAGATGGAGAATGTGCGACTGCTTTTTCAAGCTGAATGAAAACGAATTTCACCGTGTTGTTCAATATGTTCAACCAACCGCTTAGTTTCCCCACCAGCTCGTTTTAATTCTTCAAGATTGCCCACCAAAACAAATAATTCCCTTGCTCTACTAACGGCTGTATTGAGTAAATTCGGTTTACGATTCAGGAACCAAAAACTATGCTCTTGGTGGCATTGGTAAGGAGATAATATTATGGCTGCTTTCTCTCCTCCTTGGAAGGTATGAACCGTACCAATATCATCCCAAGAAAAGTTTTGCCAGCGGTTAGAAAGTCGATATCTGAGCGCGTTGGCTTGCCTTGTAAATGGAGACATTACCCCAATTGCCTTATTAGTGTCGTCCTCTTCAGTAGAGTAGCCATTCTCTAGTAGGAAGGCGATCGCGTTTTCTACAGCATCAATTTCTTCTGGATTGGTGTTATTTATATGGCTTCCTTGGACGTGGTAAGCGAGTAGGTGCGGTTGTTGTGTAGAACTATCGTAATTTGAAAGGATTTGCAAACCATCCTTATAGTTGGGACTACAAAACTGGATAATGGGCGCGACGCAGCGGTAGTGATTCCTTAAAACAATGCCAGTACCTAAATCCCCTTCTGTGCCATTAGCACCAGCAGCGCGATGATAAGCGGTAGCGGTGTATTTAGCGGTGGGGGCATAACGATAATAGTCTATCTGGGTCATGCCTTGTTCCAGGAAGGCGGTTTTAAGGTATTGTTTGATGGTGTCGTCGCACAGGTTTATAATTGGTTCAATTTGGTTTGGGTCGCCTGCTACGACTGCTTGCTGGGAACGAACCAGTAAGGGGAATAGTTGATGTATTAAAGTTGTTCCGGCTTCATCAGCAAGAGCTAGCGCAATGCTATTGGAGTGAAGGGTGGGTAGCATATTGCGTACCGATTGCAGGCTGGAGTTAATAACGGGGAAAATTAAACTCAAGTCACGGTAGATATAATAGGCTTCCGTTTCTAGTTTGAGCAATGCATCTCCGTCTCCCGTTAAGGCGCTTCCGTAGGTTTCTACCGCCTGCATGACTTTATCTTTAAGTCGGAGTGTTTCTTGTTGAAGGAACGAGAAAGCGCGTTGAAATAGCTGTACCTGTTGTGGATGGTAGTCGCGGTAAAAACGGCTGTAAAAGTCTTCAATTGGATAGTTATCAAGTTCTGTTTGGAGTTGTTGGTAATGAGTTTGTTTTGACTCCAGTTGCTGATTTAATGTTGTCAGTTGCGTTTGAATTTCAGCTACTTTTGGTTTAAGATTCTGCCATTGTTGGGAGGATAAGAGTTTTTGGTTTACAGATATCTGGGATGCAGCTAAACTTTTTCTATCAAGAGGTAGTTGGAAAGGATACGCTGTGGTTAAAGTATTTAAAACAGCAGCATTTACGTGATTCGCTAGACGCTTAAAAACTAGTTTATCGCTGGTAAAATTAATTAAGTCAAAAGCACGTTTGGTGATGGAGTCGGACTGTTTCGGTAGTTCCCTTTCTGCTCTTGATAGTCCTTCTTTTATTTGTTGGTAAGCATCTATTGGGAAATCGGCATAATCTCCCAAACTCTCTTGCTGTTCTTGATGTGCTTGTAACTCCTCATGAATGGCAGCTATTTCGTTGTTGAGAGATTGGATTTGGGCATTTAGTTGTGACACCTGTTCTGTATTAACAGTTTGTTGGCTCTCGTTAAAACGGTCTTGCTCTACGAGTTGTTGGATTTCGTTTTCTGCTGATAATAAATCAAGTTTGGCTTGTTCCCATGTCTCTTGATTGAATTCAGTAGTTCGGAGCCAATCTTGTGCCTGTTGCAGTTTTGGTAGTGTTGAACGTCTGATAACTCCTTGACTACCACCGTCTAAATAAAAGTGTTCGGTGGGGAATTTCTCCAAAAATCTTTGCTGGAATTTTTGAATAGCACTGTTGTTGGTGCTGGCAAATAACGTTAGATTGCTCGCATCTTCTTCCCCGCGAACAATTCGGAGCGCTCTTTCTACAACTTGCTGCGCTACTAAATGCAAGAATAATTCTGTTTTCCCCGTCCCCGGTGGTCCATGAACGGCGGTTATGGGATTATGTTGGGCGTGTTTGAGCGCCGAGGCTTGAAATGAATCGGGTGCGTGATTCGTAAAGGCTCCCCAAAACATGACTTCATGTTCTGGTGGTTTGGGTGCATTGCAAATGTATTCAGTAGCGGGATGGTTATCAACCAGCCATTTACAATCATCTGGTGTATCTTGAAGTTGCTTTAATATGTCTCGCAGGTCTTGTTTTAATTGAGCGTTGTATGGTACAAAATCGCAGCGCAGTAAATAAGGTTGTCGTCCAGTTTTATAGTTGCCGGATGGTAAGTCTACTTGGTCGATAAAGTCGTTTATAGTTGAAAATTTTCTTTGCCAAGTATCGGATAAAAATTTCAATATACCTTCTGCGACAATTAATGATTCAGCAACTTCTTCTTCTAAGCCGTAGAGTCGCATTAAATTGACGATTACTGGTTGAAACTCGAATTCGGTCAAGTCCCAACCAGTTTTACGATATCTTCCTCGGAATATTTGAGAAATATCTATGGTGAAGAGTGGCAGATATTTGATTTTTTGTTCTCTTGCTCTTCCTTGGACTATGTATATTTGGGGAAAGGCTACAGCTATTTGAAATTCTTTATTGTTGCTTCTGTTGACTGCGGCTTGCTGTGAGCAAAGTTGTTTGAAGAGTGAGTTATCCAACATTAGCTTATTGCCGACAAGCTGCACACCTTTATCTATTATTTTTGGGTAAGCATTCGACCCACGTTCTACTTCGGCAGTAGTCAGTTCTTCTAATCTAATGTACGATAACCAGGATTGTACTATTTGAATGAGTTTTTCTGACGACTGCATGGGAACTCCGAACGAGGACGAAGGAAGTGGCGTTGAATCTAAGTTAATCTTTTTCTCGTTTATCGGCAACATCCTTTAGTACTAAAAGTTTGTCACAGAAATTTTTTCCAACTTCTTTTGTCTGGAGTTGGGAATCGTTAGTCGGTAGTCGGGATTAACTACGGTTTTTATAACTGAGTAATCATTATCTAACAGGATGCGGACTTGACCAACAAATTGGTAATTGCGAATTGTATTGACTACTTATGATTATTACAAAACGTCCCAATCATTTAAAGCCACAGGTTCTGTTGGGTCGTCATAACGGACTACTGTACCTTGCAGGGAAGAAAGATTTGTTTCTCCTCTAGCCGAGCGTGTTTCTTTACGCAACTTAGAGCGCAGTCGCTCAACTACAATCTCCCCGTCAATACCTTCACCTCTGTCTAATTGTTCAACAGCAACTTCTACTTTTTGACGGGTTTCTTCAACCCATCTTTGATAATCTTTTTCCCACTCCCCGAACAGTTTCAAGACTGTGCTAATAACATATAACTGGATTTTCATCTGTCTCCCCTCCTGGAAACTCCCACTATATCGGTACTCCGATTAGTGGCGGGTCATTGACATTTACATCTCAATCTGACTGTGTGAGTGCCTCCAGTTGTGAAAGCAATTTTTCTAGGAGCTTGCGTTTTTTCTGGTCTGACCAAATAGGCGACTTCTTCAGTTTGGTAGCCGCAGCAGTAAAGCGCTCTTTGTAATCGTTAGACTCGTTTATTGGCGTAGAGTCTGGGGTTTTCTTCTCACTGATGCGTTGTTTGATTTCGCTTAAAGACCAGCTTTCTTTAATAGCTTGCTCTAAAAAAGCAACGCGCTCGTTCATCTCTTTAATTTGAGCAATAGCTCTAGCTTTGGTGTATTCAAGGGAACCTTTTCTTAATGCCTCCAAAATGTCTTCTGGAAGGTTTAACAAAGGCAGGCGGTTGTTGGCGAATGATTCCCAGGTCATTAAACCCAAGCCGTTAAACACAACTTCAACAATTTTCAACTCTGGATTTTTTGATAAAATGACTCGCTTTTATCCGAATCTTCTGTGACAATAACATTATTGGCAGATTTTTTTTGCTCTAACTCCTGTTCCCCAATAACGTTATTTTCATCATTATTTTTTTCAGTTTTTTCTTTTCCAATAACGTTATTGGAAGTTTTTTCTTGAGAGGAGTCTTCTTCCTCAATTACATTATTGTCAGCACCGTAATTATCCGAATCTTCTTTGACAATAACGTTATTCTCAGAACTTTCTGCTTGGGATTCTTCCTTGTCAATGACATTATTGTCAGCATCTAAATTATCCGAATTGTCATTTCCAATAACGTTATTGTCAGATTTTGCAGCTTCTTTACGTTCATGTTGTAATCGGCGTAGTAAAGGGGGAATTTCTTCAACAGGCTTACCTAATCTGATAGCCAGTAGGTGTAAAATGCCTTCTGTTTCCTCTACAGGGTTGAGGTCTTCTCGTTGCAGGTTCTCAATTAATGCTAGTTGGAAGGCTGCTTCGTTGCTTAATTCACGGATAACGACGGGTACATCTTTTAATCCGCATTCTTTAGCAGCACGGTAGCGTCGCTCTCCTGCTACCAATTCGTATCCAGTTCTAGCTCTAGGGCGTACCAGCAAAGGCTGCAAGATGCCATGTTGTTTGATGGAGTGGGCTAATTCTGAGAGCGCTTTGGGGTCGAAGTAGCGGCGGGGTTGAGTTGCTGCTATATGAATTTGTTTTAATGGTACGTTAGTGGTGGAATCGGCTTTATCGGTAGCTGAAACATCTGTGGTGTCCCAAGGTACGTCAATTTGACTTTTAAGTGGTTGGCTACGTTTGCGGTTCATAATGACTCCATATGAATGGCTATCTGTTCAAGTACGGGAATAGCTGGATGCTTTGGCTGATATACGGCTAAGGGCATTCTTTCTTCTGATGCATCAACAAAGGTGGTAGAACGAGAAATGGGAGGAAGGACTTTCCCGACTCCGGCAAGTTGTTCTTGAATGGCTCCCAAGGTACGGGTGTCCTGGGAATTACGGGCATCATATTTGGTAGGAACAAATCCACCTATTTCCAGAGAACGGTTGACTCTAGTACGAACTTTGGCGACGGTTTTAAGGAGTTCGTTTGTGCCTTCAAAGGCTTTGAAGTGGGTTTCTATGGGTACGAGGACGTGAGTTGCTGCGACGAGAGAAACGTAACTTAGCAGTCCTAAGCTGGGAGGACAATCTATCAAGATGAAGTCGTATTCTTCTTGAATTGGCTCAATGGCGTATTTGAGGCGAAAGTCGCGCAAATCAGCATTGACTAATTGCATTTCCGCCGTACTCAGGGTGGTGTTAGTAGGTGCTAAGTCCATGCCGTGAATCCCCGACGTTATTGGCAGGGGTTGTTCTTCTACTATGGCATCATATATACTTTTCTCCAATTCTCTGGGAACTAAGCCCATAAAAATTGTTAAGGAGCCTTGTGGGTCCATGTCTATGAGCAGGACGTTGTGTTTGCGGAGAGCTAGGTGGTAGCCCAGGTTTTGGGTTAGGGTGGTTTTAGCAACTCCTCCCGCTTGATTAAAAATAGCGATGATTTTGGTCATAAGTGATTGAGTTGACCTGCCCTGTTATTAATAAAGATAACTGGTTATGGGTTAATTAGTGCTGTTTATTTTGAGGATGGGGCTGTTGTTTTAGTTAAAATTTTGATGCGGATATAAGTTAGCACATTGTCGCAACACGTTTGTATCGACAAAATAAGTCACATAAATATTTTCGTCTTCGCCATCATCGTATATTCCTGCCCGACTTAAGCATACTCTGATAGCAAAAGCATATCTAACCGATGGTTCTTTACCTGTAAATACTGTACTCTCAATTCGTTAAGAACTTATAAAATTTTGTACTTAGCAAAATTAATTTACATTTACCCCTTTCTAAAACGCTCTAGTGTTAAATTATCTGCTAGCCTTGTTAGGTAGCAAGAGTTTAGCCAATATAGGCTAAATAGTACGTAGTTTTGCGTACAACTTTGAGTAACAAGGATTTAAGAAGCAATTATGCCGAAACGTATTTTCATTAGTTTTGCCATTGAAGATGCCTATGCCAGAGATTTTCTCGTCCAACAGGCTAGAGACGAGAGAAGTCCGTTTGAGTTCACCGATATGTCGGTGAAGGAGCCGTGGGACAATTCGTGGAAAACCCGTTGCCGTATAAAGATTAAAGGATGTGATGGTATAATTGCGCTTATCAGTAAGAAAACCCGTAATGCAGACGGCGCACGCTGGGAGATGAAATGTGCTGATGAAGAGGGAATTCCAATACTAGGAGTTCATGTCCAAAAGGATCGTAAGGGTGCTATTCCGCTAGAACTTGCTGGCTATAGCGTAGTTGAATGGAGTTGGACAAACATTGCTTCATTTATTAACAGATTGTAATTAGGATACGCAATAATTGAGTTATGCCTAAACGTGCTCTTCTAATAGGAATTGACACATATGAACACGCACCAAACTTAAGTGGATGTGTGGCAGATGCAACAGCTATGAGTAAGTTGCTTCAACGCAATCAAGATGGTAAGCCTAACTATGAATGTCAGACTTTACTCGACAAAATGGAGAATGGCAAACCAATTACACGTTCTAAGTTGCGGGAAGCTTGCCAAAAGCTATTTTCAAGTGATTTTAGAGGCGACATATTGTTCTATTTTTCAGGACATGGGGTTTTAACTTCATTTGGAGGGAATTTATGTACTTACGATGCTAATAAGGATGACTGGGGCGTGCCAATGCAAGAGATAGTACAAATGGCATCCGAATCTAAAGCAAGCGATATTCTTATCATCTTAGACTGCTGCCACAGTGGAGATATAGCAAACCCGTCCCTTTTAAAGTCTGCTAATGGCAATAATCCTCTAGCTGTTCTAAGAGAGGATATGACAGTTCTCGCTGCGTCTCGTGAATCTCAAGTATCTATTGAAGCAGGTGGACATGGTTTATTTACAGCAGCAGTCCTGGATGCTCTAGAGGGGGGTGCAGCTGACCATATGGGTTGGGTTACTGCCTCGTCAATCTATGCATATATAGAGCGAAGATTTGGTTCTTGGGACCAACGTCCAGTTTACAAAACATATGCAACAGGGGTAACAGTAGTTCGTGAATGTGCGCCTCTTATCGATCGTCTCAAGCTGTACGAGCTTCTAGAGCTTTTTGCACAACAGGATTACCAGTATGAACTTGACCCTGAATATGAACCTGAAGATGAGCATGGAAATGTTCATGAACCTGTAAACCAGGAAAAAGTACGGATCGCACAACTTCTTAAAGAGTATCGTGACGCTGGTCTGCTGAAACCTTCAATACCTGGGGAACAACTATTTTGGACAGCACGAAAAAGTCATACTGTACAACTCACACCACGCGGACGCGAATACTGGTGGCTTGTTTATAATCACAAAATTTAACTAATTTAGAAACTAGATGAAAATTGGTATTACAGGACACCAAAAACTTGAAGACCCCATCAATTGGAATTGGGTAAAGTTAGAGTTCAACAAAATTCTTGCTCAATGTCCTAAACCATTTACTGGAGTCTCCTCACTTGCCATTGGGGCTGATCAATTGTTTGCTGAGGCTGTTTTCAAGCATGGAGGAAATCTCACGGTAATCATTCCTTTTGATGGATATGAATTCAAATTTTCAGAAGGAGATGACCGTCATAAATATCATTGTATACTTGATAAAGCTACGACAGTCAATATTCTTCCGCAAATGGCTTCAGATGAAGAGTCATATTTTGAAGCTGGGAAAAAAGTGGTGGATTTAGTTGATTTTCTTGTAGCTGTTTGGGATGGTAAACCTTCTAGAGGTTTGGGAGGTACAGCAGACGTTGTTGAGTATGCTCAAGAATGTCACAAAAAAGTTGTTCATCTCAACCCTATCATCTGTAAAGTTAATGAACTAGAAGATATATAAAAAACTTTTACTGTTTTTAAGAGTAGTGTCAAAGTAGCTGTAAGCAAGCACAAACTATACTGTGCAGTTCTGTTTGCAATAGACAAAAGTTACAAATTTATTATTAAAGTCATAACTCAACTTATTTGTTTAGTCTAGCGATAAACTTTTGCTTCAATATTTATATTATTACCTAACGATAGTTTTATAGAATCACCTCTTAAATTATTTACATTATATGAATTTAATAAAATTAAATTCATTAAAATTGTGCCATCTATAATATTATTCAATGGATTATTTATCTCCCAGGGAAAATGCATTTTATAAATGAATCAACAGGTATCTCAACAAAAATTGAATATTCAGTTACATATTTTAAGAAGTAACCTTTGATGTGAAAAAAATCGTCAGGCTGAAAATTCGGTAGAGAAATTCCGATTTGATTAAGAATAATAGTGCGTGTTTCTTTCCATTCTTTTTGAAAACTTTTCTGATTTGAACCATCAGTTAAAACTGGTACAAAAAAAAGGGTTTTGTCTAGAAGCTCTTTGTTTCTCAACATTTGAATTTCATTTATCGTTCCTTGTCCACTAACACCACCATCACTTACAAGAGTAACGATAATTCCTTTAGCCTTTTCAGCCAGCTTAGAAACATAACATAACCAATCATCCCCGAATTTTTCTTGAATTCTCCCCGCTCCTTGACCTTGTTCATCTCTATCTATTTCAAGTAATGCAACTAAAGGTAATCTAGATGACCAGAGAGCGTCTGCAAATTGAAGTTCCATATCACCAAGTAGATATACTTGTAATTCCGACATTTCTTGCTGAAGCAAAGCACTACGAGCAGAAATTAGTCTACGACGTGCAATTTGGTAATCTTGCATCATAGCAAGCTGTCCAGATGTACTAAATGGTCGCAGATAAAGAACATAATCTTGAATTTTGCCACCCTTATTGACTTTATTTAAGATATCTGTAGCTATCTCATTGCGTTTATCTTGAATTTTATTTCCATTGAATCGTCTATATATAGCTGTAATTGCGTAAAATCGATCAACCATTCTTTTATAAGCATCTTCTCTTGTATTGCTCATTACTTTCTCCTATTGACTTATTATCATCAGGGTTACTTCTTCTTTGCTCAAAGCTTTACTGGGAGCAATGAGGGCTAATACTTCGTAAGGACTAAAAATATCCTCGGTGAGAAATCCTTTCTTGGTTCCATTTTCTTGTCCTGTATAAACAGTTGCTTTACGATTGATTTCTGCTCGAAGTGCAGATGCCAAAATATCCCAGGTATCAACTTCGTCATCATCGGAGATTTTTCGCGATCGCAATAACTCATTATGAGACTCGTCGAAGAGTATAGTTGCTTTTGGTAAAGACTCTTCGTTAGTTGCGTCTATCGAGATATTTACAGACGCTCTTATTATTTCCTCTAATTCTGAGGTAGGTGTTTTTCTTAGTTGAGACTTTGCCAATGGTGGTATCTTTCCAGACTATTTCGCTTTTGAATGTAATGTTACTTCAGAGTGGTTCATTTTTTGACATCTAAACGTATCATTTCATTGATTTTCCTTGGTAGGTTGAGAATCTCCTTCTTTACTTGAGCGCCAACAACAAAAAGTTGACAATCCAAATAGTGCCGCATTGATCGCTCAACTGGCTGAGATGAATATTTCTCATAAAAATTAGACGAACCTCGGTGGATCAACTTAACCACGCATAAAAGCCAGGTATCATTTCCTCCAACTTACGTAACTCACTTTCAGCAACTTCCTCCAGCAGCAGCACCGCACACCAACGTCGATCGCAAGTCCAACGGCATATAGTAGCGAGAACTGCTTCCACACCCCCAACAATCGCTTCTCGAAGCATAGTAAGACTAGTTTGAATCGGAGTGCTGTCCCCATCATTCGGTTCCCAATCCCCACCGACTTCATGTATAGGAGAGGAATTATCGCTTATATGAGAGGAATTATCGCTTTTATCAAAATTCACCCCATTATTCCCGGTAGTATCCACCCCCCTCAATGGGGAATTCCCTATACCATTAGGGGGGGGGTGGATACCGGATCGGGCGGAGGTGCAACCCCGTACTGGGCTGCTATTCCAGCCTGATATCGCCGCTGGGATTCCGCATCTTGACGCGCTCGTTCTTCAAAACGTTGACGTTTCATCCG
>JAAUSO010000128.1 GCA_012033205.1 Richelia sp. SL_2_1 | reverse complement strand
ATCTTTATTTATCGGATGCGAAATTGCATACTATGGTAGCTGAACAAGTTTATCCTTTAATCACTTCTGATAAATCAATCGATGAAGAGGATGTTATTGATGTTTTGCAATCTATTCCGATAAAGGTTGGTGGTGGAAAATATGAAGTACCTTTAATTGATTTGGTACCTACACAGTGCCAAGTAAGTCTTGTGGATATTTTAGAAAAATATCAACAGGAAATGTAACTTTCATAGTATCAAAAAGCTACGAATAAATATTTTTTTCAAAGGAGGAAAAATGACCGTTTATCAATTTCACGATGAATACTCTTTAGCAGAAGTTACCGATAAACTTGGTAAACAAGCTTTACAGTTAGGTTTAATTCCCAGTTTTACAGTACGTTTTTTCCCTGATAACAGAGAGTACTTTATTTCTCATGATAATAAATCGGAAGCATTAACACCAGAAGAAGCGTATTTGTATTTTAAAAAATTAGTCGAACAAGCTAATAATTAGTTCTTAGTTATTAACAAACCTCTCTCCAGAGAAAGAGAAATCATCCGAGAGAGGTTTCTATTTTACTACACTCAAGCGGGAAGCCTGATATACAAAATTGCATATAAACTGACGTTATTAATTTGGAAAAATTTGTAACGGTTAACTAGAAATGTTTTTACAACTCAAAAATGATGGTGAATTAATTAAAGTATCTGATGTGCAACAATTGATAAATCCTAATGCTGATAGCATTGAAGCTAAACAACAAAGAGGGCAAGAAGAACAACCATTAGAGTCTTTCAAAAAAGCAAATCTCGTCTTTCCTTCTGGTGAATCTTTACCACGTTGTTGGATGGATGCTGATTATAAAAATGGTTGATATTGAATATAAACTTTGAATCTTAATTGTTAATAGACGTAGCAATACGCTACGTCTCTACAACTCCGGTGGTACCTAATTAAACTAACTTCCGTGCAAATTCTATTGCTTCATAAGATGTGCAAATTTTGCCTTCCACTTGTGCCACTGCTATTTCTGTCAGCAGTTTACCAATGAGTGGTGACGAAGGCAGGTTCAATGATGATATAATATGTATCCCACTTACTAATTGAGTGGGATGTGCAACCGGATCATCAGGGTTTAAGTAGCGGGCTAGTAAGGATGCGTATGTCTGTAGCGGCTTGTCTTCGGACATTTCCTCAACTACATTACCATAAGCTACCGCTAAAATAGCTGTAGTCGGGAATACGCAACCCGCTTCCCGAAATAAAAAGTATTGCTCTCTCAAAGACATCGGGGATGCATTTAGCTTGGGAAATAGTCTTAATGCACAGGTTACGGCTTGAATCTCGGCTTTGCTGTAGGTAAGTTTTTCTAATTCTACTTCTGCAATTTCTGGTTTAGGATTAACTAAACAAGCTAATTTAGCAATACCTAACCAAGTTGTTTTAACTGTATCTTTGATATTTTGTTGTAATATTCCCTTTAAACTTGGTAAATTTTCTATTAATTGAGAAGCAGCTTTCTCAACTTCAATAAGTAGAGAACAGCGTTGAGATGTGGCATTTTTAAAAGAAGATTTTAATAAACCATCTTCAATAGCTTTAATCAACCAAGTTGTACCTTGAGGATGTGCTAACATATATCCTAATTCTACCCGTATTCGTTCGGCAGCAACTTTGTTGAGATGCTCAGCCAAAGAGCGAATTGTGGAATGGGTTTCTGGTTCAATAGTAAAACCTAATTGTGCAGCTTGACGATATCCCCGCATCAAACGTAGAGGATCATCTTGTAAATTCGCTGCTGATATCATCCGTAAAATACCTTTTTCTAAATCTTTACCACCTTGTAGCGGATCAATTATTTCTTGGGTATGAATATTATAAGCTATAGCATTTATGGTATAATCTCTTCTCCACAAGTCTGTTTCTAGAGAATCACCTTCTTGTTGAGCAATATCAACGGTAGCATGGGGAAAAACTACACGAGCAATTTGTCTTTGCTCATCGAGTAAAACAAAGCCAGCTTGATGATATTTTGCGATTTTACGAGCTACATTTACCGCTTCTGAAGGTAAAATAAAATCTAAATCTATATAATCGCGATTTCTTCCTAAAATTGCATCCCGTACCGCACCACCGACTAAATAAGCTGGTTTTGGCAATAATTCCACCTTGAAAGGTAAAGATTCCGGGGTAAATATTTCCGGGTTAAATATTGTCATAAAAATAAACCCAAAGACTAGGCAACAATCGTGTTGCTTAAGCTAAATTAGCAGTAAGGCAAAACTAATCGTTGGTTTTAATATGTGTATTTGCGTAAATTGTCATTATGTAGACCGCTGTATTACCTATAATGCAGTAGAAACACAGCACCAACAACCTCATTTAACAGAAACACCTACTTTCGACCCTAATGAACCTAGTATAAACGTTAATATCCGCACTCAAGATGAAATAATTGAAATGGAGTGGGATGTTGTCGGATGCTTGAGTTTTAAGGAAGAGAAAGGCAAATGGTCTAAATTACGTCCTGGTGAAATGGTTCCAACATAAGAGTTAGTACCACCGGAGTTAGGAGTTAAGAGTTAAGAGTTAGTACCACCGGAGTTATTTTGCCATATTCAATACCAAAAGTGAAAAAATACGGTTTAGCGCTGCATACTACCACTCCCGAATTAGGTTTATCTATCAGTAATTTTGCTGAAGATAATCGTTCCGATGTATTTAAATTAGACCGTAATATTTCTAATTTGATGCATCAATATTTGATAGACTTTATTAAACCTCAAACTTGGGCTGATATGGCGTTTGTTGCTGTAGCGAAAGGCCCGGGGGGTTTTACGGGAACTCGTATTGGGGTTGTGACTGCTCGTACTTTAGGACAACAGTTGAATATTCCGGTGTTCGCGGTTTCTACTTTGGCTGCATTTGCTTGGCAAAACCGAGTTAATGATGATATTGCGATCGCGATACAAATGCCAGCACAAAGAGGAATGCTGTTTGCTGCGATTTATCAAGTTACTCAAAATGGTCGTGGACTTACTGCTGTAATGCCAGATATGATCATATCACCCGAAGCATGGCAAGAAAAGTTAGCCGATTGGAGCGGCAATTATCAACTTGTGGAAGCAAATTCTGGGTTAGCTGCAACGGTGACAAGTATGCTGCAATTGGCGTATTTTGATTGGTTGCAAGGAAAACGTCCAGATTGGACGGAAGCCTTACCATTTTATGGACAACATCCGGTTGATGGGTAATTACACTTATTTATTTAATATCCCATCGGCTTCACTTATATTAGCCTTGCGAGTGCGTCGATTGAATAAACAAAGCATTTGTCCAACACGATTTTTCATGTGTGGTTGAGGATAATTACCTTTAATCATCAAAACATCATACCCTACATCATCACCAAAGATAATTATTTTTCCAGCCGATCGAGCGTTTCGTAAGCCGCTGACTCGAATACAACTGGAAGTAACTTCTTGAAGATGTTTTGCCCATGCTTCTGGTGATGAAGCTTTGACATAATACATACTCAATCCGATTGAGAAAATAGTAACGAAGCCAATTAATGGGATACTCTTCATTTACTTAACTGTTGTCCTCAAGTCTCTACTTAACCAAACTGAAAGCAAATATTAACTTCAACTCGGATTACTCGGACTCAATTAACTTGAATCCCCAAGGTTTCAAAATCGCGATCGCAATTTCTCGTTCTATACCTTCATAAGCTTCCCACTCGGATTCGGGGTCTTTTGGGTGTCCTTCACCGACATGACCTGCAACTTTGATGACAGGAAAACCTTCGACACGATGACGTTCCAGTCCTCTGGGAAGGGATAACTTGACTTTGCGACCGATGAATTTAGATGTACTTTCATTGGCTACAGTTTCGCGGATTAAACAAATATCACCAGCAGTTCCCCAAGTTGTTGAATAAATATAGAGGAACGATATATAAGTTTTGGGTTTGATGGGTCTTTTTACAACTTGCATTATCTGTAATTACTACTCATCGTTCTTGATTCAAGAATTTCATCCAAATAGTTATAACACTATATGTGAAAGATTTTGATTTAATTATCGTTCTAATTTTAACTTTAGCTAGGAGCAAATAGGCAATCCCATTGCTAAAAATTAGAGAATAAAAGTAATTACGAATTACGAATGATTAAAATCCCATCACCTCGGCAACCGATTTAATATCAGCTGCAATACCTTGGGTAAACTGACTAGTATTATGTTTAATCGCCGTATCTGGGTCTTTTAAACCATTACCAGTTAACACACAAACAACAGTTGCACCTGGGGGAACTTGGTCTTTGACCTTTAATAATCCTGCCACAGAAGCGGCGCTGGCTGGTTCGCAAAAAACACCTTCTTCTGATGCTAAAAGTCGATAAGCGTGTAATATTTCTTCATCAGTGACAGCGTTAAATTCACCCATACTAGCTCCCGCAGCTGCCACTGCTTTATCCCAACTCGCGGGATTACCAATTCTAATTGCTGTGGCTAAAGTTTCTGGATGAGCTACTCTATGTCCATTAACTAACGGTGCGGCACCCGCAGCTTGAAAACCCATCATTTTGGGTAAATGTCCGCATTTACCATCTTGATGATATTGACAAAAACCCATCCAATATGCTGTGATATTTCCGGCATTACCTACGGGGATACACAACCAATCTGGAGCATCACCTAAAAAATCTACAACTTCAAATGCGCCGGTTTTTTGTCCTTCCAAACGGTAAGGATTAACAGAATTGACCAAAGTTACCGGATATTCCTCGGCAATTTTGCGGACAATTTCTAAAGCTTGGTCAAAATTTCCTTTAATTGCCAGTACTTCTGCACCATAAAGTAAAGCTTGAGCTAATTTACCCAAAGCTACATAACCATCGGGGATGATCACAAAAGCTCGCATTCCACCGCGTCTAGCGTAAGCGGCGGCGGCGGCCGAAGTATTGCCAGTACTCGCGCAAATTACTGCTTTAGCTCCAGCTTCCTTGGCTTTAGAAACCGCCATTGTCATTCCCCTATCTTTAAAACTACCAGTAGGGTTCAAACCGTCGTATTTGACGAAAACACGCACTTGCTTGCCGATGAGTCGTGCAATGGATGGGGCGGGAATTAAAGGTGTATTACCTTCCAAAAGCGTTACAACCGGCGTGTGTTCGCTAACAGGCAGGTATTGGCGATACTGTTCGATTAGTCCCTGCCAAGGTTGGCTCGGAGATTTTACAGCAGACAGGCTCAAGGTCATCCGATTTTAGATTTTAGATTTTAGATTTTGGATTGACCATCAAGGAATGATTGGTCAAAGGTTAGAGGTTAAAGGTTAAAGGTCAACTGTTGTAGTAAACAATCCCAAGGGAATATTGTAAACTATCGGTAGCCAAAATTATAATGTAAAGCTTGACGAAACTCTAAAATAAAAAATAAAAAGACTTGCAGTATCGCTGCACTCAGTTAAAAATAAGTACGAAGAAGCACGCGGAGTAATATAACGGTGAGTCAGGCATTTGATTACGATTTGGTGATTGTAGGGGCTGGAGTAGGCGGACATGGGGCTGCTTTACACGCTGTTAGCTGTGGTTTGAAAACTGCGATTATTGAAGCGGAGGATATGGGGGGAACTTGCGTTAACCGTGGCTGTATTCCCTCGAAGGCTCTACTTGCGGCTTCCGGAAAGGTACGGGAGTTGCGCGATGCTTACCATCTCAAAGCCCTGGGAATTCAAATTGATAACGTGCGGTTTGAAAGAGAGGATATCGCCAACCATGCCAATAATTTAGTAGCTAAGATTCAATCCGATTTAACTAATTCTCTTAAACGTTTGAATGTTGATATTATTAAAGGCTGGGGTAAAATTGCCGGACAGCAAAAGGTGACGGTTGATACTCCAAACGGTGAAAAAACGATTACAGCAAAAGATATTATTCTTTCGATCGGTTCGATTCCTTTTGTTCCACCAGGAATTGAGGTAGATGGTAAAACCGTATTTACTAGTGACCAAGCGGTAAAGTTAGAATGGTTGCCGCAATGGGTGGCAATTGTCGGTAGCGGCTACATCGGTTTGGAATTTTCTGATGTGTATTCGGCTTTGGGTTGTGAAATTACGATGATTGAAGCTTTGCCGCAGTTAATGCCGGGATTTGACCGTGATATTGCTAAATTTGCGGAAAGACTATTAATTGCTGCTCGCGATATTGAAACTTATTCGGGAATATACGCTAAAAAAATCACTCCTGGTTCACCTGTAGTAATTGAATTAGCAGATTTTAAAACTAAAGAAGATGTAGATGTTTTGGAAGTTGATGCCTGTTTGGTAGCTACTGGAAGAATTCCAGCAACGCAAAATATCGGTTTAGATTCTGTTGGTGTAGAACTCGATAGACGTAAGTTTATTCCAGTAAATGATTCGATGGCAGTATTAAGTGAAGGGCAACCCGTACCTCATTTATGGGCAATTGGTGATGCGACGGGTAAGATGATGCTGGCTCATGCGGCTTCGGCTCAAGGTATTATTGCCGTAGAAAATATTTGTGGTCGAACTAAGGAAATTGATTATTCTAGTATTCCCGCAGCGGCATTTACCCATCCAGAAATTAGTTACGTGGGAATGACTCAGGAACAAGCGAAGGAAAAAGCTGAAGCCCAAGGATTTGAAGTTGGAGTTAGTAAAAGTTATTTCAAAGGTAATTCCAAAGCTTTAGCAGAAGGTGAAGCCGATGGTATAGCTAAGGTTGTGTACCGTAAAGATACGGGAGAGGTTCTTGGTGTTCATATATTCGGACTCCACGCAGCTGATATTATTCATGAAGCGAGTGCGGCGATCGCCAATCGTCAAAGTGTTAACAAACTGGCTCATTTAGTCCATGCTCATCCGACACTTTCCGAAGTTTTGGATGAAGCATACAAACGAGCAGCAGTCAGTTAGGAGTGAGGAGTTAAAAGTGAGGAGTTAAGAATTAAAAATTATCTACTCCCCATCCCTCCACCTCCCCACTTTCAAGGGTAGGTATTTAGATTTTGGACAAATAGTTGAGAATTTTCTTAACTGTTGAACATAGCTTTAAGGTTTCAGACGATAACTTTGGCTTTAAAAGCAAGAAAATAGGTCTAATCTAAAAAACCTACCCATGAGAGCCACCTCCCCATCCCCCCACCTCCCCACCTCCCCAGCTACCATGCAAATCCGTCGTCGTCCCCCTAATCCAGATATTGCCGTATTGTCATTGAGGTATCAAATTGCCGCTGCTGATGCGGAGCCAAATAATATTTTGGAAGAAATTGTTTGGTATAAAGAAGCGGAAGTTGACCAAATGCGCGAAAAGCAATCTTTGCAGGATTTGCAGCGTCAAATAGTTAATGCTCCGCCATCTCGCGATTTTATTGCAGCGCTACGTCAAAGTAAGACTAAACCGGCTTTGATTGCGGAAGTAAAAAAAGCTTCTCCTAGTAAAGGAATTTTACGGGAAGATTTTGACCCGGTACAAATTGCTCTTGAGTATGAAAAAGGTGGTGCTACTTGTCTTTCGGTACTTACAGATACAAAGTTTTTTCAAGGTAGTTTTGAAAATTTATCGAAGATTCGTGCTGCTGTAGATTTACCTTTACTGTGTAAGGAATTTATAATTTATCCTTACCAAATGTATTTAGCAAGGCTTCGCGGTGCTGATGCGGTTTTGTTAATTGCGGCTATACTCAGCGACAAAGATTTACAATACTTCGTCAAAATCGCGAATGTTTTACAATTAACTGCTTTGATTGAAGTTCATACTCTAGAAGAACTTGACCGAGTTTTAGCGATAGATGGTGTTTCTTTAATTGGTATCAACAATCGTAATTTACAAGACTTTTCTGTTGACTTAAAAATTAGTTGTAAGTTATTACAGGCAAGGAATCAACAAATACAGGAAAAAAATATCCTTGTTGTTAGTGAGTCGGGATTGTATACCCCTGACGATTTAACCTTAGTTGCTAATAATGGTGCTTTTGCTGTGCTGATTGGTGAATCTTTGGTGAAACATCCAAATCCAGCAATTGCGATAGCTTCGCTTGCACTGGGCGATCGCTAATTTCTTCGCAAAATTGTCATAACCAACGCCAGTTCGAGATTTTAAACTATTATTTTGTTGGTTATGTAACAATTCAAAAAATCATACATCTTGAGCAACGCCCTTGCGAATCTCAAGCTTACCAACCATTTTTTAACTTCATGGAGCAAATTCCTCTTCCTTCACCTGTCCATTACGAATTAATCTTGCAATTGCTCGAACGTCAAACTATGACAGTAGTTAATGACAATCCAGATTTACGTAACCAGGTAAATCAATTAATCATTACGCTCCGCAAAGCTGCTGTGCAACAAAAGCATCTGGAACAAGTTTGTCAGGTTTCTTCGATGGAAATTTCCCACCGCTGGTCTATCAATCACCATAACTCTGAGCAAGTTGTAGCTTCTGAATAACTATAAACCAACATTACTCATGTAAGGCAACACAAAGTTATTTGTCTGTTGTGACATTGCAATTAGTAGTGTTTTGCAGTTCAATACAGCCGAAGGTGAGGAGTGTTTACTTGTGTAACTACAATCTACTACTTGCGCTACAACAGTTTTTGTTTGTACCTTTATTGTACAGACAGCGCAAATAATTAAATAGATGGCTAATATACCATTAAATTTTGTTGTCAAGAATAAATAATTTGGGACAAGGGGATAAGGGGACAAGGGGAAAATAGTTTATTCTTAGCTCCTAACTCATTACTCCGGTGGTACTAACTCCTAACCTAAAATCCAATACTTAAAAGAGCGAGTTGAATAGCCAACTCGCTCAATTGATTTGTATATTGTTAAATTTGGAATCAGTCTTCGCAGAAAGTGGAGTCTTTGTAACAACATCTTTCAATTCTCCGCATTGCACTACTCATTGGCTAACCTATGCTGTCTCCAACCAATCATAAATTTGCTCTAGCTGCTCTAAAGTCACTAAACCATATTGCCACAAAATCATTGGTAAGGGACCTGGATCTTGTTCGCTGTGGCGTAAAGCTACTGCTAGGGAAGCCGCAGAAATTGACAAATCATCTTGCAAAAAACTAATCAGCCGCGAATAAGTACTTTGTGTCATTTTTGTCTCACCTCCTTCGGTAGAGTGCATGGTTATATATCTATCCATAGTTGATAAGTAGCTAGTAACCAGTAATTCATTTGTCACTGTAAATTTGTTTGATAAAAAATTGGGTACGTTTTCTCCGATACCAGAAAACAAGCGGGAAGTGAGCGAGATAAATATTTTAGCTTGATTTCTTCTCGATAGTCTCAAGTAGCACTTTGCTTAATTTAAAAGAGTTTAATACTTTCTACTTAAGTAATGACGGCTAATTAATTTCTTGTAACAAAGATTCCATAGCCATATACTCCCCTATTAGTGACTGTTTACACGTACACCAAAAGGAAGATTTTTGCTGTCAAAATTTAAAGTTGATATCCGAACTGCTAGTAGAGCAGACTAATAACTTTAATCGGTACAGCAAATCTTAACATTACAATTTGTTTTTATACCACTATTCTTGATACTTTTTTAAGATAATTCTATTCAATGTATATCTATTAAGCTATATAAGCAGATTTACCTTTATTTCATTTACGTAATTACTTTGATTTCATATAATTAATTATTACTTTATCTCCTTGTTTTAAATTTAGTTCTGCGGCTCGTTGGGAACGTAATTCAATGACTTGATCGATAAGAGTTTTAGGATCGTAAGTAGGGCAAGGTTCTTGTGTACAGGGAGGTACAGAGGAAGCAATATATTGGATTACTCCTTTACGCAGAAAAACCATATCTAAAGGAACGGGTACATTTTTCATCCAAAAGCTAACTGGTTGGGGTGAAACAAAATCAAACAACATTCCTCGGTTATCTGGTAAAGTTGGTCTGTACATTAATCCCATTGCTTGTTGTTGTGGTGTTTGGGCTACTTCTAATTGAATTTTTGTACCGTTGGGAGTTGTTGCAACAGCCGAAATTGGTAGCTCTTGTCCTAAATTTTTCACTGCTGTTGGAGTTGATGATACGGTAATATCAGGGCTTTTTGCTGGTGTCTGTTGAAAACAACTTACCAGTAAAAAGCCTAATACTATAGGTAATAATCTTTGACAACTCTTTATATAATTTTTAATCATTACTCCATTTCTGATGCAATAGAAAGTTTAATTTGGCATTAAAAATCAAAATATTTAAGTCAAGAGAGGGAATATCAAAAAAATTTATCTTTGAATAAATAAAATCTATTGAATATCCGGTGTTGCTTATTTTTGATGTTGACCTAATTTTTAAGATTCTCTTAAGACATAACCGACACCGCGTACTGTTTGAATTAGCCGTTTTTGAGTTTCGTCTTCTATTTTTAATCGTAAGTAGCGAATATACACTTCAATGACGTTAGATTCACCCATAAAGTCATAACCCCAGACGTTTTCTAAAATTTGTTCGCGAGTTAATACTTCACGGGGATGTTCCATTAGATACTTTAACAGTTCAAATTCTTTCATGGTCAAATCAATTGCTCGTCCGTTATTAAGAGCGCGACGAGTAGCAATATCTAAAATTAAATCTCCAAAACGTAATTGTTCTGAAGTGTCAACATCCTGCTTTAAATACAACCTCACCAAGTTCATGAAATTTTCGGAGCGGTAAGGTTTGAGAAAATAATCATCTGCACCTGCTTCGAGACAAGCAACGCGATCGTCAACTGTATCTCTAGCCATTAACATCAATACTGGAGCGCACACACCGCTAATTCGCAGATTTTTGCATAAGGAGATTCCTGATTCTCCTGCGAGCATTCTATCGACAACAATCAAAGCAGGTTGGCTCACGCGACTATGTTGCAAACCGGAAGTGGTATTGCTCGCCAAAATTGGTTCGTAACCAATCTCTTTTAAATCGGAAGAAAGCTGGTTTGCTAGATTTTCGTCGCTTTCGATTACTAAAACACAAGGGTTGTGAGTAAGCTTCATATCAATAGTTAGATTCGGAATAAAGTTTGATGGACGTACTCTTGAAAAATACGACTACCTTTAAGGAGCCTGTATTATTTCTGGGTTGCCCATTTTACAAGTATAGAATTCGTGACAATATTCTACGCACAATTCTACGCACAGAAAGTTTAAAGGTCTGTGTGGAATTTAAGACGCGAATTTATTGCAATGGTTGCTATTTTTACATTAATTCAGACTCGCGAGGCTTTTTACAATGTTTTAGCACGTCCAAGTATTAATCGAAGATATAAAAAAGTACATTTTTTTTAATAATTAATTAACAATTGAGCGGTTTTCTTTGTGATATCTAGAAAATATTCCTGACCACGGATTAAAAGGGATTACACTGATTTCACGGATTTAATTACTCATTCTTGACCATGGATTATGCGGATTCAATTACCGATTACCAATTCCCAATTAGCGATTACCCATTCAAGGTATTTCGACAGATGTAGGCTTGGCAATATGAGGTAAACCCCAACCTAACTTTTCTCGTAATATTCGGAAAAATTCGGGTGATTGTAAGCGGATGAAACGAGCGCTGTAATCTGACTTTTCTATGGTTACACAATCTTCTGGTAAAACATAACAGCCACCGTTGCCGTCAACTGTCATTACTAATTGAACTGTATTTACGGGATAGATATTAACTGGCTCGCTATCTGGAAACACTAAAGCCCTTGATGCTAAGGAATGAGGACAAATGGGGACTAATTGTAATGCGGCGACACCGGGGGTGACGACAGGACCACCAGCGCTTAAGGAGTAAGCTGTGGAGCCTGTTGGAGTTGAAACAATGATTCCATCTGCGGCAATATCAACTGTGGCATGATTACCGATGCCGATTTCAAAATGACACATTGAGGTCAAGGGTTCGCGATGCAAAACCATTTCATTCAAACATAAGGCTTCCCAGAGTACTGATTCTTGGCGAAATACTTTAACGGTAAGCATTGCGCGTTCTTCAATGCTGTAATTACCCGTCAAAACTTGTTCGACTACTTGGGGTAATTGATTAACGTAAGCTTCGGTTAAAAAGCCCATGTGACCAGTATTTATGGCTAATATGGGAATGCCACAAGGTGCGACTTGCCGAGATGCGGCTAAAACTGTACCGTCTCCTCCAAGTACTATGACAAATTTCATGGACGAGTCAAAACCGGGGGGTGTAAGACCTTCTATCGGTGTATGACATACGGGGCTTCGCAGGGTCGAGTAACCCAAAATTCCACCGATACCTGTGGTGATACATATATCCCAACCTTTCTCGGTGAACTGTTCTTTTAATTCGATAGCGATGCGACCCGCTATCGGTTTTTGATCGTTATATATAATGCCTACTTTCGGCACGCTCAAATATCCAAATTAAATAAGACGTTTTTAATTAAATCAATAGTTACATAAAATGTGTATCTAGTACACACTTTACACTTTATATTGAAAGGAAGAGTATGAGAGTTGACAGTTACCCATTATCTATTACCTTTACCAACTCCTAACTCTTAACTCTTAACTAATCTCCATTCCCTATTGCCTTTTAGGAAGATTGTTTAAACGGAGTTCTCTTTTCTTTCTTTTTCTTGCCTTTATTTTGTTGGTAATCTAATTCTCTAAGCTTTTTGGTAATTCTGTTGAAATATTCTTGTAAATAAGATTCTAAAGTTGTAATTTGGCTTTTATCTATATCAAAAGCTTTGTATGTCTCGTCCATTGGTGCATCTAATGGTTTACCGCTGGCTAAAACTTCGGTAAAAGCAAGTCTATCGGATACGTTCCATCCCCATTGAAAGAAACGGATTATGTTACGAATGGTACGAAGTAAGTTTAAGGGCATCCGGGTTATTCTGGCAGTTTTTCCGGATAAACGTTCGCATAAACTAATGATTTCTTGAGCGCTCCAAGCACGAGTTCCGACTACGGGAAAGGTTTTATTTTGGGTTTCTTCTCTTCGTAAAGCCTGAATGGCAAATTTGGCGATATCTTGAGTATCCATGTAGGCTGCGGGGGAAGATTCTCCTGTCACCCATACTGGTTGTGCTTCTAAAATCGGAATCCCGTATTGTCCGATTAATCCTTGCATGAAGCCAGCTAATTGTAAAATTGTGTAGTTCAAGCCGGATTCTGCTAAAAACAGTTCTGTACACCGCTTGATTTCCATCAAGGGTACTTGGGGATAATCTTGATTATTCAATATTGAGAAAAAGATAAAACGCTCAATATTGGCTGCTGCGGCTGCTTGAATTAATGCTACTTGTCCATCCCAATCTACTTGTTTTATGCTCATGGAATCGGTAGGACGAGATGTTGCGGCATCAATTACTGCACTTACTCCATCAAGGGCTGCTTCGAGGGTATGGGGATAACATAAATCTCCTGGGACTAATTCGGCTCCCCATTCTTTAAGGAATGCCGCTTTTTTCGCACTTCGGACTAGACAGCGCACTTCATAACCTTCATCAATAGCATGACGAGCTATCTGTCTTCCCAAGGTACCAGTGGCACCCACTATCAATATTTTCATCAGGTTTAATTAAAGAAATGTTAACTTTTATGAAAACAATTTTATCAGAATAAGTTTTTAACAGTAAACAGTTATCAGTAAACTATTGATATGCTCCCTATCTAATCTCTCACCATACACCGACCAACGAGGAAGCCGTGGAAGAACGTCGATATCGGCAACTTCTAGGAAAAAGACTGATAACTGTTTACTGATAACTGGTTTAACTATTATTCTTCAGCTTCCGCACCTTGAATCTTGAGTAATAATGTACCTATAGCCCAACCGACGAAGATTAAGCTGAAGGATAAAAAAGCTGCGTTGAACATTTCGCCGCCCATTTGTAATTCTCCTTGTTTGCCAATGATTTAATTAAGTTAAGTTTATCAGAGTGGGCATGGAACATGGGTAGGAAGGGCAAGGAATTTGGTTACTCGCTTATATGCCCCGATTAAAGATGCGCTTTCTTTACGCATTACACCCGTAAATTACTGTTACACTTCTATTCTGATTTTTTTAATTGTTTATTTTTAATAATTTTCATGTATCTTATGTATCAATTAAATCGAGAAAAGTCTATTTCCAGTATAAACCTTCGCCCTCGTTTAGCGTTAACTTTGGGAGACCCGGCAGGAATCGGAACGGAAGTTGTTTTGAAGGCTTTGGCTGACTCGGTAGTTGGTGAAGGTTGCGATTTAACTGTAGTTGGAAACCGAGATTTATTATTAAAAAGTTATACTAATCTGCTGCAAAATGAAAATATCAAATTAGCTAATCCTGCTGAGTTGAATGTTTTGGATGTCAATTTGGATGATGATATTAAGGATGCAATTATTCCTGGTGTTGAAAATGCGGCAAGTGGTGCAGCGAGTTTTGCCTATATGGAAGCGGCTATAAATCAAACGCTTGCGGGTAATTTTGATGGAATCGTTACCGGACCGATCGCAAAGTCTGCTTGGAAGGCTGCTGGCTATAATTATCCTGGACAAACGGAACTTTTAGCTCAAAAGAGTCAAGTCGCAAGGTTTGGAATGTTGTTTGTGGCTCGTTCACCTCATACTAATTGGACGCTCCGCACGTTACTTGTTACCACACATATACCATTATGTCAAGTTCCACAAAGGCTGACACCGGAGTTGATGAGTGAGAAACTTGATTTATTGGTGGAATGCTTAGAAAAAGATTTTCGGATAAAAAATGGCAGAATTGCGATCGCGGGATTAAATCCTCACAGTGGAGAAAGGGGACAATTAGGAAGTGAGGAAGCAGATTGGTTGATTGCTTGGTTAGATTCTGAACGGAAAAAGCGGAAAAATTTAATTTTAGAAGGACCGATTCCACCGGATACAATGTGGGTGAAGCCTGGGGTTGCTTGGTATGGTAATGCTAAAATTCAATCTCAAGTTGAAAATCCAGCCGATGGTTATTTAGCGCTTTATCACGATCAAGGTTTAATTCCGGTAAAGTTGATGGCGTTTGATAGAGCGGTTAATACTACGATTGGATTACCTTTGTGAGAACATCTCCCGATCATGGAACTGCATTTGATATTGTAGGTCAAGGAATTGCGGATGCTACGAGTATGAAAGCAGCGATTGAGTTGGGGAGTGAGTTGGTATCTGTGAGGTTGGGGAATAGATAGAATTTAGTGAAATGACTACTATTTATGAGCAAAATTAGATGAGATTTTCTGGTTTTCTCAGATTCTAAATTTTATTCAAAAAGAAGTTAAAGAAAAAAGTATGTTTAAGTTTTATCCAGATAATTTTCGATTTGATGATTTCTCAAAAATCAAGAATAGTAAAACTTGAAATATACTTATTTTTGTTCAAAGATAATATTACCTTAATAATAAAAAATTATATTTTAATTATCAATTTAGTAAAAGTGATTTGCTTTATGTTTCTTCGTCAGTTATGTTTATCTGCTTTTATTTTGACGGGGCTTTATGGTTGTTTTGGAGATAAAACAAATTCTGTGGCGATGATGACTGTTGCACAGAGCCAAAAAGATTTTAGCGTTAGTAATAATAGTCAAAAAGTGTTAACCTTTGCCAAGCCAAAAAAGGTGATTTATGTTGCTGTTAATGGTAATAATAAAACTGGTGATGGTACTTCAAAAAAACCCTTCCTGACTCTAAATAAAGCTTTTAAAGTTGCTGAGAGAAACACTTTAATTAAGATGGGTGAGGGTAATTTTGAAGTTAAGGGGATGATAACAGTTCCTTCACACGTTAGTTTAGAAGGTGTTGGCAAAAAAACGGTTATTACTCCAGGTAAAAATTATCAAGGTGTACTTTTTGAAGCTAAGGATTTTAATAATGAAAAAGGTGATGGTTATCAGTATTTCCGTAATTTCAATGTTGATGGAAAAGATAAATCTGAATTAGGATTTCGTGCTTGGGGTAGAGAGAATTCTTTGTTTGAAAATATTACTTTTGTGAATTTTAATAATGCTGGAATTGATATTTCTGGTTTAAATAATGAAATTAGTAATTGTCGATTTATCAATGCTTCTGGTAGAGAGGGTCAGAAAAATGAACATTTCTCTGGAGCAATTAAATTTATGAGCGCCAATGGTTTACTAATTCATGATAATTATATTGAAGAAAACTCTGGTGGTGGGATTAAAAGCGTTGCTAGTAATATTCGTAATACTCAAATATATAATAATACGATTAATTTGAAAGCTGGCAAAAATCAAAAACCAAATAAATCAGCTTCTATTGAAATTTGGGATTTAAAAGAAGGGAATAAAATTTATAATAATAATTTAAATGGCTGGGTTTCACTGATTAATCAATGGGATAAAGATCAAGAAATTCCGCCAAAGGGTAACTTACTTTTTTATAAGAATAAATTGCAGGCAAATCCTGGTATTACTGACGATATGTCAGGTTTAGAATTAGGGATTAAAGGTGCAGAGTTTTATGAAAATACTTTCAGTGGATTTAAACATCGGATTTTTTGGATAGAAGGTTGGGGTGGAAAGAAAAAACCTACTAAAGATATCATTATTCATAATAACCAGTTCAATAATTGCGGTAATGCGATGAATCTTGGTCCTAATGGAAATGGTGTTGAAAATTTAAAATTTTATGACAATGTTATTCAGAATTGTAATGGTGTAGTTATGGGAATAGGAGGTGAAAAAAAGCTAATTAATATTTCTGTCACCGATAATATTTTTGTAAATTCTCAAAAAGCTATTACTTTACATGGACAAAGTAAGCAATATGTGAATCTTCGTATTGCTGAGAATAAAGCTTATGCTTCTAAATTTGGTTTGGATAATAAAGTTGATGGATTGAATGTTTCCGGAACTAATCCAGTCAGTTTGAAAAAAGGTTTACCAGCAACTAAAGGTTTTAATAACTAATTGAGGAATTTTCTTCCGAATTAATTAAATTTATTTTTGCATTAAGGTGAATTGGATAGACTTAATCCCACAATCAGAAGTCGGGTTTTTTAGTTAAATATCTGTCACATCAGACATTTTTTATAAAAACCCGACTTCTAGGTTTAATTCACATTGAATTATTTTTTGCATTTACCAACTTTTGAGCTTTTTGTGCGAAATCAAAATTATCTACGGTAATAATTACACAGACGATAACGCTGACGGACACCTCTGTAGTAACGAATTTTGTAAGTACATTTTCTGTAGCGGTGAGTTCTGTAACTGCGGCGTTTTCGGTATACTGGATAACGACGACGAATTGCACGCACTCGACGGCTAATTAAGGGAAGGCTTTGGTTTGCTGTGGTTTTAACTGAAGCTCTGGCTTCAGGAGTTAATGTAAGTGTGACAGATGCAGCAAATAATCCCAGTGTTGCAAGTTTGATTAACTTCATCATGGTGAGTTTGCTTGTGAAGGGAACTATATTTATATTATTTATTAATGAGAGTGAATTTACTGATGCTCGTAACACATCGCAATAATTGCAAATACAAAAAAACCCCTGATAGGGGTTAATTAATTTTGGATTTATATGTAGGAAGAATCCAATGCAGGTTAAATAAAGTCTAAAATTAGTTACTAGGTATAGGTGTAGGTGCATCACCTAATGGCATTACAGCGACTATTTTGGGTGCATGGGCAAAAAAGGCGATCCTACCGCAGTTTGGACATTCTATTTTGTGATCTATTGGTTCGCTTCCATCGTGATGGGTTTGAATTAATAAAGGTTGATCGCATTTATAGCATTGGGTAAAAATCCGGGGACTATCGGTGTTACAGTCTACCACAGTGATGGGCTGGAATTTTTTTTCTACTGGTGGTTTTGGTCTTGGTTTTGGAATGTTTTCTGATTGTGTCATGGAATTATTTTTCTGCTTACTTTAAGTTTGGCTGTGTTTTTAGCCTATCAAGTTTGAGAGTTTTGTTTTTAAAACTTATATAATGGCTCAAAAATAAATTATTGCAAAATTATTTGATTTTTTCACTTAAAATTTGCAGATGGGTAGTTTTCAAAATATATTTTCCGCTTGCTGATGAATTGTTTCTAAATCTTCGGGAGATATTTTATCAAGATTATTTAATATAAAGCTCATTCTTCCCTGATGCTTCAATTTATGCCGATGTCGATTCAAAAAGTCCCAATATAAGAAGTTGAAGGGACAAGCTTTTGCTCCGATACGTTGGGAATGCTTGTAATCACAACTTTTACAATAATCACTCATCTTATTAATATAGTTAGCTGATGCTGCATAAGGTTTGGATGCGAGTAAACCACCATCTGCATATTGTCCCATACCGATGACGTTGGTTTGCATTACCCAGTCGTAAGCGTCGATGAATGCTGTATGAAACCAGTTTTCTAATTCTTGTGGTGAAATTCCTGCAATTAATCCAAAGTTATTCAATACCATCAATCTTTGAATATGATGAGCGTAACCTGTATCCATAACTTGATTTAAAATTTGATGCAGACAGTTCATTTTGGTTTCACCTGTCCAGTAAAATTCGGGTAATGGTTTGTGATGCTCAAACCAATTATGCTGGGAATAATTTGCATCGACATGATGATAAATTCCATGCATATACTCTCTCCATCCCAACACTTGACGGATGAAACCTTCTACACTGTTTAAAGCAAGTTGCTTTTCATGATATGCTTGTTCTGCCGCTTGAATGATTTCTAAGGGCTGGAGTAAACCAAGATTCAAGTAAGGAGAAAGCATGGCGTGCCACATTGTTTCTTCTCCTGTTACCATGGCATCTTGATATGGTCCAAATTCAGGTAAGCGAATTTCTATGAAATATTTTAATACGGATAAAGCTTGGGAACGAGTTACTCCCCAACGAAATTCTTCAATTTTTCCATAGGTTTTTATTTCCAGAGAATCTACTTGTTGAATTACTTCCTGGGTAATTTTATCTGGTTCAAACCATAATGGTTCAGGAGTATTTAATTGAGTTTTGGGTGGTTTGCGATTATATGCATCAAGATTCCATTTTCCCCCAATGGGTTTATCTGCTTCCATTAATATATCGAAACGTTTTCTTCCTTCCCGATAAAAGTCTTCCATTAATAAACGTTTGCGATTTTTAGCCCATTCATGAAATTCTTCGCGACTCCATAAAAATTGATTGTTGGGAAGCAAAGTTATATCACAAGCTAATGTTAAATCTTCTATGGTTTTGAGAAAAGGTTTGTCATTAGGAGACATTACTCGTAATTCTCTAATTTGATTCACATTCACCCATTCTTGGAGTGGAGTTTGAAAATCTTCAGCTATTTTATATGTTACTGAGTACCCCAATTGACGTAACTCTTCCGCAAAATGCCGCATTGCTGACCAAATTAAAACCAGTTTTTGCTTGTGATATGGACGTTTTTTAATATGAGAGTAGGATTCAATAAATATAATTGCTACTTTCGAGGAGTCCTGACAACTTTGTAAAGCTGCTTGTGTTAAATATAGTTGGTCTCCTAATATCCAAATACCACTTGTCATAAATTTATTGTACGAGGCATATTTAATGAATCATATAACATCCTAATAAATTGCGTATCGCGCATTGTTGCTGATAGTTGCTCTCGGTTAATTAAAAATTTTTAACTTTTCTTCCTTTCGGAACCCTTTGATAGTAAATTAATATTTAATCGCAATAGTTTTGTGAAACCATGTATGTAAGTACTACTCAAGCCGCT
>JAAUSO010000359.1 GCA_012033205.1 Richelia sp. SL_2_1 | reverse complement strand
TAGAGTTAGGAGTTAGGAGTTAGGAGTTAGGAGTTAGGAGTTAGGAGTTAGGAGTTAGGAGTTAAACTGTTTGTTAAGTGAATTTTCATAAAATCCATCATCATGACTGTAATAAATAATAACAATGAATCAAGATAATCAAATGCTGGAAAATAAAACTCAATTTCAAGGGAACAAACATTTTAACGTTCTACTTAGCTTACTACGAGATAGACAAAGCTTTTTAGAAGAAATTCGTCAGGAAATTCGATTACAAAGTAAAACTAATTCTTTGCTGGTTTCTAGTTCTATTTTCTTTGCAATTTATGGTGCAATTATTGGTGCTTCTCATGGCTGGATGCAAGCATTAACCAGCGCGATTAAATTACCTGCATTCTACTTATTAGCACTATTTATTTGTTTTCCAACTTTGTTCTTTTTCAATGTTTTATTCGGCTCTCGTAGCACTTTACAACAGCATTTTGTCGTATTACTTACCGCTGTATCGGTGATTAGCGTATTGTTATTTAGCTTTGCACCAGTAGCCTTGTTCTTTCTAATTACTACACCTGATTCTTATCAATTTTTCAAAATTCTTAATGTATTAATTTTCGGTATTACGGGTTCATTCGGGGTTAAATTCCTTTACGATGGAATGCAGTTGCTTTCTCAACAAGATGAAGTTGGTAAAGGTACTCGAACAACTATTTTAAGGTCTTGGTTACTGCTTTACGGCTTTGTCGGTATGCAGTTAGGATGGTTTTTAAGACCGTTTTTCGGCGCACCTGGCACTAAATTTGAATTATTCCGTGCAGTACAAGGAAATTTTTATCTTGATATTGTTGCAGCAATTTCGGAAATTTTGGGGTTCAAATAAATTGGATTTTAGATTTTAGATTATAAAAGGTAATAAGTTAGGAGTTAGAGCATATTTTATATTGTAATAATATATGCCAGTGGGAGCCGAATAGTTTGCTATTTTTTCAATATATTTTAACTCCTAACTCCTAACTCTTAACTCCTCACTCCTCACTAATTCTTTTTTATCCTAATAATTCATCAACTCCAACACTAAAGCCATTCAGTAACCTCTGAGTATAAACAATATCTCCAGAAGTAAATATAAGTCGTTGATTTTCCGTAACAATAATAATCCACCGATTTTCTGGGAAAATTAACCAAACTTCCTCACTCCCAGAACGTAAATATTCGTGAGATTTTGCAATCAATTCTTCTGCTAAATCAGCAGGAGAAGCCACTTCGGCAATCAAGGAGAAACTTTGAGGGAATACTTCCAAGTCGCCAAAATGCTCAACTAACTGCGGTGTAATGTAAGCAACGTCTGGCGATCGCCCTTGAATTTTAGTGCGACAGGGTACGTGATTATACACCTCTCCACCTTGTCCGCTGGAGTCTTTGTAACTTCTCCAATAATAATAAAGATTGCCTAAAATTTTTCGTTGTTTGAGTGTTAAAACTTTTTGTTCTACTACCTCTTCATTTACCCATTCGATTTCGTAAACATCTTCAACTTCTTTATAAGTTCTGTCTAATTTATCGAATGATTTTGATTTATCTTCCGAGTTTTCCATCCAATCTTGTATTAATAAATCTTCTGTAATTTCGGCATCTTTAAGTGGATTATGCATCCATTCTTCTAAGGAAAAATCTGATGGTACTGCTGTAGAATCTTTCATTTTCTTCTCCTCACTCACCTAATTATCGCTGTTTTTTGTTTTTCTATAAACACACCCTACAGTCAGGAATTTTACGAATATTTTCTTAAAAACTTAAAAACTTAATTTTCTAATTCATATAATTAAGCTTGATTGTAATTGAATTATTTGTAATTTAAAAAAAGTCTTCCGCTATTAACATTTAATATGATTCGACTGAAACTTAAGATAACCCGGAAAAAGTTTTGTTAATATCTGTATAATTCGGTGTAATTTACCTTGTTAGGTTTTTGGAAAGTATCCGGCGGTTTAAACCGCTACTACACAAACGAAACCCGTCTGCACGGGTTTAAACGGACTTTGCTTGTGTAGCCAAGCCACTGCGTTGCGGGGAAACACAGCCGTTGTAGCAAGTGGCGTGCGACTTACAGTCTTTAGAGGCAAAGTATATGATTCGACTTTTAAAACATCTTCTAATGACTGTTTTTAAGAATATTCAGTTCCCATGCAAAACAATGTAGAGACGCAATATATTGCGTCTCCAAAATCTGATATACAAACGATAAATCTTACTACTTTATCTGATCAAATCCCCAATCCAACCAATAAGTCAAAGCTTCCAAATCCTGAGATTCCACCGTTGCACCACCCCAAATCCGCAACCCCGGAGGTGCATCACGATAGGAACCGATATCATAGGCAACTTCTTCCTTAGCCATCAAAGAAACTAATTCTTTAGCTTTGGCTGCTTGTTCTTCTTTTGATAAAGTTTTATACCATTGATCAACAATTTTTAAACAAATAGAAGTGTTAGAACGAATTGATTTATCTGCTACTAGAAAATCAATCCAGTCAGATTTCGTAACCCAATCTTCTAATACTTGTAAATTATGATGAGAACGCTCAATCAACTTCGATAAACCACCGATAGATTTACCCCATTTCAAACCATCAATTGCATCTTCAACACACAACATTGATGGTGTATTAATTGTCGAACCTTCAAATATTTCTTCGATTAATTTACCACCTTTAGTTAACCGAAAAATCTTTGGTAAAGGTCGATCAGGAGTATAACTTTCTAATCTTTCCACCGCTCTTGGTGATAAAATAATTACACCATGAGCGCCTTCACCACCCATGACTTTCTGCCAGGAATAAGTCAAAACATCAATTTTCTGCCAAGGAATTTCCATTGCAAAAACCGCAGAAGTAGCATCGCAAATAGTCAATCCCTGACGATTATCCTTAATCCAATCACCATCAGGAACTTTTACCCCAGAAGTCGTACCGTTCCAAGTGAAGACTATATCGCGATCGCAATCAACTAGCGATAAATCGGGAATTTGCCCGTAATC
>JAAUSO010000127.1 GCA_012033205.1 Richelia sp. SL_2_1 | reverse complement strand
ACTTGATTCTAGTTCCCAGGCTCAGTCTGGGAATTAGTGTTTGCAGGCTACTCCTAACTCCTCACTCCTCACTCCTCACTCCTAACTCCTAACTCCTAACTCCTAACTCCTAACTCCTAACTCCTAACTCCTAACTCCTAACTATCCTCCATTTCTTCAACCACTTCTTTCCTATCCGTCAACGGCTTCACAACCTTGGCTATAGCTTCAGAAATAAAAGCTTTCACAAATTCATCTCGACGATTTAACTGAAACTGTCTTTGTACTACTTCTGTCATTCCCCCATCACCCCAATCTTGATCGTGACGGAAATATTCTATAAAGCTTTTACCGGCAATTCTAGTTAAATAAGCCGCTGTTACCCCTTGAATTGCTCTACCTATGACGAAGGTAGCGACGTTTAACTGTAGCGCTGTAGAAACTAATTGTAAAGCACCTTTAACTATACCCAAGCTTGCAAGGGTTTTCGCGAGAGAAAGTGCTAATTCTCGTCCCCTTTCCATATTCAATTCACAACCGTAAATCCGTCCAATTTCTACTACCATTTGAGCATTTACGGCAGCAGTTGCCAACAAATCTACCATTGGTAAAGGTGTTACCGAAACAACTCCCGCACCAATCCACTGAAAACGATCTACAATTTTGTTTGCTTGACGACGACGTTGAGCATCAATCAGTTTTTTAGCTTCTTCTCCCAAACGAATCGATTGTAAAAGAATATTATCTGCGACTAAATCTTCACCTTCTGCCCGTAAAATTGCTGCCATCCGTCGTAATAATGGTATAATCTCCGGCTCCGAACGAAAAATATCGCCATTTTCCAACTCTACCTCTTGCGGATTAGCGGCGATCGCCACTACATCGTTTGTAGAAATAAAGCCGCGCACTCGCTGACGCAGTTTGGCTAAAATCGCTTGGGTGTCCTCTTCTGCATACAAATCAGTTTTATTGAGTACTAAGAGGGAACGTTTACCAATTTCTGCTAATGCTTTTAAAGGTTCGTATTCGGAGCGTCTTAAATCGTTATCGACTACAAATAATAATAAATCGGCAGATGTCGCTAATTCTCTGGCTAATTGTTCCCTTTCAGTTCCCGCAACTCCCGCTTCCAAAATACCCGGTGTATCGGTAATCAAAATTCTACGCTCCATCCCCTTGAGACGCAAACAATAAGTTTCTCCTGCGGTAGTAGTTCCCATAGGAGCATTTACCTTACCAACCATTCGTCCCATGACAGCATTTACTAAGGAAGTTTTACCAGCGCTTCCTGTACCGAACACCACCACTTGAATTTCACCGCGTGATAAATTTGCTTCTATTTCGCGGGATTTACTGAGTAAAGCTTGGCGAGAAACTTCATCTTGAATTTGCGAAACCTGTTGACGTACTGCGGATAAAGTCGATGAAGCTGCATCAGTTTTTGCTTCAGGAACCTTAAGAGGAGGACGGTTACGATTGCTACGTCGCTGTTCCCCAGATTGGATTTTTAAAACATAATATACAAAAGCTGCAATCAAAGCTGCAACTAAAATAACTAGTAGAAACAGCAGCAAATTACCCAATAATGGAGAATAAGACAGTTGCCAATAAAGTCGGGACAGAGAATCTATCAGCCACAGGCTAAGCCCTAGGATGACGATTAAACCGATAATTAATGTAACTAAGCGCGATAAAGGCATGATGGAAGGAATGGGATGGGGAGGTGGGGGAAAGTTAGGAGTTAGTTGACAGTTGACAGTTGACAGTAATTTTTAACCTTAAACCTTAAACCTTTGACCTTTGACATGCAGACCTTTAACCTCCATTTTTATTTAATATAAACGTGAAGATACCTATTCAACATGAAATATTAAGACTATGGGATTATTTGATGAAGTTCTCAGTGCAATTAACAGTCCTGATCGTCAGGGCAGTATGGATCAAATTGGTAGTATTCTCAATACTGTACAGCAGTTGAGCGGTAATGCTGGTACGGACTCTTCCACAATGGAGTCTGCTATGGGAATTGTGGGAAATTTTGTCCGTTCCTCTTTACAAGAAAAACGAGTCGCCCAAGGTGAACAGCAAGCACAATCCATAGTAAATCAATTTAGCGGTACTTCTCCTAATTCTCAAGCTGTTAATGCGATTTTTTCTAGCGGTATGCAGCAGCAGGTAGCTCAAGCCATTGCTCAGCGTACTGGTTTGGATGTGAATATGGCTTTACAAATGTTACCGATGTTGGTTCCTTTGGTGTTGCAATTTTTGCAGTCGGGCGCTAGCTCTCAAAATCCCCAATCTGGTGAAAATTCGGTTCTTCACAGCTTCCTCGATGCTGACGGCGATGGTAATGTAGATATTTCCGATGCTATTCAATTAGCTAGCCGTTTTATGAAACGATAGATTCAATTATCAATTATCAGTTATCAAAATCTATTGATAATTGGTAATTGATGATTCATATATAGGAATCCGGTTTGATTTTTGTATGCCCTTCGGGCACGCTTCGCGTTCGCGTAGCGTGGCAAAGCCTTAATTATTTATGTAGGGAGGCTTTCTTGCTGTCTTGCTTTCATGATTCTATTCGATTAAGGTGTACTGAGTTTTTTCAATTTTCAAGTAGGATTCCTATAGTTAATAATTATACAGAATAAATATCATTATCTGTATCTGTTTCAGCCTTGCCATATTATTGATGTATAAATTATCAAATCATTCTTATAGAAGATTGACTAAAAGTACATTTAATTGTAATTGAATCAAACTTATGAATAAAAAATATTTTTGAAAATTGTTTTTTGTCAATCATTTATCAAAAGTTTGTAGTATAATTTGAATAAATAATTAATTTTCCAAGATATTTCAACTAATTTGCAAACAAAATTTTCAAGCAAAAAGATTTCATGATTGTCTATTTATAGAGAAATTTCGGTAACATTAAGCTGAAATAATTCTGAAAATTATGATAATATCGCAACTCACGTTCTCTGTGTAGATATCTATTATATACTGACGGGAATAAAACAAATGGCTGCGGAATTTCTTCTCCGAAAAGGTTTTTTCAAAGCTTTAGCTAACAAGGTCGCAAAAGGGTCTTATAATTTGTTTGAGATAGTTAATAAATGCTGTATTATTTTGACGAAATCCCTACCATTTTTAGCAGCTTGTGCAGTTTTTTTAAGCGTCTTAAGTTTGCACAATCCGATATTATTATTTTGTTTGCTGTTAGGTAGTTTAATTGTAGTAGTAATGCAGCAAGTTTGTTGTAGGTTTAATTTACCGAAGCGTCAATTAATCGGATTGCAAATAATCGCGATCGCAATTATTTTAACTGCATTTTGGTTGGATTATTTTGCAGCACCAGCCCAAGCACAATTTTTCGGTAAAGCAGAAGATTTTTTTCAGAACACTTTAACTCAAGGTTCTACAGATTCAGGTACTAGAGCCGCTGTAAGTTTAGTATTTAACGTTTTACGAGCGCTTTATTTACTTTACATTGCTGTCGCTTTAATTGGTGTAGTAAATGCAGTTCGTAAAGATGAAGATTGGCAAAATGTTGCTAGAACACCTTTATTAGTAGTTGTGGCTGTCACGATTGCTGATGTGTTAACTGGGTTTATTATCGGCAACTAATCAGTTGACAGTTGACAGTGGACAGTGGTTATTATTTATCATAAAAATCAACAACCAACAACTATCAACCAACAACTATCAACCAACAACTATCAACCAACAACTATCAATTATCAACTAATGGATAAAGAATTTAGACCAGTAAATCAAATTTTAGGAACTCAACCATCATTAGGTCCCCTGCCAGCAGACCAAATATTTCCTTGGATGATAATTGCGTTGGCTGCTTATTTTATTGTAAATGGAATTTTTGGTGGTCTTTTTAATGATGATTTTCAAAAGTGGTTATGGACAGTTTTAATTGCTGGTTGGGGAATGGCTACTTGGTGGATATTAACAGGTGGTAGAAGTTGGCGTTTTTTAAGTAAGTTTATTGGTGTTCCTAATTGGACGAGGGGAATTGCACGTTATCAAAGTTTTTTGTCAGTAAATTATGAAGTCAAAAATCGGCAAAAAAAGCGTCCCAAACGTCGCAGGTAGTACGATTAGATTAACTCCTTTTGAGGATGCTTTACATCTGGCAACGATGTTAAAGATATCTCTTGATGGTCGAGATATTGGTGCTTATATTTTAAATAAGGGTAATAAAAAAGATAGTTTTTGTTTTGTATTTGGTTTCGATTGTCGAGGAATTCACACTACTTTAAGACCAGAACAAATTGACACTATTTGTAATAACATTGAAGCAGGATTAAAAGATATTCCTGATGGTGAAAAACTAACGTTTCATTTGGGTTCCTTTACTCAGGAAAATCAACGGCAGGAGGAATTAAAAGGTTTAATTAAACAAGCTGTTTCTCCCAATATTAAATATTTATTGATGGCAGAACGTGCTAGGATTAAAGAATTGACTCAAAGCGGTATTCGTAAGCCGAAATTTTTACGAATTTACGTTACTTATACTGTTGAACCAGATAGTACAAATACCGATGATTGGATAGAAAGGCTGTTAGCGAAAGGTGAAAAATGGTGGTTAAAATTCAAAGGAGATTTAACAGCGACTCAGCATCAACGCATCGAAACTGTAGTTAGAAGCGCTTATAAACAAGGTTTTCGGCGCTGGGAACAACTTTTAGCGAACAAAATGGGTTTGGATGTTAAGCCGATGAATGTAAACCAACTTTGGAGTGACATTTGGAGACGCTTTAACGATACTCAACCTATCGATATTCCTCAGTTGGTAACTTTGGATGAGAAGGGATTAGAAGAACAGGTTTACTCAGATTTAACTAGTACTAAATTATTAATTGACAATCTGCACAGTACAACTTTATTAATGGAAAAAGGAATACCCTGTGCCGATCGCAGTTGGGTTAATGTTAATAATCGATACGTTGGTGTGTTAACTTTTCTGGAAAAACCCGGAGGTTGGCAAAATAAATCATCACAGTTACGCTACCTTTGGGAATTAGTTGCTAGGGAAACTGTTGTCGATACGGAGATATTTTGTCAGTTGAGTGCTGCGAATCCAGCGTTGGTGAAAACAACTCTACAACGGGTTTTGAAGCAATCTAATATGACGGCAAGGTTGGCAGAAGAGAAAAGTAAAACTATTGATGTCAACGCTCAGTTGAAGTTGAGAAAGTCGGTAGCAGCACAAGAACAAATTTATGAGGGTGCCGTGCCAATTTACACGGGTGTTGCGATATTGGTGCATCGCGATAGTGTAGAAAAATTGGATGAAGCTACAAGATATATTGAAAACTGTTTTCAACGTCCAGCGCAAGTTATTCGAGAAACCGAATATGCTTGGAAGATTTGGCTGCAAACTTTACCGATTGTCTGGGAAGGTTTATTAGCGAAACCTTTTAACCGTCGTCAGCTTTATTTAACTAATGAGGTACCGGGTTTGATTCCGTTGGTGAAAACTAGGGAAGGTGACGGGAAAGGTTTTGAGTTGATAGCGGAAGAAGGAGGTACACCGATACAGTTAGACTTGTTCAATCAGCATAAAAATTTAGCTTTATTTGCGACAACTCGTGCTGGGAAATCGGTATTAGTTTCCGGAATTTTAACTCAAGCTTTAGCACATAATATTCCCGTGGTAGCGTTGGATTTTCCCAAACCAGATGGTACTTCCACTTTCACTGATTACACGGAATTCATGGAAGATTGGGGAGCATACTTCGATATTTCCAAACAATCGAACAATTTATTTGAACAGCCAGATTTACGGGCTTTGAGTTATGAGGAGCAAAAAGATAGATTTAGTGATTATGTGGCTTTTTTAGAATCAGCTTTGATGACGATGGTGTTGGGTTCATCGGGGGAAAGTCAACTTTTAACTACTACTGTGCGATCGGTAATTAACTTAGCGCTGAATGCATTTTTCAACGATGAAGGGATAAGCAAGAGATATGAAGATGCAATAAACCAAGGATTTGGTTCTACAGCTTGGCACAAAACACCCACTCTAAGAGATTTTATCACATTTTGTTCACCAGAGCATTTAAATTTAGAAACGCAGGGTAGAAGAATAGAAGATGCGTTGAGTCAGATTGATTTGCGATTGAGATTTTGGTTATCGAGCAGAGTTGGACAAGCAATATCGGCACCATCGAGTTTTCCTACCGATGCTCAACTGTTAGTATTTGCCTTGAGGAACTTATCCGATAGTGAAGATGCTGCGGTATTATCTTTAAGTGCCTATTCAGCAGCATTAAGAAGAGCATTGAGTAGTCCAGCGTCGATATTTTTCATTGATGAAGCACCGATTTTATTTGAATTCGATCAAATTGCCGACTTAGTGGGAAGAATTTGTGCCAACGGAGCCAAAGCAGGCATCAGAGTTATTTTATCAGCCCAAGACCCCGATACCATAGCTAAATCAAAAGCAGCATCAAAGATTTTGCAAAATTTGACAACCAGATTAATCGGTAGAATTCAACCAGTTGCAGTTGATAGTTTTGAAAGTATTTTAAAATATCCCCGCGATATAATTAGTCGCAATGCATCAGAAAGTTTCTTCCCTCGTAAAGAAGGAATTTACAGTCAATGGTTATTAGACGATAACGGGATTTATAGTTTTTGTCGTTATTATCCAGGTTACGAACAATTAGCAGTAGTGGCAAATAATCCTAACGAACAAACAGCGAGAAATCAATTTATGGGAAGTCATGAAGATAAATATGAAGCAATTTCTGCATTTGCTCGTCAATTAGTAGCATCTTTAAGGAATCAGTGAACAGTTATCAGTTATCAGTTATCAGTTATCAACCAACTATGAACAAAATATTTTTTTTGACAGTTTCATTTACATTAATAACCTTGCCAGCAATCGCTCAGTTAGGTAATGTATGGAGTGATTTTCAGAATTACGCTATCGATTTCCAAAACTATCTCAAAGATAATATATCAGATACATTGCAACCTGTAGAGTCAGAAACTCAAACGGCAATTAACAGCTTTAATGGAGAATTGAATATCCCCAATCCAGTGGCTGTGAGGAAAAATTTAAATGACAATATTATCATAAATTCCTTGTCAGATAATTTTGAAAATAATCCAGTAGTAAACGCTAAATTAGTTGGAAACGAAATTGATAGACAACTTACTCGTGGTATTGCGGTAGGAATTTTGGGAGAAGAAGCGCAAATACGTTCTAGAAACAAATTAGAAAGTATTGATAGGTCAATTGATTTTACAACACAAATCGCTCAACAAGCACGAGAAAGTTCAAACAACCTATTAGATAATATGACAGAATTAGGTACTAGTTTAAATCCATTATCATCATTAACTAATCGGAATCAATCAGAATTAGTTAAATTGCAATCACAAAGCATTCAAATTGAAAGCGAACAATCAAAAATGATGGGAGAAAATCTAGCTCAAAGAATGAAATTACATCAAACAATGCAATATTCTAACTTGAATTTAGCTAATATTTCTCAAGAAATCGAAGAAATAAATCGTGTTAGGAGAGTCAACGCATCCGCAGAAGCAGCAAGGCTTTTAAGAACTACTTCTCAAGTTGATTTAATTGGAAGGAGGAAATAGTTAGGAGTTAGTACCACCGGAGTTAGGAGTTATGAGTTATGAGTTATGAGTTAGGAGTTATGAGTTAGGAGTTAGGAGTTAATAATATAAGATGGAGAAATAATAAACGCAAAGTAATAACCACAGAAGTCGGATTTTTATGAGTGTTTTTCGTGATTACAGATAATGATTGTAAAAACCCGACTTCTTAACCGAATACCAATCCTTTATAATTTAAATCTAAAATAAAAAAATGTTATTAGCACAAATTGGTATCAATGAAATTTTAAAAGATGGTGCAACTACAGCACAAAGTTTTGCTGAAGGTTGGGATAAACAATGGGTGGATTTATTGCAAAATAACACCAATAATAATCTCTATGGAGCGCTAACTAATTTAGGTGTTTTTTTTGCGGTTGGTACTTTACTAATTTTTATGACTCAATGGTTAAAAGATAGCATAAATAACGATTATTCCCGTCCGATATCAGATTTAATTTGGCCTTTTATAGTAGTGTTATTTTTAGCTAATACTGGGAATGGAACTGTATTATCAAATTTAACTTTAGGAGTAAGAAATTTTGTTAATGGTATTAATCAACAAGTAGTAGAATCAACTGATGTCAATCAGACTTATCAACAAGCAATTAATATGAGTATTGCCGAAGATGTGGTAGGTTCTTTTTTACGTCCCTGTCAATCTTTGAATGGGCAACAGCAAAGACAATGTTTTATCAAAGCTACAGAAAAAATTGATATTTTATGGCAAGAATATCGAAATTTATACGGTAATAAACCTTGGATAAGTCGATTAGAAAATCAAGTTAATCAAATTACTTTAGGAACTGGTGTTTTATCGGAAGAAGCATTTAATTCTTTAATTGGTTCCACCTTCCAAGTTACTATCAAAAACTTTTTAATTTCTCTGCAATCAGCTTTTCAGAACTTGATAGAAGCTACAATGTTATTAATAGCAGCTTTAGGCCCTTTAGCGGTGGGTGGTTCATTATTACCAGTAGCAGGTAAACCGATTTTTGCATGGTTGACGGGGTTTTTCTCCTTGGGAATTGCTAAAATTTCTTTCAATATTATTGCCATTTTAACAGCAGCAGTAATCGTAAATAGTCCAGCACAAAATCTTAATACCAACCCTGATTTTATGTGGTTTATCATCTTCCTGGGAATATTAGCCCCAATTTTATCTCTAATAGTATCTGCTGCTGGAGGATTTGCAGTCTTTAGCGCTATTAGTAATACCGCTTCCTGGATTAAAGAAAGAGTTTAAAGAATAGTGAGGAATTAGGAGTGAGGAGTTATAAACTTATTAAATCATCCGAATGTTACATTTAAAAGTAAGTTAGTAGTAGGAGTATCTTGCTCCCTAGAAATAAATTTTAGGCGTTGCTGATTGGATGTATGAAACAGGTTGATTGGAAAACCGGAACACTTGTAGAGACGCTCATGGTATCGCGTCTCTACATCTAAATTCATGCCCGGATTCAGCAACGCCAAATTTTACTTATAAAAAAATAAATCATGCGTTCTTACTAAACTTATAACTCAAAATTATTTACTTTAAACTCTCATCTCCTAACTCCTAACTCCCAACTCCTAATTCCCGTACAGACGTAGCATTGCTACGTCTCTACAAAACTAACTCCTAATTCCTAACTCCTAACTTTTGATTATGGTGCGTTTATTAGAAAAACGAAAACGAAAAGGAAATCTTTTAGTAACTATTGCTGTCATAACCTTTGGTTTACATTCATTAACTTTACTTTTATTAATAATTCAAGGATTGACTATTCGCCAATTAAGTGTTCAGAAAACACCTACTTTTGTACAATTAATTGACGGAAAACCTGTAAATAATAATGACGAATTGCAGCGAAAACCAGAATTAATTAGCGAATTCGTAAGTAAAACGATGATATCCATGTTTAACTGGACTGGGATATTACCAGCACAAAATATAAATCAATTCAATAACCCAAAACAAGATTTAGGAATACCAATTAAAACACCCCAAGGTGGAAGTAAAAAAGTTACTACAAGTAGTTGGATATCTAGTTTTGGTTTTTCAGAAGATTTTCGTAAAGGTTTTTTAGCTACGGTAGCTGAATTGACTCCACCAGAAGTTTTTGCCAGTAATTCTGAGCAAGTAATATCAGCACAATTAAATATTACTAGAATCTATCCCGCGCAACAAATTGAACGGGGTAAATGGAGAGTGGGAATCGTTGCGAATCTGGTTCAAAAACGCAGTAATGATAAACAAATAGTTACACCATTTAATAAGGATATTTTCGTACAAGCAATAGATACTTTTGATTACCCAATTACAGCAAATCTTACCGATTTACAACAAGCAATTTACGCAACTCGCAGCGATAAATTAGAAATTTACGAAATTAGAGATTTATGTTTGACAGATCGATATGACAATCTAACTACAGACGGATTTAATCGTTGTCAAAATCAGCGATAATTCAATGGTTTTATGAATTAATTTGCAATCAAGTTAGCATCCACTGTTAAGATTTCCCTAAAATCTAAATGCAAACCCTAAATACAGATAAAAATCAAACTAATATTGTCCCCTTGTTCGCGATCGCAACATTTGGCTTACATTTATTGACTTTGATTTTATTGATGTTTCACGGCGGAATGTTACAGCAAGTTAAGCGTAAATCTGTACCCCAAATTTTGGTACAATTAACAGATGGTCGAGTTATCACCGCTGATGCTAAAGGTAATTTGCAACGCGATCGCGAAACAATTCGCCGTTTTGTAGGTGAGACTATGACTTTAATGTTTACTTGGTCGCAAAAACAATCATCAATGGTAGTTTGGAATATTAGTTCTGAATTATTGAGAAATGATTTTAGAAGAGAATTTGCTCAGAGATTTAATAACTTTGAGTTAGAAAGTCCCCAAGAAAATGTTTTAGTAATTCAAAGGATTTCTCAACCGGAAGTAATTTCCGAAGGTAAATGGAAAGTTGAAATTTTAGCTAATCGTTTAATTTTTAGTAGGGGTGATAATTTAGGTAAGTCAATTCCCTTTAACAAACAAATTTTAGTTGAAGCTATAGATGAAGTAAATTCTTTACCAAGTATTCCAACTCCTTTAAATTTAGCAGTTTACCGACTCGGAGAAGCCAGAATACAAATTTATAATATTTGTGATATTGAAGATAAAAGCTGTTCTGAAAATAAAGATGATTTAATAAGAAGATGAGAATTTTAAATTTACTGTGATGATTTTTTATGTTTGGTAAATTATATATATATAAGTTGTCGCGCATTTAATTTAATTTGTATTTTTCTAGCGGGCAGGATGCCCTCGAACTAAGTGAAGGGATGCCGGCACTACAAGACTTTAATAAAATTTGAATATACAGAATATACAAATTAAAGGCTTTTTAGCTTACTACATAATCTTATTTTATTTTTTTTAATGAAATTAACTTTTTAAATTATTTATTCTCCATTCCCAATTCCCAATTACCAATTCCCAATTACCAATTCCCAATTACCAATTCCCAATTCCCAATTCCCTATCATGACTCAATACTCAACATCATCCCAAAATAGTGAAACTGAAATTACCGAATGGGAAATGCGGATGGCAAAATTGGTTGGTTTGGATGAATCGACTCCGGCAGAAATGGAAATAGAAGATGCATCAATTACAGATGTAAATCCTCAAACAGATGAACCCAATAACAACGTCACTTCACAACCACTTTCGGCTAATCCCTTCGCTAAAGCCGGTTTAGTTGCTGCTGCTACCTTAGCTGTAGTTATGTTTGCTGGTGGATTTTTATCTCAATTAATGAGTAACGATACAAAACCGACACAAAACACCATCGCTACCCCAATCTTACCCCAAGCCGAAACCAAACCCCGTCAACAACAATTAGAAGAACAAGTCGAAGGGTTGAAAACCAAACTAGCACTTTCTGAACAACTCGAAGCAGTAAAATCTGCACAAGAAAAGCTGAGAATGGTTAAACCCACATCATCAACACCTTCCATAGCAGCTAAACCAACCCCCGAAATCCAACCGCAAACCATTCCCCGTGACTTATCAATGCCTCGGATTCGTGCCAAACCTCAAATACCACCAACACGCATTGTTGAGGTACCTAAAATCGTCACAGTTGAGCGTATTGTTAATGTCCCGCAATCTACAAATGACAGTGGAAGCATATCTCGTTCAGCTATGCTGTCTCGATCGCAAAAAGTTTCAACATCACAACCACAGAAGACATTACCAATATTACCACCCGCACCAGCTTCACAAACCCTAGTAGAAATCGCACCACCAGAACCTAATCCGATGCAAGAATGGACAAGGTTAGCAAAATTAGGCAGTTACGGACAGGTATCCGTTAACGAAAAACAGATTGTCAAGAATCGAACATCACCCTCACAAGTTGCAGTTGAAAGAGATGTGAAAGAGAAAGAAACTCAAAGTAAGCCTGTGAGAGAAACACAAACCCGTAGAGCCACAGAATCAGTCAGAAGAAATCCTCAAACAATCCCAGTAGGGAATAGTGCTAGAGCCGTATTAAATACAGCAATCTACGGTGAAACTACCAAGTCAGGCAGAGAAGATACTGAAAATAGTAATAACAATAACGTTTATGTAGTGAGCTTAAAACAATCCTTAAAAGCCGCAGACGGTACCGTAGCACTACCGATAGGAAGCCAAATATTAACCAAAATTGATTCCATCTCTGAAAACGGTTTAATGCAGTTAGAAATAGTCAAAATTATGAAGCGAGAAAATGGTGAACTTGCAGAAAAAAACGTACCCCAAAACGCGCTGATGATTCGCGGTAAAATGGTAAACCATTAATAGCTAATCAATATTCTAACAGTGGTTCATCTATGGCTCTGATGGATGCAGAATTATTTGCTTTAGGGGGATTAGGTAAAGCAGCAGAAATAATTAACCGTACCGAATCTCAAGTAGTCACCGGAGAAAATGGCACAGTAGCCGTCACCAATGTCAACCGTAATCCCAGTACGGCTGCTGCTATATTAGAAGGCGGAATGAAAACCGTAATTCCACAAATTACCCGCCGCAATCAACGAGCGATGTCTGAAATGTCCCGCAAAACAAACATTTGGTTTTTACCTCCGGGCAAAGAAGTTGAAATATTTGTTAATCAAGAAACGCAGTTTTAATTAAGTTAGGAGTTAAGAGTGAGGAGTTAGGAGTTCCCATGAAAATGCTAAATCTTTCTGTTGGTACAGTAGTTTTTTCTGTAACTAGTATATTCATGGCAAGTAGTGTATTAGCAAATAATGCCGTTTTACGTTCAATATTTTCCTGTCAAGCTCAGGGTTTGGGAGGTGTAATTCCTAATATTAAAGTTTGGTACCAACAAGGTACAAATTTAAGCTTTATTCCCGCAGAAGAAACAATCAAAAAAGTCTGGTTAGATGACCCATCACAAGTTACTCTAGATTTTGATGGTCCGATGTGCGTACAATTTGGAGAAGAAAACGCTAACACGGCAGATTGTGAAAATTCCGCAGCAAGTGTAATTCACCTCAGAAGAATCGAAAAACTTGATATCCCTGGACTTCCCCATACTGATAATACACTTTTAACGGTAATTACAGAAGGAAATGGGAAAAAAAGACTCTACACTTTTCGAGTACTTTATCAAGAAGGTAATCCCGAATATAATACTTTAGCAGTTTTCCCAGACCCTGCGAATTTCGGAGAAACACCTTGTGTAAGAGTTGAAGAGTGAAGAGTTAAGAGTGAGGAGTTAGTTGATGGTTAACATTCAACTGTTGACCATATTTATCAGGCATCGGAATCATTAGACATCTCCGGAAAAGATCTAGAGACGTAGCATTGCTACGTCTAGATGAGTATTATAGGCTAATGCCCTAAGAAGTCCAATGATTTAATTATTTATTTCTCCCCTTCTCCCCTTCCATTACCCAATTTCCCATAGCTAATCCCAATAAAAGCCAACATAACCAATCACCCCAACGTACATATAAAGTTTGCGTTTTTCGCCGATAAATGGTTTCCGTGTGAGTTTCATAGGTATTATGTCCTGATATCCACAATGTTTGACCATGAGGATTGACAAATGCTGAATATCCGGTATTTGTAGCTCGTACTGCCCATCTATCATTTTCAATGGCTCGCATGGTATCCTGAGCATGATGCTGAAATTGCATTGCTGCACTATAAGGGTCGTTATTAGAAGCTGTGAGAATAAACTCTCCACCCTTATGTGTTTGATTACGAAATTGTTCTGCGAAGACTGAACCATAACATATACCGACGATGGCTCTACCAAAAGGTGTTTCCACAATCTGGTTTGATTTTCCGGGTATTTGTCTGGCGGTTATGGGAGATAATCGATTAATAATACCGCCTAAAACACTTTCAAAAGGAATGTATTCTCCTAAAGGTACCAGTTTTTCTTTATCATAATGACTGTAAATTTTACCTTCACCTGTAAAAGTAAATAAACTATTGGTATATCTACCTTTTCCCTGACGTTTATAACCTCCAACCCAAGCCAAAACCCCTTTTTCTCGCACTGCTGCAATTAACGGACTTTGAATAATCTCATCTTCAAAAAAGGGTAATGCACCTTCTGGAGTTAAAACTGCTTCTACACCTTGATCTACTAAATTTAAATAACCTGCGGTATAATTTCTTAGAATACGCTGATTTCCTTGGGATTTAAACTTGATGCGATTGGGAATATTACCCTGAACAATTCCTACTTTTAAACCAGTTGCCGACGGTTGGGAAAGGGGACGAGAATATAAGCCAAAACCTATTAAATGAGAAAAAATGAATAGCGCGATCGCAATTATTCCCAATCGCTGAAAAGTTTTGATATTTTGACTTTTAGTTTGTTCTAATACTGATATCTTATTTTCTATACTATCATCTAACTTAGAAAAGCGAGCAATTAAAGCTTCTGCTATCAACCCATTAACCGCAACTATTACCGCCGTTACCGCTGTTGGTCCCGAAATTTGACCCAAATGTAAAATTACCAGATTATACGGTGATTGCGTGTAAGAAAGCGAACTCCACCACAAAGGTCCGGCACTCCAAACTCTTTCTAAAGCACACCAAATAGCTGTACCAATCAGAACGCGAATCAAACTATTTTGAGTTGAAAATATTCTGAGTAATTTAGACCAAAGAATAACTAATATACCTCCCCAAAAGGAGATAAACAACCAAGCAAATAAAGCTATGGCAATACTTCCCAACCAAGGGACACCCAACCAAGTCAAAGGATGAAGTCCGGTAATCCAATACAAGGCTGTTCCGTGATAACCGATACCCCATAAGAGAGAGGGGGCGAAGGGTTTTTGTTTTGGGGTTACGACTATTAGCCATAGGGGAATCAAAGCAAACCATGCTAAAAACCAAGCACCCACAGGAGCGACGGTTAATCCCATTACAATCCCACTTGTTAAAGCGATGATCGATTTTGAGTTGCGATTTACGAGTTTGGTTAAAATATTTGATTTCATCAGTACTTGTATTAAGTCCCCTTTTATCATGAGGGATGAGGGGTTTTTCTTAAAAGTGAAAACCGCTATATTTTAACGTGAGTTGGACGGTGAATCCTCAAAATAGATAAAGACGTTGCAGTGCAACGTCTCTACATTAATGGTTAAGAAATTAGCAAAATTTGATTTTATTCTTCCGTTTCTACAACATCATCTGCTGGTTCAATAACAATTGAATCTGTCACTTCTACAGCATCTCCATCTGATAATTCTTGTGATTCTTCACTATTATCAGCGGGAACTACTGCAACTCCGTTAATAAAATCTTCATCATCAAGACGCTGTACCCTGACTCCAGTAGCAGAACGTGATTGGATGGAAATAGCATTTACTGCTTGTCGAATAATTATACCGCGACTCGTGACCATCATAATTTCATTTTCTTCACTAACAATGCGTAAAGTTGCTAGATGATCTTGAGTTTTACGGTTTTTGAACTTGGTTGCCATTAAACCTTGTCCGGCGCGATTTTGCAAGCGGAATTGAGCAACTGGTACCCGTTTTCCATATCCTCCCGTAGTAATAACTAATACCCAAAGCCCGGAATTACTGTTATCCGCAATTTCTACAGCTTCAGGATTATCTGCATCTTCGATTTCAGTTGCTTCAGTCTCAATTGTTTCGGTTTCAATTACTTCAACTTCAGTTGCTTCAACTTCAATTGCTTCGGTTTCAGCTTCTATTGCTGGTGCGATGTTATTTAAAATGTCCGCTGGAAGAACATCCATTCCTACCAATTCGTCACCACCTTTACGCAACTTCATGGCTTTTACTCCACGAGTCGCTCTTCCTAAAGGACGTAATTGTGAGTGAGTGCAGCGGAAATGAATCGCCATACCCATACGAGAACCGATAATTACGCTATCTTCAGCTTTCGCACGACGTACCCAGCGTAATTCATCTCCTTCTTCTAAGGAAATTGCAATTAAACCGTTGGCGCGAATATGACTAAAGGCAGCTAAGGCAGTTTTCTTAATATAGCCACCCTTAGTGAGCATTACCAAATATTCATCTTGGCTAAATTCGCTGACGGGTACAATCGAGGTAATTTTTTCTTCTCTAGGAATTGGTAGCATTTGTACTATGGGCGTACCCCTACTGGTACGGGAACCCAAGGGTAATTGATAAGCCCTCAAGCAATAAACTACACCGCGTTCACTGAAGAATAAAATACTATCATGGTCGCAACAAGTTAAGAAATGCTCAATGTTGTCATCATCTTTAACTTTCGCTCCTGCTTTCCCTCTTGTAGCACGGCTTTGGGCTTCAAAGGTATTAACCGGCATTCGCTTGATATAACCTTGCTCTGTCAGTAAAATTATCGCTTTTTCATTGGCAATCAAGTCTATATCATCTAAATCCCCTTCCTTGTGGGTAATTACCGTGCGGCGGGGTGTAGCGTGTTTTTCTCTTAATTGCTTAACTTCGGTTTCAATAATTTCTAATATTCGTTCTCTGCGAGCCAGAATATCTTGTAAATCAGTTATTTGAGCCTGTAAAGAATCGTGTTCTAAACGAATTTTATCAGCTTCCAAAGCTGTCAAACGTCGTAACTGCATTTGCAAAATTGCATCAGCTTGCAATTCTGATAACCCATAATTACTAATTAATTCTCCCTTCGCTGTCGGTGCATCCGCAGCATGACGTATCAAGGCAATAATCTCGTCTAAATGAGACTGCGCGATTAATAAACCTTGTAAAATATGGTCTCTTTCTTCAGCTTTCCGCAATTCATAGCGCGTGCGTCTGGTAATTGATTCAATGCGGAAATCTAAGAAAACCTGCAAAAATCGCTTCAATGTTAGTAAAATGGGTTCTCCATTTACTAACGCCAGCATATTTGCCCCAAAATTCGCTTGCAGTGGCGTTAACTTGTATAAATTATTTAAAACCACGCGGGGATAAGCATCGCGCTTGAGTTCTATCACAACTCGCATCCCATCGCGATCGCTCTCATCGCGAATATCAGAAATACCGTCAATGCGTTTATCGTTAACTAACTCGGCAATTTTTTCAATTAATGCCGCTTTATTAGTTTGATAAGGCAACTCGGTGATAATTATCGCTTCTTTATCCGCTCTTCCCCGCTGTTGAAGAGTCTCAATACTCGCTACTCCGCGCATGGTAATCGAACCGCGCCCGGTAGTATAAGCTTCCTTAATCCCTGAAGTACCGAGGATTTCAGCACCTGTCGGGAAATCCGGTCCCTGGATATATTTATTTAATTCAAGATCGGTAATTTCCGGATTATGAATCAACTCAACTAATCCATCGATCAATTCTCCCAAATTATGGGGCGGGATGTTAGTCGCCATCCCCACCGCAATTCCAGAAGAACCATTTAAAAGTAACTGCGGTAGCCTTGCCGGTAAAACTGTAGGTTCCTGCTGCGAACCGTCGAAATTATCGGCAAAATCCACCGTTTCCGATTCAATATCTTGCAGTAGAGCGTCGGTAGTTAAAGATTGTAGGCGGCATTCAGTGTAACGCATAGCCGCCGGAGGATCGTTATCAACACTTCCGAAATTACCATGCCCCGAAATTAAAGGCGACCTCATCGAAAAACTTTGCGCCATCCGCACCAAAGCATCGTAAACAGCCGTATCGCCGTGGGGATGATACTTACCCAACACCTCCCCCACAACACGAGCGCATTTACGGAAAGGACGGTCTGCCGTCAACCCCAACTCGTGCATAGCGTAAAGAATGCGACGATGCACAGGCTTCAGACCATCCCTGGCATCTGGCAAAGCGCGACCGACAATCACGCTCATCGCATATTCCAGATAAGACCTGGACATCTCGTTTCGCAGATCCGTCGGGATTATCCGCTCCTGAGAGGTTGTCATAACCTAAAAAACTCCAAAAATCGCAAATTTTAGGGCTTAAAATCGAAAAAAAGCCAAATTATTCCAATGATGCTTGAATAATCGCCATTATTTGCTAAAATTTTAGCACATTTGCGTGTTTTTGCAGAGAATGGGGCTTGGTAATTGGGAATGGGATGTTAAGGCTAGGGATAATCTTGCTTGATTTGTTATGGTTTTATATTATATCGCCTATATCGCCGTAACGCATCATCAAATACTTAAGTAATATCATATAAAAGTAACAATTATTGCTTTAAAAAGTTGGATGCCGATTTTCCTCTGCTGTAATAATCAACGCTTTTGCCTCTAAATCCTCGGTGGGAATCATATTTGCAATACCGAAGCTCAAAGTTATGTGAGGAATATTCAGTTTTTCAATTTTACTCTCTATCAAGCCAGCTACAAAATACGCCCCATTAGCATCGGTATTCGGTAAAATTACGGCAAACTGGTTGGCTCGATAATGCGCTACTAAGTCAATTGCTCGCTTGGCACAGTTATTAATTATTTGAGCAATTTTGATTAAACATTCATCGCCCTTATGGTTGCCATAAGAATTTTTATAAGATTCAAAATTATTGATTTCGCATAAAATCAACGATATGGGTCGCTTTTCCCGTCTGTAGCGTTGCCATTCTTGTTCTAAATATTCATCAAAGCGGCGACGGTTGGCGATGTTGGTTAAACTATCTACACGTGCTTGACGACTTAGTTCTAATTCTAGAAATTTAGTTTGTGTGATGTCGCGAATTGTCAGGGAAATTCCATCATTTAAGCTAACTGCTATAATTTGATACCAATTTTTAATATTGTTAATTTCGTAATATAGTTCTTGATTCAACGATTTTTTGGTTTCAACTACCTGCTTTAGGCAGTTAAACAAAGTTGAATTGTCTTTGATAATCTGATTTTTAAACAGGTTTTTAACCATAAAATTACCAATTAAATGTTCGTGGCTGCTGTCAAAAAAATTGCCAATTACAGGATTAGCCATTAAAAAACGAAAATCGGTTATTTCTCTGGTAGTGCTATCTCTCACCGCTTGCATTGCTGCAATTCCATCGAGAGAACTATTTAAAACGCTTTCTAAAAAAGCGCGGGATTGGTAGAGGATTTGTTTGGTTTGTTTAAGTTCTTGGATTTCTTGTTGCAACTGCAAAATATAGTCATTTAAGTCAATATCTTTATTACTAGCAATTTCCGAATTATCCGGGGGGGGTAGGTATTACTGGCGACATTAGTTTTTTCTAATACCAGTCGCAAATTTGTTTTAGTAACCTTCTGTCCCAAAATTTCTGAAAGCAAGCGCCATAAATTGGAGGCTATATCTTTGATATGTCCCACACTCAAGTGCGAGTTTTTGGCGATGGTGATGTATGCTTCGTTTTCCCACGCTGCTTTTAATATTTCTTTCTCTACAACAGTTAGTTGTTTACCTGTTTTGTTTTGAAGCGAAGTTTCTATAAATTTCAGTGCTTCTTCAGTGGTCATACATAGGTTAGCTATAGTAATCAAATTTTTCAATCTAAGTTGAAGTATTGCTATATACAATTTATTTGATACTGGTCAAAATTACAACCCGACTTTTCCGACTTCAATACCTGACTTATCCGACTGACATAGCTCTAAAGGGTGAGTGATTATAAATACATGGAAT
>JAAUSO010000358.1 GCA_012033205.1 Richelia sp. SL_2_1 | reverse complement strand
TTTTCATTTTGGTAGTTGGTTTTTCTGCCTCGTTTGGACTTGTGAAAAATTACCAAGGCATTGCCCAAAGGCTTTTGTATTTGACAAGTTTCATTTGGCTAATCAAATTCTACAAACCTTGACAAAAATGCCTAGCCAATTCTATTTTTAATAGCGACTTCCAATGGTTGTTTTAGGTATAGATGCTTCAATAAGTTCCATATCGCCTTGGTTTAGCACAACATTATATCCTCCTAAATTCTCTTCTAGACGATGGATTTTCCGTGTTCCCGGAATAGCAGTAATATTATCATTTTGACATAAAATCCAAGACAGTGCAATCTGTGCTTTAGTTACTTCTTTGACTTTTGCTAATTGGTCTATTACTTCTACAAATTTGATATTCTCTTTAATAGCTTCATCTGTAAATCGTGGGTTGTTTAATCTAAAATCACCAGCCTCAAAATCAGTACGACTTTTAATTGCTCCTGTTAAAAAACCACGACCTAGTGGACTGTACGAAACAAAGGTAATTCCAAGTTCTTTGCATACCTCAAATACTTCTTCTTCTGGTTCACGACTCCATAAAGAGTACTCAGATTGAATGGCTGTTATTGGATGTACTTTGTGAGCTCTGCGTATTGTTTCGGCATTCACTTCTGACAGCCCAATGTATTTTACCTTTCCTTGTTTGACCAAATCAGACATTGCCCCAACTATCACTTCAATCTCAACATCAGGAGCTTGACGGTGCATATAATATAAATCAATAGACTCCGTTCCCAAATTTAAAAGACTTTGTTCGCAAGCTTTTTGAATATACTCTGGTTGACCATTAAGCCCAAGCCATTCACCATTTGGACCTCTCATTACTCCAAACTTTGTTGCAAGAATGACATCAGACCAACGTCCTTTAAACGCGTTGGCAATTAATTTTTCATTTGCTCCACTTGCGTACATATCAGCAGTGTCGAAAAAATTTACTCCTAAATCAATTGCTTTATGCAAAGTCTTAATTGATTCAGTTTCATCAAATGAACCATAAAACTCTGACATCCCCATACAACCAAGCCCTATTCGGTTCACACCTAGTGTGCTGTTTCCTAATATTGTTGAATTCTTCACTTTGTTTATTTTTTAAATATGAACACCCCCCGATATTTCTATGCGTTGGGCATTTACCCATTTGGCATCCTCACTACATAGAAATGCCACTACGCTTCCAATATCATCTGGCAAACCAACTCTGCCAAGTGCAGTGGTGTTGGCTATCATTGAATTTAGATCCTTATTATCCCTTACTGCACCACCTCCAAAATCTGTGGCAATAGCACCTGGTGCGATTGTATTTACCCGAATTTTTCTGCTTCCAAATTCCTGTGCTTGATACCTTGTTAGGCTTTCAATAGAAGCTTTCATTATAGCATAAGGAGCATAGTTTGGATAACTAAACCTCGCCAATCCTGAGGAAACATTAACAATACTTCCTCCATCACTAATAGTAAGCAACAGTTTTTGAGTAATGAAATAAGGTGCTTTTAAATGAATAGTAACCATCGAATCAAAAACTTCCTCAGAAGTGTCAGCGATGCTAGTGTATGCAGCTATACCCGCATTGTTCACCAAGGCAAAAAGATTTTCAGTTCCAAATTCATTTTTAGAGAAGATTTTACATTTTGTGCAAAAGCATCAAAAACTTTTAGCGTTAGTCACGTCTAATTGAATAGCTTTTGCTTTTTTACCAATTGCAGTTATTTCATCAACTACTTTAGCAGCTTCATCTACACCGGTATTGTAAGTCAAGATTATATCAAAACCCTTTTTAGCCAATTGTAAGGACATATCCTTGCCTAGTCCACGACTACCTCCCGTGACTAATGCTACTTTAGTTTTTGTATCTACCATTTGGAACCTGTTTTATTTTTGCTCCAAAGGTCGAATATCCATTAAAAATCAACTTGTAAATAGCAATCCACAATTTGCAAAATTCAATCAATTTCTATATTTCAATGGAGAAAGTGTCGTTTGCCTTTTGAAAAAATTGGAGAAGTGAGCAACTTCATCAAACCCCAAAGCAAAGGCTATTTCAGACACGTTCCACTGAGTTTGTTTAAGCAATATCTTAGCCTCTTCTGCTATTCGGCCGTTAACTATCTCTGTTGTGCTTCTGCCTGTAGTTTCTTTCAATACTTTGTTCAAGTGATTGATGTGTATACCAAGCGTTGTAGCAAAATCAAGTGGGGTTTTAAGTTGTATTACTTGTGTTTCATTTTCTATTGGGAACTGCCTTTCCAATAATTCAATAAACAAAGAAGAGATTCTACTTGCTGCATTGGTGGCTGTATCAGTGCTTTTTATCGGTTTCAACTTTTGCCCTATATGTATCAATTCTAGTACATAGTTTCGTAACAAATCATACTTAAAAGCATAATCAGAAGACAGTTCGGCATTCATTTTCCTAAAAATCACTTCCATTTCAAGAAATTGCTTATCATTTAACTGATATACAAAATCACTTTTGGGTTTATAAATGGGCAATTCATCAATGAGCAAACCTGTTTTCGATTTTGACATAAACTCTTTGGTAAAAACACAAAAAAATCCCGACTGCTCTTTATTTTGTGGGGTATATCTGTAGGGAATTCTTGGTGTTGCAAATAAAATTCCCTGTTGTTCAATGAGAATTGTTTTACCTGCAAACTCAACCAAAATTTTTACCTTTAATCAGACTAATTTTGTTAATACAGCCTTCGGTTATAAGTCATTTCAGACTTTTTATTTCCGCTGAAATAGAACTTTTCGGTATCGAATACATTAAAATGACCTAGTTCAGTATTGCCTTTACTGTTCAAAAAGTAATCAAGTTGACTTCCATTTTCGCCAAATATCACTTTATAAAACTCCTTTATACTTACATTTTCCATAGTTGTAAAATTCAAATAATGACAAAGTTAGATTTTTTTACCTAGTTTGCTTTCACTACATGGATAAAGAACTCAGTTACCTAAATTCTGAACTGTTTTCAATATTGACAAAAGAACAA
>JAAUSO010000357.1 GCA_012033205.1 Richelia sp. SL_2_1 | reverse complement strand
TCAGCAGATGATAAATGGGATATAAATGATTCGTTGTTTGCTCAGGTAAAAGTGTCTCAATCACTTGAAAGCGGTGAAAGCTACAGCCAGACAGTTAATGCACCGCTACCAGGAGTGCTTCCCGGCGATTATCACGTAATTATTCGCAGCGATATTCGTAATAATGTACCGGAGTTAGACGAAAGTAATAACCTTGGGGCTTCTCTTGAGCAATTTGCTTTGGATGCGGAGTTGTTGGAATTAGGAACTCCCGATACTGGTACTTTGGCACAAGGACAAGCAGTTTATTATCGGATTGATGTAGGTGCGGGTGAAACACTGCGAGTCAAGTTAGATAGTGATTCGACGATAGCAGCGAATGAGTTGTATTTAAGTTACGGTAAAATGCCGACTCGGAGCAAGTTTGATTTTGGTTTTACTGAAGCATTTGCACCAGATCAAGAAATTGTTGTCCCTACTACACTTGCAGGAACCTATTATCTCTTAGCTTATGGAGATGCTGTAACAGAGAATCAACCTAATTTCACGATTGAAGCTGAAACCCTTGATTTTGAAATACTTTCTTTATCAAATAAAACCGGGGGGAATGCAGGTCAGATTACGGTTGAAATATTAGGAGCAAAATTTGATACTCAAACAACAGTTGCGCTTACAGATGCTTCTGGTGCGGAGATAGTAGCAAATCGTTTAGATTTTATTGACTCTACGAAACTCTTCGCCACATTTGACCTAAGAGGTGGTGATACTGGTGTTTATGATGTAGTTGCTAAAATGGGAAATCAAACAACGACTTTGCAAGATAGTTTCACCGTTGTTGAAGGAGGAAAAGCCAATCTTGTTACTAATATTATTGCTCCTTCTGCGGTAAGACCAGATGCGGTTATTCCCATAACGATTCAGTTTGCAAACAACGGAAATATCGACCTGGATAGTCCTTTAGCTCTATTGGTAAGCGAAACAAAAGCTCCCATTTCCCTCGTAAGGCAAGAACTATGGAATCAAACCAGTTTAGAGTTAGTTTTACAATCAGATGACAGTCCTTTTGGGGTTTTAGCTCCCGGTGCAACGGGTTCAATCACGTTTTACGCAAAAGCTCTTAATTCCCTAAATTCCCTTGATTTTTCTTTGAGTGTTCTTGATGAACCCAACACATCTTTAAATTGGGATTCATATACTAGAACGATAGAAAGCCAATTTCCTGAATCATTTACTGATCCGACACTAACTGCGAATTTTTGGAATGCTTTTCGCGCTTCGGTTGGGGAAACAGTTGGGGATATACAAACAAACTTGGTTTCCATTCAGCAATTGTTATTAGCTAGTCAACAAGATGAGGCACAAAAATTAGGAATAACACTTTCAAGGATGATTACAGCAGTGTCTCCCTTAATGATTTGTATAATGCTGCTTTCTTAAATGCGAGTTACTTGGCAGATCAACCTATTGAAAATCAAGCCCTAAGTATTCTGGGTAGAGCATTAGATGAGAGTATTTCTACCGTCTCTCCCGACCTTCTTGATCAAAGTTTCTCTTTGAGTAGCAGCGATTTCTCTTATGAGGGAGGCAATGCAGTACGTCAAACAGATCCACTAAAGAATTTTGATTCTATAAATGTCTACTTTAATGTTTGGAAGGATGGTCGTCGAGATAACGATGGAAATATTGATCCCAACAAAAAGACATACATTATCACCCACGGATTTAACAATACAGGAGGCAATCCTAATAATAAAACACTATTCACGCCAACAGATTGGGTGAAGCAAATGGCTGATGCTATTAAAGCCAGAGAGCCAGAGGCTAATGTTATTTTAGTTGACTGGGAAAAAGGTTCCACTATTACTGGTACTCTGCTTTCAAATTTTTCTATCCTTTGTCGGCTGCATATACAAATGTAGTTGGCGATGAAATCGCTGAATATATAATTAATAAACGCTACGATCCAAGTAACGTAACACTTATTGGGCATAGTTTAGGTGCCCAAGCATCAGGTGATGCTGGGGAGTGGTATAGAGCTAAGACAGGGCAAAAGCTTGGTGGAATTATCGCTTTAGATGCAGCTGCTCCTTTATTTGAAGGGCAACCAAATATTGATATTGTTGATTCCACGGATGCAACTAACGTTATCGGTATTCATACTAGTAAGGGCGACCCTAGTCCGTTTAAAACGCTTTTCACTGGATTCGGTTTTGTTGCTCCCTTCGCCCATCAGGATTTATACGTTAATCCTATAAGGGGAGGATCAGCATTGATAGGATACGGTCATCTTGATTTGAAAGAGCGGGAAGGATTTGATAAATTACGTCCTGTTGGAGATCATGGATATGCCTACAAACTACTAAATAGACTCTTGAATGGAGAGAATGTTGTTGGTTTTAATTCTGGCAAAAATTTGAATTGGAATACCTTGAATAATGTTACATCATACTCAGACAATATTCCTTCTAACACAGGAAAAGTATGGGATTTTCAAGAAAAAAACAAGCAGTTGTTTTAGATGGGGATTCCATTGAGGAAAATTTTCCTGCACTTACAAAGATCGGAATTTTTAGTACCTATGAGAAGAACGCATCTGCTATAAGTTTTCAATATGAGCTTATTAATGATGCAGGTGGAAGGTTTAAGATAGGTGGTAAAAATAAAAATGAGTTATTAGCTACTCAATCGTTCGACTATGAGGAAGCTAAATTCTACGAAATTGAGGTTAAGACCACTCAAACAGACCCTTCCGATCCTAACTTTTCTTCAATTCCGTATGATGAATCTGAATTTTTCTTAATACGGATTCTCGATGACAGTAGCCCCAATGATCCGAATGATCCAAATAACCCAATGGTAGCTCAGGAGATGGCACTCTAAGCCAAAGCAGAGTCAATTTAGGTAGACTAATTCCCTCAAAACCAAAACCGATGAGGTTGCATCGTGAAGGCTCAGATTCATATTACCCTCAAGCAAGGCGTGCTGGACCCGCAGGGCAACGCCATCGCCCATGCGCTGCATCACCTTGGATTCAAGCAGGTGC
>JAAUSO010000019.1 GCA_012033205.1 Richelia sp. SL_2_1 | reverse complement strand
ATATAGCGGTTTTCACTTGGGTGCAATACAATTACTCACCCCACCCTCCGGGCACCCCTCTCCTTAGCAAGGAGAGGGGAAGGGGGTGAGGTTTTACTGTATTGAACTCAACTGAAATTTGCTATATGGACCTCCAATACATCCCGGTGAAATATTACTCAAAGATTTTCTCGAACCAATGGGAATAACCCAACGACAACTATCAGATGCACTTCACGTACCCTATCAGCGAATAAATGAGCTTGTAAATCAAAAGCGAGGAATTACACCTAGTACAGCAATACGATTATCAAAATTCTTTGGAAATAGCTCCAATTTTTGGTTAAATCTTCAACAAAATTGGGAGCTTTACTACGTTCTCAAAGAAGAAGAGGAAGAGCTAAAAAATATTTCGCAATTTAAAGCTATAGGCTGATGTACGTTGTTTGACAGTTTCTTTTTGTTATTTAATCCCTAAATGAATGAGTTAATTAAAAATGCCCAAACAAGACTCTACAAAATTAACAAAAGTATCTGTAAATCTCCCTTTTGGAATTGGTGGAACGGAATGGGAACCCGATGATACCGAAAGAAAGGCTGCTTGGTCATTATTTGTAGAACTCGTTACTCGTGTTACCATCCAACCTTTAGAAGCAGGAACAGACCACGGATTATTGCGGGAAGCTCTTGTATCTTTGCACAGCTTATTTGCAACTACACGGGAAATTCTCAAACAAGCAGGTCCCGATATCGGTGCTTCTCATCGATCAGTTGGAGGAATTGCGATTACCGTACTCAATCGCGGTTTACGTCCTTTTCTCGCAAAGTGGCATCCTTTATTACAAACCTGGGAAGCACAACGTCCTCTCGATATTAGTCCTTTTGAACACGAAAAAAACTGGAAGCACCAAGCAAAATTAAGAAGCGAATTAGAAATACTCAGGCGCGATTTAGAAGAATATGCTATAGCTTTAGCAGTAATTGCTGGTGTAGATTATTGCTTTTAACATGAGTATATATATTGAAGCGTTAGAAGAGTTTGATGGTCAAGGAGATGCAATATTTTTAGCTGGTGGAATTTCCAACTGTCCAGATTGGCAATCGCAAATGGTGGAATTTTTGAAACCTTCACCTTGGATTATTTTAAATCCCCGTCGTGCTAATTTCCCGATTGATAATCCCGATGCTTCTAAACAGCAGATTGCATGGGAACACAGACATTTGCGACTTGCTTCATCGATTCTTTTCTGGTTTCCCCAAGAAACAATTTGTCCAATAACCCTTTACGAACTCGGTGCTTTCTCAATGACGGATAAACCTTTGTTTATCGGAGTTCATCCCAATTATCCGAGAAGACAGGACGTAGAAATTCAAACTGCTTTAGTACGTCCTGAAATTAATATTGTTTATTCTTTAGAAGAATTAGCCAACCAAATTTTCAAATAACTTATTCCAATTTTTCTTATATTATTGCTTCTTTCCCGCTCCCTCAAGTTTATAAAAGTATATTGAAAGCAATACATCTATTTAACAAAGTAGGCTAAATATTGTATTATAAATTTCAATTTTCAAAAAAAATTAAAAATAAAACTCCCTTTAGGTAGATTTGATTACAAAAAAAGCAGATTATGATACAATAATTATCAACAAAAAATCAGCCTAATCCTGCTTATCTTTTTCAAGTTGGAACGGAGGAACCACTATTACGGGGCGTATTTTACTTAGAAGTATCAATAACTTCTTAGTAAGAAGGATACCTCTCAATCCTAGCCCGTCAGCTAACTTCGTAGGCATCGAGGGGATTGATGATAAACAGCATTTTAATGATGTTTTGTTTTCATTATTATCCCAGGCTAATATTATTCGTTTCAGTTGTGTACTTAGTTGTGTACTTAATTATTACCTGGTAAAACATGATGCATGATTTTTTTGATTGAATAAAATAAAATTTTTAAGCTTTAAGTATTCGTGATGTACTGCTTAGGGGTTTTTGATGGCAGTAATAGCATTTAAACGAATACAATTAATTATCCGTGGCTAAATCTGATTAGCAAATGAATTTTGCTAGTTAATAACTAGTTTAGAGGCTAGTAATTCCTAATTAATACTATTAAATTTAGAGGAGCTTGTTATGGGGAATTGGCAAGCAATGTTGAGCGGTGCCATCTTTATTGCTGTCATTAGTTTAATTATGACAGAGTGGATAAATTTGACTGTAGCAGCTTTTTTAGGGGCATTGTTATTAGTTTTTACTAATATCATGACTTTAGAAGAAGCAATTGGTTATATAGCGAAAAGTCATGGAACAATATCATTATTTTTCGGTGTAATGGTATTAGTCAGAGCATTTCAACCCACGAAAGTTTTTGATTATTTAGCTGCACGAATACTATTATTAGTCAAAGGAGAAGGTAAACGTTTATTACTAGGAATCATTGCGATAACTATTCCTATTTGTGCATTTTTACCTAATGCGACAACAGTAATGTTATTAGCACCTTTAATTCCTCCCATAGCGAAAGAATTAAGTGTTAATTTTGTACCGTTATTAATTTTAATGGTATTTGTTGCTAACGCCGCAGGATTATTAACTTTAGTTGGTGACCCGGTAACATTTTTAGTTGGTGATGCAATTAATTTAAGCTTTGGAGATTATTTATTACGTTTAAGTTTGGGGGGAGTAATAGCAATTGCTGTGGTTGCGGTGACATTACCCATACTTTTCCGCAAAACTTGGCTGACAAAGTTGGATGATTTAGAACACATCCCGCATCCGCAAATTAAACATCCAGAAGCTTTAACAATGGGGGGGTTGATATTTGCTTTGGTAATACTCTTTTTTGTAATTGGCGATACTTTACCAGTGAAAATTTCACCGGCTGCGGTTGCTTTATCGGGTGCTGGTTTATCAATGCTTGTATCTCATCAAACTAAAGTTGATACAGTAGAAAATATTTTACGGGATGTGGATTGGAGTACTTTAATATTTTTTATGAGTACTTTTGTGTTAATCGGAGGATTGGAAAAAACAGGGGTAATTGAAAGTTTTGCAGGTATATTAGCAACATCTATCGGTACAAATATGATTTTTGGTTCCATAGTATTGGTTTTTGTGACTGGAATCCTCTCAAGTATAGTTCCTAATATTCCTTTGGTGGTAGCAATGATTCCGCTATTAAAACAGTATTTAATTAATGTTGGATTAGTGGGAGCAGAAGTATTAACACCAGATTTCAGCGGGCAATTACCACCATCGGTATTACCTTTATTTTATGCGATGTTGTTCGGTGCAAGTTTAGGAGGAAATGGTACTTTGGTGGGAGCATCTTCTAATATTGTAGCCGCAGGAATTGCTCAACAGTATGGAAGACGAATTACATTTAAGGGTTTTCTTAAATACAGTATTCCGGTAACACTATTACAGCTAGTTGCGGCTACAGGTTATCTATTAATTCGCTTTTTTGTCTAAGTTTCCAGTTTTTCTCCGATGGTTTCTATATCTTTTAATGGTAATGGGTAATCGGTAATTTAATAATTACCAATCCCCAATTACCAATTGGCAATTACCTATTACCAGCCCGCGAAAGATATGATGATTTTGCAGTCATAGAAAAGCTTTTTGGCAACTACCACAGTTGGGAATATCGTAAACTTGGATTGAAATCATACTTTATGGGGATTGAGAAAGAATTACCATCAAGGTAAGCTGAGTTTATATACTTAATTAATTTTCACTCAAATCTGTCTTATGAGCCAAGAAGATAAAAATACTATCAAAATAGAACCCGGAACTGTGGTGTTTATTATATTTGTTTTGTTAATACTTCCGTTACTGATTACAGGTTTTCTTTCTCAGTAAATATTTTTCATTGATAATTTGATTTGATTTAGGGACTTCTAAATAAAAAAACATTCATTTTAGATTGGGTAGCTAATTGGATAAATTATTTCTTGGAAGTCCCTTAATTAATTACAACTTGTTGGAAGATGCTAGAGGAGAGAAGTCGGGTTTCTAAAAGAAACCCGACTTCTGAGAGGATTCAGATGCACCCTATGAACTATGTCGAATTACGCCATTTTCTACTGCTAATTTAGAATTAACTTTATCATATTCGACTTTGCCGTAATCTAATTTTATTATCCTATCTGCAAGGTGAAAATAATGGTCGTCGTGACTGATAACTAATACTGTTTTATGACGTTTTTTCAAATTAGTTAATATCTCTTTGTAATAAATATTTCTAAATATTGGGTCTTGATCAGAAGCCCATTCATCAAATAAGTAAATTGGACGATTTTCTAAATAAGCTGTTAATAATGCTAACCTTTTACGCTGTCCTTGAGAAAGTTCAGTGGTTGATAATTTCCCATTTTCTATGGTTACTTTATGATTTAATTTCAATTGTCGTAAATATTCCTGTGCTTGTTCGTCTAAACTAGGTTTACCAATTCCTAAAAGTTTTTCAAATAAGTAAAAATCGGAGAAAATTACTGAAAAATGTTGACGATACCACTCACGATTCTCATCGGTAATTGTTTTCCCATCTAAAATAATTTCTCCAGCTTCGGGAATATATAATCCTGTAATTAATTTTGCTAAAGTTGATTTTCCGCTACCGTTACCACCAACTATAAAGACAATTTCTCCAGGTTTAAATGTTAAATCAATGGGACCTAAATTAAAGCGACTTTCTTTATCTTCTCCCGGATATGCATGAACTACTTGTTTTAACTCTAATGTGAAAAATGTTTTGATATCTTGTTTGTTTTCTTCGATATAATTTTCTTTGTTCCCAGCTAATACTAAACCCATTCTTTCGATTTTTTGTAAGGCTACACTAGCTTTAGATAAAGCCTGTAATTTATCTAATATGCTCTGCATAGGCAGCATTAAATAAGTAACTGTCAGGATATAAGCTGATAATGTTGCGGGGGGGACTGTCGCTATTTGCGGTAATACAAATAGTAGGGAACCAACAAGGATGAAAAATAAGAGATTTCCCCATCCTGTGGAAACAGAAAATGTTAATAATGCTGCTGAATTTTGATCGCGAGATATCGCTGCACTCTGCTGTAATTCTTGTTCAAAAAACTCTTGACGACGGGCGCTATGTAGTTTAAGCTCTTTTATCCCTTCGGTAATGGCGCGAAAATGTTTAAATAAACGGTCTTGTTCTTCTCGTGCTGAAATCAGAAAACCTTGCGCTCTGTTAATCAGTAGTTGAATACTACCGACAGCTATCATCACAAACCCCACGGTAAAAGCAAACACGTTACCAGATAGGGAAGACAAATAAAGCAAACATCCAGTAATAATTGCGATATCAACACAGATAAAAGGAATTGCATAGACTGTCGCTGTTAGGGTTGCGACATCCTCTGTGAGGGTTGCTAACAGACGTGGTATACCTAATTTTTCTAAATGTTGTAATTGAGCAGCTAAAATTCCTCGACTCAACCGCAACCGTAACTGATATACGGCTTCTTGAGAAAGATTTATCAGTAAAACTTGCGAGATAATGCTGTTGACAACTACTATTAATGCCAAAATCGGAAACTGCCACCCTAGGTTACTCAAGCTGTCGGAGGATTGAAAGCCTTCGCTAATCGCTTTATTGATCAACGCAATCAACCTTGCTGTAGTTCCACCACTGATCAAACCCGTCAAAATCGCGATCGCAACTTGTAACCAAGAAGCCTTTAATAAAAGCCAAATTAAATTCATTCACCACACCGTAGTTGCTTAACTTTTCGGTTTTAATCCAATTAGTAGCGCTAATTCGAGCCACTTCCAATAACAGTCCACATCATCAAAACCAATGTTCTCCAACCACCTTAATTGAGTTTCTACATCGAGAAGTTGATTTGATCGATCGTCTTGTTCAACTGTTCTACCGATAGCTTTTAAAAATTTTTCGTGTAAACGAGGGGTTGGTGAAGCAACGTGTTCTAAGTTGCAGAAAATACCTCCCGGTTGCAATAAATTAAATATTTCTAGGTAAAGGGAACGTTTGCGATTGTGACTGAGGTGATGGATAGCAAAACTAGACACAACTGCATCAAAAGTTCCTTTATTTGGTAAAGTTTTATCTAAATTGTGGTCAAGAATTTCCACTGTTGAATCATTTGCAAAGCGAGTTTTTACTGCTTCTAACATAGTTGGTGAAAAGTCCACAGCGATACATTCTACTGAAGGGCGTTCGATTTTGAGTAATCCTAATAACCGTCCATCCCCAGTTCCCAAATCGAGAATGCGTTTGACCGTTTTGGGTACCTGCTCTAACAGTACCGCTTCTCCTTCAGTACGATGGGGTATTTGATCGGCTTTTGCAAGATATCCTAAAGCGTGTTCGGCAGAAGTCCAGAGGTTTGTCATATAAATTTCATATTTTATATAAAATTTTATATAAATTATTATATAAATTGCAAAGCTAGAAAATTATCCGGCACAGCGCAAAATTATAGCTTAATTCATCCTAGTATACCTGATTAAAATATTTCCTCAAAGGGCAAAGAATTGTATTATTTAAGACTTGATAAACTGGTTCTAACGTCAAGGTAAAAAAAAGATTTTTATGTTGCGATAATGGCTAAAATTCTACGTATCAATCTGGTAATCTAACTGAGGTTTGGTATTGATTATTTTACACCAATTAGTTTTGACTCCAGTTAAACATAATGGAGTTTTCAACAGTTGAAAATGCTGGCGATAGCCAAGCGAGTAAGGCAAGCAGATCGCAATTCTGCTTTTTCATCTGATGAATCTCTATAAAGCCTTTATATACAAAACTTTAAGTGATAAACACAATTGAGACATCTTGATGAGTGTAGAGTCCGAGGAAACAAAGGCAAGATATAAAATATCAAACTCAGTAAATATTCTCTCTGAGCAAAAAATATGAATATTCTTTATACTTTTGATGGTCATAAGTTATTAAAGTTACTTTTATCACAAAATATTCCTGCTGCTTTTTTTGTGAGTTTAGGAATTTATTTGCTAGCAGTATTCTTGTTGTATATAATGTCCTAGCAGACACGCAACGCTGACGTAAGTCCTGATTATATTTCTCAACATTACCCATGTATAACCTCAGCTAATGCTTGATTAATTACATCATCACTGACATGATGTCGCTTTAAACTTGCAACCAAAGCACTAACAGTATTGTTTTCCAAACGTTCCAAATCTACGCGAAGCCCTTGTCCAATGTAAGCACGCATTAATGGTTGATAACCAGAAAATTCCAGTATTGGTGCAATCCGTTTTAAGTCTTCCACTACGTCTTCAGGTATTCTAATTGTTACCGCGCTCATGGGACGGTTTTTGTTTAAGCGTTGTTTTAAAGTTTCAATTTTCATAGTAATTTCGCTCCTGACGTGTAGCTTTACGGGCTGAAATAATTCGGATTATGTCGTCTTCAAACTCAATATGAACAACAAATAAAACAACCCAACTTGTATCCATACCGATGATGGCATCTCGCGCTTGATTTGCATTTTTACAACAAATAACTTCTGATAGCAAAATTGCAAATTCTATCATCTGCGATCAAAAAGTTATCCTATTAGTGAAGTCAATGTAATTGTCATAAATAATTGTCATAAACCATTCTCAATGACCAAAATCACAAAAATCCTGTTTTTTTGTAAAAATTTGTATCTACCACTTCTTTTTAGTCAGCAGCAATTTAATAACTTGATTATTAGGATTAATCAACTTAATAATAGAAGTACATTAACTTGTTGAATAACCTTTATTGTACTGTTTTAGTTTGCAGATATTTATCAGAGAATGCCAATGGTGAATTTTCGTCAATCATCATTTCGCCGAATTCTAGTATCAAAGATATTACTGTTATCAGTACCAATCTTATTGATAGGTGAATTTGTCGTATATCAAAAAGCACGTTCTAGCTTAATAGAAAGTGCGCGTCGTAATTTGACCGAAACTGCCATTATCAAAGGAGAAAATATTCTAAATACTATTGATATGCTCGGAAGTAACTTGTTAATTGCTTCCCAAACAACGGTTCTTCAATCAGGTGAGCCTGAATCGGTGGAAAAATTTGTTACTCAATTAGCCCAAGAATTACCCAGACAAATTAAGTGTATTCAATTAACAAATCCTGATGACGGTAAGATTATTGCTGGAAATTGTGATGAAGAATTAACTAATTTGAATAATTTTTTGTTTGATCAAAAGAAAGTTCAAATCGAGCCGATTTTACCGAAAATGTTGAGCGCAAATAGTTTAAAAGAGCAGTCTTTAAAGCTACATCTTAACTTGTCTTCTCCCGTTTACGATACTCAAGGTAAATTGCGTTATATCTTAAGTATGCAGTCGCAACTATTGCATGAAAAAATTAAACAGAATCCTGGTTTTTTAACAGCTTCTACAGTCGTAATTGCAGAAAATGGGACAATTCTGACACACCCAATTTTTCAAAGAGTAGGTACAAATATTACGGAACACGTAGATGCAAAAAAATTACAAAACATCGTCAAAAATGCCATATCTGGACGTAAAGATTCTCTAGATTTATTCTTTGAAAAAGAAGGTAGTTTGTTACTTGCTGGATATACAGCTATTAACAGCCCAGTTGAAAATGGTGAGCAAAAATGGGTAATTTTAGCTGTTACTAGTTTGGATAATGCTTTATACGGATTGAAGGAAATCAAGCTAATTTTGTTTGTTTTGACAATTGGGTTGATTGGTGCGACTTTATTAGTATCGCTGTATGTAGCTCGTTATTTAGCGCGTCCAGTAGAACAGTTACGCGATTATGCTCTGAATCTTCATTCTCAGCATACTTGTTCCTCTGTTCCGGATAATTTCAACATTCGGGAATTCAATCAACTAGCACAAGCAATAGATCAAATGGTTGAAAGACTCAAAGCATGGACTCAAGAGTTAGAAATAGCCTGGAAAGAAGCGAAAACCGCAAATCAAAGCAAAAGTTATTTTTTGGCTACAACTTCCCATGAGTTGAGGAACCCTTTAAATGTGATTATCAACTCTATACGCTTGGTTAGGGATGATTTGTGCGACGATAGAGAAGAAGAAAAAGAGTTTCTCAAACGTGCGGACGAAACTGCGATTCATTTGTTAGGTATTATTAACGATTTACTTGATATTTCTAGAATAGAAGCTGGTAAGCTGTCAGTTGTCATCAAACCAATTGATCTGCGTCAAGCGATTGAAGACGTAATTACTCAGCAATCGGTTAATATTAAACAAAAAGGTTTGCAGTTGAATGCTCCTCAATTGAACGAGCAAATTCGAGTGAATGCGGATATAGCCAAATTGAAGCAAGTATTAATCAATGTTATTGGTAATGCAACAAAGTTTACTGAAACAGGAAGTATTACCATAACTACAGAAATTTACGAAGATAATCAGAAATTCTGGGTGACAGTTGCGGTTATTGATACAGGTATAGGAATCGACAACGAACAACAGCAAAAACTGTTTCGTCCCTTTGTGATGGTAGATGGTAATAATATAAGGCAGTATAACGGTACAGGATTGGGGTTAGCAATTTCCCGTAACTTAATTGAATTGATGGGAGGGATGATAACTCTTGAAAGTCGGGGAATGAATCAAGGTACAACGGTTAAAATTAGTTTACCTTTAATTGATAGTGAGCATCCATTTATAGCCGATACTAAAATGAATTCTGGAAACCAGCAGATTAGCGAGAATAATAAATTACCACAAGCGACTTTTCAAAGTAATTCTAATTAGAAATGACTGGCATGGGAGTTTTCCCTGATAGAACACAAAATAATCGAGTAAATAATTTAACTTAATATTCCTACTAAAATATTTACTAATATGGTGATTTCTTCGGGTACTCGATATAGCTTAAAATCTTCTGTAATTTCTTGATTTTGACGATTATAACTACCAAATCGCCAATCTTCTCCCGTAGTTACTGCTCCGTATAAAATTGGTATTTCCGATTGCGTCCATTGATCTAAAGCAATTAATTCTACCGCAAGCTGAGTAAATCCCCGACTTAAATCAGCTTGTTTTGCTTCTATGACTAATAGTTCCTTATCTTGACCAATATAATAATCTAAACGACCTTGTAATCGTTCGTTAATATTAATCGGGTATTCAATATTTAATTGGGTTTGAGTAATTTCACATACTTCAAGAAGAATAGGAGCAATAATTGCTTGTTTGCGAGCATCCTCACTCATTAATTTCACCCGTTTGAGGTTACGATTAATAATAGAAATTAGGGGTGTGATCGCTTCTTGGGAAATATCAGCGGTTGGCAATTGCAACCTTTCCCGATTGTAGCTACATCCAAGTTCGACGAGAATATCTTCTACAGAGAAAGACAACTCAAAATATTTAGTAAAGGTGTAGTTTTGGTTGGGTTGAAGAATCCGGGGACGATTCATAGTTAAATTTATCGCAGGGAACAGGTTTGAAAATCTTTGAGGGCAAGAAGTCGTGTTTTGATAAAAATTATCAGCGTGTTACGGATAAAAGTTTTTAAAAACCCGACTTCTATGATTAATTCTGATAGTTACTGCTTTATTTTTCCAGAGAAATCGGTTTACCTCCTGCTTCCAGAGATTGGCTAAGAGCGGTGAGAATTTCTACCAATTCAGTACCAACCCAACCCGATGACAGCCTTGAAGGAGTATTTTGCACGATACATTCAATAAAGCTGTTGCAAACTCGTTGTAATGGTTCCCCTTTTTCAATTTCTACTACTTTTCGTTGTTGATTGATGGGGATAAAGCTATTCCCTTGACGCTCAAATTCCCCTTGCATCAGTGTCAAAGGTGTCTCAGATAGCATTTCATCAAAAATCAAACTGCCGCGACTTCCTACCACTCCCAAACGCCGCTGTTTATCGGGATTGAGCCAGCATAGATGAATAGATGCTTGAAAACCACAGGAATATGTTAATGTTACCCAAACTAAATCCGATAGGGGGGGATTAGCTGATGTTGTTTGTAACCAAACTTTTCCGCTTGCTTGAACAACTATTGGCGATCGCTCTAACCAATTATTAAAAATGGCAATATCATGAATTGCTAAATCCCAAAGTGCATCAACATCCTGACGTACTGGACTTAAATGAGTGCGTGTTGCATAACCGTAGCGTAAATCTCCCACAGCATCAGCTTGTAATAATGCTTGTCCTTTTTCTACTGCCGGATGAAATAAATAAGTATGATCCACCATGAGAATCAATTGCTGTTTTTCTGCTAATTCACACAATTGATTACACTCTGCGGGATTAAGAGTTAGAGGTTTTTCCGCTAAAACATGACATCCCCAATTCAAAGCATCAATAATTAAGGAGTAATGGGTAATAGCAGGAGTCGCAATTACTACCGCATTTAATTCAGGTAAATGTTGAAGCTTTTGCCATTCAGTAGTTAATAAAACATCTTTATCTAAGCAATATTGCCGCTGTACTTTGCTCAAACAATCGGCATTTGGATCTACTACTGCGACAACTTTAACAATCGGATGTGCTAAAAAATTTCGCAGTAAATGAACACCCCAGCGTCCAACTCCAATTACAGCAAGTTTTATTATATTAGTCATTATTTATTAGTTATTAAGTAAGTGGGTAGAAAGATTTATCATTATGACAAGGGAATAGGGAATTGGGAATAGGGAATAGGAGGCAGAGCCTCCAAGAATGGATTCCTAACCTGAAGTTTAGTAAATCAATCCAAAATCTAAAATCTAAAATCTAAAATTGAATGGCAATTTACGATTAATAGCTGATCAAATACCCGATTGAGTTCAGTGTTTTTGCGGAGGCTCTATAGCTAAAAAAGCGACTTTTGCAGCAGCTTGTTCAGCAGCTTTAATCGAACGCCCTTTACCTGAACCTAATTTTTGATCGTGTAGCCAAACCTCAGCAATGAAGCGCTCTTGATTATGTTGAGGTGAAGCAAGTTGAGTTACACGATATTCCGGTAAAGTTTTATATTGTCCTTGAGTCCATTCTTGTAAAGCAGCTTTATAGTTTTGTTTTGCTGGATCTAAGCTGATTTCTGTGGCAAGTTGTTTGAAATGAGGATCTAACCAAGGACGAATCAGCTCTAAATTATTAGTACTTAGATAAAGCGCACCTAAAACCGCTTCAAAAGCATCTGCTAATCTGGTTTCTTGTCCTGCTTTATCTCCATATGCACTACCAGCAACCAATAAATGTAGTTCCAATCCGTAGTAACTAGCTAATTGAGCAAGAACGCGATCGCTAACAAGTACGGAACGAATTGCAGCGAAATCACCTACCTTCTGGTCATGAAAATCTTCCCACAAAACAAGAGCAGCCACCAAACGTACCACCGCATCCCCAACAAATTCAAGTTGTTCGTAATTTGCCGACTCAGAAATAGACGGATGAGTCAGCGCTAAGTCCAGCAATTCCCATTTCAAAGGTGACTTTGCTGATAAACCCAGCTTTTTTAGCAAACTTTCAAGTTGTCGTTGACGACGCGGATAAATAACGGACATTAATTCAGGTTTAAGGTCAAAGGTTTAAGGTCAAAGGTTTAAGGTCAAAGGTCAAAGGTTTAAGGTCAAAGGTCAAAGGTTTAAGGTCAAAGGTTTAAGGTTAAAGGTTTAAGGTCAAAGGTACCAATTAACAATTCCCAATTCCCAATTCCCCAATTTCGTAAGTTATGAATCAAAGTCGCTATCCTGCTTCCAATAATAATGATACTACTCAAACTGATGCTCGGTTTGAGCGAATTGTGCAGTCTATGGCGCAAATTGTTTGGTGTGCGAATCGGGATGGACAAGCTACTTATTTCAATCAACAATGGTACCAATTAACGGGATTAGATGAAAGTCAATCTTTGGGTTTAAATTTTCTCCAAGCTGTTGATGCTCAGCAACGTAATCGGGTTTCTCAATCTTGGTTTTCGGCGATAAACAGGCAGCAAATATGGAAAGATGAGTTGAGAATTATACATCAAGATAATCAAGCTTATTGGTATGCAGCATCTGCTCAGGCTTGTTTTGATGAATCTGGAGAAATAATTGAATGGGTAGTAGTTTGTCATAATATTGACAAATATAAGACTATAGAAACTGAATTAAAACAGCAAGAAGTAAGTCAAGAAGTAAATTTAGAGATTCAAAAATACTTTGAAAGACTAACTTTAGCGTTAGATGCTGCTAAGATGGGTTCTTGGCATTGGGATTCATTTACGAATAAAAATGTATGGACTCCTTACCATGATGTAATTTTTGGTTATGAACCGGGTAATGGAGAACATACCTATGAAGATTGGGCTACTCGCCTTCATCCGGATGATTTAGCGTTAGCTGAGGCTGCTTGGAAAACTGCTTTACGAGAGCATAAAGATTATGTTTGTGAATATCGGATAGTTTTACCTGATGATAGTGTCCGCTGGGTTGAATCTTATGGTCGCTACTATTATGATGACGATGGTAAAGCTTTGCGGATGGCTGGGACTGTCATTGACATTAGTGAGCGAAAACAATGGCAAGAAGCATTACAAGAAAGTGAAAAACGTTTTCGTTCAACTTTTGAACAAGCAGCAGTGGGTATTGCTCATGCAGATTTAAGCGGTAAATTTATCCGAGTTAATCAGAAATTGTGCGATATTTTGGGTTATAGTCGCCAGGAACTTTTACAACTAAGATTTCAGCAAATTATTCATCCAGATGATTTACAAAGCGATTTAACCAAAGTGCGGGATTTTCTTGCGGGTAAAACTGAAAATTTCTCGATGGAGAAGCGTTACCTTTGTAAAGATGGTTCGGTAAATTGGGTAGAAATAACGGTTTCTTTTGTTCGTGAAGCAAACGGCTCACCGAAATATTTTCTCAGTGTTGTTCAAGATATAAGTGGGCGCAAACAGGCAGAAACTCAACTACAACTGCGAGCGCAAGAATTAGAAGAATTAAATATATTATTAACGGAAACTACAACAAAATTAAGAAAACGTAACTCGGAATTAGATCAATTTGCTTATATTGCATCCCATGATTTAAAAGCACCTTTAAGAGCGATAGCAAATCTTTCACAATGGTTGGAGGATGATTTATCGACAGTACTTGAAGCAGAAAATCGTCGTTATTTAGAGTTATTGCGTCAACGAGTATACCGGATGGAAGCTTTGATTAATGGTTTGCTACAATATTCTCGTGTCGGACGTATTGACGGTGCTAAACAAGTAGTCAATGTTGGTCAGCTTTTAGAAGAAATAATTGAGGATATTGCACCACCATCTAATTTTACAATTGAAATAAAACATCCCATGCCGATTTTAAATACTAAGGGTATGATGTTGAAACGAGTATTGACAAATTTAGTTGATAATGCAATTACTCATCATCATGCTGCGGAAGGTCATATTCAAATTTCTGTGGCAGATAAGGGTGAATTTTATGAATTTGCAGTATCCGATGATGGACCCGGTATTTCTGCTGAATATCACGATAAAATATTTGTAATTTTTCAGACTTTACAAGCTCGCGATCAAAAGGAAGGTACGGGAGTTGGTTTATCGATTGTCAAAAAAATTTTGGAAAGTCAAGGAGCTACAATTACTGTAGAATCGGATGTTGGCAAAGGGTCAACTTTTCGTTTTAATTGGCATAAGTAATCATAAATAATCAATACCATAACCTAATAGTTAAGTACTCGTGCAAAATAAATTAAACATTTCGTTTAGGGAGGGAAGAGGGGAGCCTTATATAACTCACGAGTAATTATATAAATAATTTTGCGTAAGTACTTACTTTAGTTACTTTGGTTCAAACAAAAAAATAATAAATAAGCAACTTTTTATTTTACTTGGTTAAAATCACATACAGAACATTTGTATCTCTTCCGATAGGCATAGATGATTTGAGAGCAAATCCTCACTATTGGTCAAACACCGCCGTTCAACTATCAGTTTACAATTCATTAAGGCATAACTTTTGGAATGTTCTATATAATTTGAGATTAGGATTTAAAGGATTTATCGTAAATTACAATGCAGGAAAATGACAGGATAGTAAATGTATTACTTGTGGAAGATGACGAAGTAGATATTATGAACGTGGAACGAGCCTTCAGAAAGGCTAATATTAAGAATCCACTTTACATAGCTAGAAACGGTATAGAAGCATTAATAATGTTACGTGGAGGTAGTGAAGAGTTTTTAGAGATTCCTCACGAACGCCGTTTAATTTTATTAGATATTAATATGCCTAAAATGAGTGGTTTAGAATTTTTACAAACATTACGTGCTGATAAAGATTTAAAATTAACCCCAGTTGTAATGCTGACAACATCAAATCAAGATAGAGACATGATAGAAGCATTTGATTTGAATGTAGCTGGCTATCTTTTAAAGCCAGTGACTTTTTCCGAATTTGTTGATCTAATCAAAACTCTTAATAAATATTGGTCTTCGTCAGAAATGCCGAATTAATTTCAATTATTTTATTTTAATTTAACTATTTTAAATTGATGTTTTAACTTAATCATCTTAAACAAATAAAAAATTTTATTAGAGAAAATTAAAAAATATTATATTTATTTTTTACTTACTTAATAAGTAGATTATCATATATAAATTTAATTTGTAAATATGTAAGAAGTAGTAGATAGTCGGGAATATATAATTTTTTCAAGTCTATGGAAGAAAACCTCAAAATTTTAATTATTGATGATGATGAAATAGACCGTATGGCTGTGAGTCGTGCTTTAAAAGTAGCAGGGATAAAAATGAACCTGTATGAAGCAAGCGACTATTCAGGAGCCTTTGAAATATTAGCAGAAAATGAGTTTGACTGCATCTTTGTAGATTACCTTTTACCGGGGAAAGATGGCTTAGCCTTAGTTCAAGAAATACGGACTTCAGGTTCTAAAGTACCATTGATAGTTTTAACTGGACAAGGAGACGAACAAACTGCGGTTCAATTAATGAAAGCAGGTGCTTCCGATTATATTACTAAGTCGAGAATTACTCCTGATTTGCTAAGTGCGACTTTAAGAAATGTAATTCGTCTTTATCAAGTTGAATTACAGATTTATCAAAGTAAATTAGAGATAGAGTCTTATAATCAGCGATTAAGAGAAAGTAATGAACAATTGAAGAAAAAAAATAAAGAATTAGAGGAAAAGAAGGAACAAATTCATTTACAAAATCTCAAGTTATTAGAAGCTTCGGAAACAAAATCTAAATTTTTAGCAACAATGTCTCATGAATTGCGAACGCCGTTGAATGCGATTATGGCATTTTCGCAAATGTTGCAGCGCAAAAACAAAGATAACTTTTCTGCTTCTCAATTAGAGATGATACAGAGAATTCACAATAATGGTAAAAATTTACTTGCTTTAATCAACGATATTCTTGATTTATCAAAAATTGAAGCAGTCGGATTACAATTACATCCTGAAGAATTAGATTTATCTTTGTTAATTGCTAACACTGTCGATGAATTACGCTCTTTAAAAGCACAAAATAATTTAGAATTAGATGTTAAAATACATTTGCAAAATACTAAGATAATTAATGATAAAACCCGTGTTCGTCAAATTTTAGTAAACTTGATTTCTAATGCGATTAAATTTACCGATCAAGGAATGGTTTCCATCGAAGTAAAAGAAATATCAGATACTCATGTTGCTATTTTTATCAAAGATACTGGTATTGGTATTTCCCAAAATGATATGAAACATATTTTTGAACCGTTTCGGCAAATTAATCAATCGATTTCGCGTAAATATGGTGGTACGGGATTAGGTTTAGCAATCACTCAATCTTTAATCAAAATGATGAATGGTCATATTTTAGTTGATAGCGAAGTAGATAAAGGTTCGACGTTTCGAGTTGAATTACCACGTTGTATTCAAGTGGAATAGGTAATTGGTAATTGGTAATGGGTATTTAATCCGTGAAATCAGCGCAATCCCTTTCAATCCGTGGTCAGGAATTTATGTTACAGATGATTTATAAATAATTGATAAATAAAAATATGATGTCTTATAACAAATTAGAAAAACCAGATCGTATCTTAGTAGTTGATGATATTTTTGATAACTTACTAGTTATTCAAACTATTTTAGAAGACGAAGGATACGAAATCGAAATTCAAGAAGATAGTAAAATCGCCTTAGCTATGGTGGAAGAATCTCCACCACATTTGATTCTTCTAGATGTAATGATGCCGGAAATGGATGGTTATGAATTTACCCGTAGTATTCGTCAAAATCAAGATTTGCCATTTATTCCCATCCTCTTAATTACCGCTTATGATAGCACCAGCGCAGTGGAAGGATTGGATGCAGGTGCGGATGATTTTATTCACAAACCAGTGGATGCTGACGAACTTCAAGCACGAGTGCGTAGTCTTTTACGTCTTAAACATAGTATAGATGAACGCGACCATATGGCGAGTTTGCGTCAAGATTTTGTTTCCCGCTTTACACACGATCTCAGAACACCATTAGCTGCTTCTAATCGCGTTTTAAAACTATTGCGTGAAGGTAAATTTTTTGAAGTACCTCCAGCAGTTGAACAGATATTTAGCACCATGATTACTAGCAATGATGATTTGTTAAACATGGTAAATAGTTTGCTGGAAGTTTATCGTTATGAAGCTGATTGTAAACAAATTAACTTGGATAAAGTTAATATTTACGATTTAATTAACGATGTAGTTCAAGAATTAACTCCTTTAGCAGAAGAAAAACAATTAACATTGAAGTTAAATTTAGCAAATGAAACTCTACTAGATAATGAATTTACCATTATTGCAGACCGTATTGAAATTAAAAGAGTTTTGACTAATCTAATTGGAAATGCAATTAAATTTACAAATCAGGGATTAATAGAAATAAGTTTACAGATGAATTCAGAAACAGCAGAAATCAAAATTAAAGATACAGGAAGTGGAATTTCACCAGAACAAAAAGCAATTTTATTCGAGAGATTTCGACCTGGTAAAAACAAAAATTCCGGTAGCGGTTTAGGATTATATCTATCGCGTTGTATTATTGAAGCACACCAAGGCTCGATTAATGTAGAATCCGAACCAGGAAAGGGAAGTTTATTTATCATTAATTTGCCGTTGACAGTTGATATTTAGGAATTTTCTCTCCCCATCCCCCTATCCCCCGAACCGCATAGATATTTTTTACGGTTACTATGATAATTAGATTTTCCATAACTTTGCGGAGCATGGGATTAAAGTAGAAATTACAAAGCGCGATGGAGGCTGATATCTGTGGATGCAATTTTAACAACAGCTAAAGAGTTACATTCAGAATTACTAGATTTTATGTTGGATGCTGAGGACGATTTAGCAGTATCTTTAGAAGCTTTTAGTGCGGAACATTTAGCTAGTTTTTCTGATTCTCAATATCAAGGTGCGGTTCAAAATGAAATGGTGCTGAATATGTTTCTTACTGAAGGTAAAGTAGGAGATAAACAGCCAATTGATCTATTTTTGGAATCTCACCCCAATTTATCTTCTGAACAGCGAAATATTGTTGATAATTTTCAGCGCAGTTTTGCAGGTTTGTTTGTAGTTAAAGATATTTTTGATGATGGTTTTGCATTGAGAAATTGGTTAACAGAAAAAGAATATATCGTTAAAATTAGCGAGCAAGAACAACAACAGTTAAAACGTGCAAAAGCAGCAGAAATATTATTAGCGCGAATTGTACCCGTAAATGAGCAATACTGGATGTTTTCTTCTCCAGTTACTGTCATGGGACGTTTGGGTAAACCAAAATTAGCCGTAGCAATTGGCAATTTTAAGAAGAATTATCAAAATTCTCTATACGGTGATGCACCAGAATTACTTGAAGAAGCATGGCTTTCTGTAGAAAAATACCACCAAGGGTTTATTGACTTTTTTAACAGTGATGAAATTACTTTACCGGGATATCAATTAGAACAAAAACTCAGTGAACTTCAAGAACAAGTTACTCAAAATAAATTAGCAGCAGCAGGAATTGATAGTTCTAAATCTCTCAAGGAAATGGTGCAAGAAGCAGATATTTCTGAACAGGAAATGTCTGAAGTTGCAGAAGGAATGGGTATTGAAGGGAAAGCTATTTCTCAGGTGTTAGACAGCAATAAAAGTGTCAAAATGGTAATGCCGAAAGTAGAATTACCCCCACACCTAAAAAAAGCCGAAGAAGTTACCGTGTTGAGCTTTCCGCGTTGGGGACAAATCTTTTTGACAAACTATACTCAATTTAAGAATTTGTTAATAGGTGACAATACTGACGAGCAAATTGATCCAAACAAATTGGTAAAAGAATATTTGGAATCTCCCGATATTAAAGCTTGTGTTTGGCAGCGTTTATCGGCAGAATATCCCGAAAAATTAGAGAAATTATTGCAGCAAGTATTAAATAGACCGGAATTTGATATTAAGCAAGATTTGGTGAGTTTGTTAAGTGAATTTAACAAAAATTTAAATCCGGTATTACCAGAAATTGCCAGCGTTCCATTACATTTACATAACCTTTTCCAAGAAGCATTAGCGGAAGTCAAAGGGAAGAGTAATAAGAAGGGTAAAACTAAGTCTAAAGGAGGATTTGGTGGATGAAGAATAGAAAAGAATAATAAAATATTAAGTTAGGGAATAGGGAAGTATTTATAATTTATAATTGTAGTACGAGCCGGAAAGCTCCCTAGCAATATCAAATACTCTTGCTCGTTTTTTCAAAAGTCTTCTACGGGGAACCGAGTAGTAAATTAGTACAGCAAAAAAATATGGCTCTTCAGTACTTAGTATGCTAAAAATATAATAAAAAGCTATTAAATGAACAAGAATAGCGCAAATTGACTTGTTGGTGCGGCGAATTGAACTACCGCTGCGCTTGATTCGATTGCGTAGAAACAGGCTTGTTACTCACTTGTTAAAACCTCAAATAGTAATAACCTGCTTCTACGCCGCTGCGCTATATGTCCTTCGGACACGCTTCGCGAACGAATCATAGTTCAATTCTTAAATATAAATAAGTTTACTAAATAATTGCTAAAAGTTTAAAAAGAATTGCTTTTATACTGCTATTTTATTACAAAATGAAATTAAAGACAGGCAATTAAAAAACAGGATATATCTACTATAATGAACTCAAAAAAAGATATTAAAATATTAACACAATTATTGAACCTAGAAAGAGTAAAAGTTATCTCACACCGTCAATATCAAGGAGTTGGGATAATCTTACAGATTGAATCAATAAAGACGGAAAGTATTTGTCCTCGTTGTGGAATAAAAAGTCATAGGTTACATCAAAATCACAGATATATAATTAAAGATTTACCACTGGGAGAACAACAAGTATTTTTAGAAATAAACAAGCGACAATTTAAATGTGATAAATGTAAAAAACCTTTCAGTGAAGAGTTGAATTTTGTAGATAGCAGAAGAAAATATACTAAAAGACTTGCAAGTCAGACAATAAAAGAAGTACTGGATTCAGATATTCATAGTGTAGCTAAAAAAGGATGTGTAACAACAGAGCAAATAGAAAGAATGCTAAAAGATGCATATAAAAAATCATTTTTTACTAAACCATTATCTTTAAAAAGACTTGGTATTGATGAAATAGCCTTAGTCAAAGGGAAAGGCAATTACTGTGCAGTTTTAGTAGATTTAGACAATTCTAAATTACTAGCAATTTTACCAGGAAGAACACAAGAAATAATTAAGAAAGTACTTAAATCATGGGGAGAAGAGGTTTTACAACAAATAGAAGAAGTAAGTATAGATTTATGGATAGGTTACAAAAATTTAGTCTCCGAATTAATTCCAAATGCTCAAGTTGTCGCCGATAGATTTCATGTTATGACACAAATAAATAAGGAATTAGATTCAGTAAGAAAACGAGAAAAAAGAAACGTCGAAGATTCTATTAAAAAAACAAAATCACAATTAGATAAAAATAAATACGAAAAAATTTTAAATGGATTGAAAAAAAGTAAATATGCTTTATTAAAAAATGAATCTAATTTGAATGAAGAACAAAAAATTAAACTTGAACAAGTTAAAGAAGTATCTCCTACTCTTAAGCTAATGCATGAATTAAAAGAAAAGATACGAATTATTTTTTAATGTAGACAAAGGATTGGTTAACAGGATTATTTCAACTAGGGATGTGGTTATCAACAGCTAAAAAATATTTTCCGGTTAGCCAGAAAACAATTATTCGCTGGCTAGATGAAGTAATCGCTTACTTTGATAACGGTACAACTAGTGGTGTAGTTGAGGGTATTAATAATAAATTAAAACTGATTAAACGGTCAGGATATGGATTCAGAAACTTTGATAACTTTAGAATTAGATGTTTACTTAACTGGTATTTAGACTATTAGTTTAGCATACTAAGTACTGAAGAGCCAAAAATATTCTTTCCCCCTAATCCCTAATCCCTGGCTTTTCAAATCAGTTAGAAAGTAATAGTAATTTAGAAAATGAGTGCGACGGATAGAATCATCTAACCCAGATACACAAACGAGTTTGCAATCCAAAATGGGATAATTATCTCTAAGTGCCTACCTTCTGATTTAATGGCTACTCAACCAAGGTGAAATTTCTATTCCTCTCGAATATCAATATTACTTCTCACTATAGATTTGCAGACAGTTGGGAATTGATAAATTAGGGATAAGAAAACAAACACAACTCTTGTTGAGGAGAATAAAATTATGAATATTATTGCATGGGTTATTTTAGGTCTGATAGCTGGTGCTATTGCTAAAGCGATTTACCCTGGTCATCAAGGTGGTGGCATACTAGCAACAATGCTTTTAGGTATCGTTGGTGCATTTCTTGGTGGAAGCTTATTCACATTTTTAAATACGGGGACATTAGCCCTAACCGCTACTAGTTTTAGCATCGGTGGATTTATAGTTGCTATTATCGGCGCAATGATTGCTATCTTTATCTGGGGTTTAGTTACTAGAAGTGCTGCGTAATAAATACTCCGTAAAGATTCTCTTGGACTGCTGGAAAGTCGTTTAAAGGGATGGGGAGACTATATAGATATAGCTGAGAAAATAATTAATCGTTTCTTAATTATTAATCTCCTTGCCAAGAGAATCTATTTTTTTAATAAATTCCCGTAATAGCAGGGAAGCAAGTTGTTAATTGGAATTGTAATATGACTAATCAAGATAAAAAGCAACCTTTAACCCCCGAACAAGTTGACTTTGAACAGAAAGATCGACAAAAACAAGAATTAAAAAATGCAGATAATCCCCATGTACTAAATCCTGGAGACAGGGTTGACGAAAGTAAGTCCTTAGATGAAAAAGCTCAGCAAGTTGCTGTAGATGCTCCCGATATCACTGGAGATCACATTACTGTTCCCACTTACTTTGTAGTTGAAGACAAAGAAACTGGTGAGGAAGAAGCATTACACCATGTTAAAGATGCTGAAGAAATTTCTGATGTAATTCGTCAAGCAAGAGTTGATGAAGACGGTAATCGAAAATGGAATTAAAGTTTAGTTTTGATTAGAAGTTAGGTTTTTGAGTTAAATATTTATTTGTCAAACAAGACAATCATTGTAAAAACCCGACTTCTCACCTGTTACTCAGATTTTATATCAAGTTGCTTTTATTGTGGAGTAATTGTAAACAGCCACTAGGTATTTAAAATGACTCAATCTCAAACACCACCAGCACAAACTCAAAATCGTCAACCTGGCATAGAGTCGGAAATGACACCTAAACCCCAGGCGGATGACCCTCAATATAAAGGTAGTGATAAATTAACTGGTAAAGTAGCTTTGATAACTGGTGGTGATAGTGGAATCGGTCGTGCTGCGGCTATTTTCTACGCTAAAGAAGGTGCAGATATTGCGATCGTTTATTTAGATGAGCATTCTGATGCAGAAGAAACTAAACGTTTGGTAGAAGCAGAAGGTCGTCGCTGTATTCTGATGTCAGGTGATATTGGTGACGAACAGTTTTGTAAACAAGCAGTTGAAGAAACTGTTAACAAGCTCGGTCATTTAGAAATTTTAGTTAATAATGCAGCGGAACAACATCCTCAAAAAAGTATTGAAGATATTACCGCAGAACAATTAGAACGAACTTTCCGTACTAATATTTTTGGGATGTTCTTTATTACAAAAGCAGCGTTGCCTCATCTTAAACAAGGCGATGCGATTATCAATACTACTTCGATTACTGCATATAGAGGTAGTTCTTCACTACTTGATTATTCTGCTACTAAAGGTGCAATTGTCGCCTTTACACGTTCTTTATCCCAACAATTAATAGACAAAGGTATTCGTGTTAATGGAGTTGCACCAGGTCCGATTTGGACTCCTTTAATCCCCGCAACTTTCCCCGAAGAAAAAGTAGATAGTTTCGGAAAACAAGTACCGATGAAGCGTCCTGGACAACCCGAAGAAGTTGCTCCTAGTTATGTTTTTCTAGCATCAGACGATTCCTCTTACTTTACTGGTCAAATTCTGCACCCCAACGGTGGTGCGGTGATTAACGGATAATTGCTAATTACTAATTATCCTTCCCTAAGATAATTAGTAACATTCCTAATTTTTTTTATAAATCAAAATTGTAGATAAAAGGAGAAGACTATTAATTTTTTAAGTAATACTAAACACACAATTGCTGTGCTTGGCAATCAAAATAATATCGATAAACTAATATTGTACTTGAAGAGTAATTGCTTTCCGGTACAGCAAATTTATCGGATTTTGCCGAATAAAAATCAGTGTTTTTATCACGTTTTAGAAGATTTAGAAATTCCCCAAAATAGAATTGATTTTTATACGAACTCTCTTCAACAAGGTCAATATCTGTTAGTAATTAATAGCACTGAATCACAGATTAAGCAGGTTCAAGCTATTTTAAAATTTTTAAATATGGTCGATTGGGAAATATATTATACACCGAGAGCTTATCAGGTGAATTCGTCAAACTTTGATGATTTTACACTGTTTGATGATTCAACTTATAGTATGATGTTGAACTAGACTTGATTAATTATTATCAAGGAGTTTTTCAACAAAAAACCTGTTGTTTACAGTTTTAGGAACTAATTTTTATTCTGATAAACCCCTGCTTTAATTTAAATTTGATTTAAAGCAGTTTGCAACTTAATTTGGAGAAACAAACAATGAACTTTCGACAATTCAAACTTGCTTGTTCCGTTGCTAGTCTTAGTGCAGCTATCTTAACCGTTAGCGGAGTAAAAGCCCAAGCACAAACTCAAAGTAACAACCTATACGTTGAAAAAGCACCTGAAAAAGTCGCACAATTTTCACCTGGTAGAACTACTCGTTCTGGTCCGAGTTATCTTGGAGTAGGTGGATTTGTCAGTTTTGATGATAATAGTTCATTCGGTGATGGTGCTTTTTCAGTAATTAGTAAAATCGGTTTGAGCAGAAACTTTTCTATACGTCCATCTGCTTTAATTAATGATGACCCCGTATTCCTAATTCCCCTCACAATTGACTTTCCTGTTGATGACGTTGCAAATACCGGAATTCAAAGGCTTAGTGTTGCACCTTATCTCGGTGCGGGAGTTTCTATTAATACTGATAACGATGCTGATGTTGGGTTCCTACTTACTGGAGGAGTTGACGTTCCCGTTTCGCAAAGAATTACAGCAACCGGAGGTGTTAACATTGGCTTTTCTGATGATAATACTGATGTCGGATTGCTTTTAGGTGTAGGGTACAACTTCTAACAATTTCTAAAAACAAACCCCGACTTATATATTTTAAATAATATATTTTAAATACAGGTCGGGGTTTATTTTATATTAAAAAATACTGCAAAAATATTACAAACCGGGGTTGTCTGATTTGTCAATATTTGGAACAATATCAGGACGTTCTTTATCTTCCCAACCTACCGGACGTTTGGAATTGTACCAAGCAATGGAACCGATGGTAGTAGCTGCAACAAAGCCGAGAACAACTATTCCGGTTAGGGACATATAGTAATCAGAACGACCGTAGGAATTGTTGATTAGCTCTGCTAAAAGGTAGTTTAAAGAAATGTTCATTGTGAAAGCCTAAATTTGAACAACTAATTAGTTAATTATTCGGATGTATTTCAATCAGAAATTAATCAAAATTCTCACATTTTTTGTTGTCACTTGTCAATCAATTATTTAAATAATAATTTAAATAGTAATTTAAATTATCATTGGAATTATTCAAATAATTAATTAAAATTTTCACAACTAAAAAAATAGAATAATTCAGAAGTTAAAAAACACTCTAACTTCTGAATAATGACAACTCAATTTCCCCCTAAAAAACACTAACTAACTTGTTTCAGAGGTTTATAGGAATTCTGAAATTAAGTTTATAAATGACTAAAAATTAGTCAATTGCTTTTTTAACTTTGTCTTTTGCATTTTCAACTGTATGACGAGCTTCAGCTTCAGTTTGCTTAGCTTTTCCTTCAGCTTGATCTTCGGTGTCTCCGGTGATATTACCCATTGCTTCTTGAGCTTTACCTTCGATGTTTTTAGCAGTTGCTTTTGCTCTATCTTCTGTACTCATAATTGACTCCTTAATTTTTTATAATTAACCAAAAACTTGGTTATTTATGAGTTTGTTTCTTTCTTACTTCCTATATTAATTGGTGATTTTTGGTTATTGCTCTACCATGAGAAACGTTTTCCAATGTTTTATCTCTATCTATCTGTATAGATAATTTAGATATATTTCGGAGTTTATATAACGAGTCAGAAATTTATAATCGCTGTAATTTGAACAGAATCTAGACAAAATCTTCTGATCTCCTCATACTTCAACTGGGATTGCTATAATAATCATTCAATCTTGATTGAACTTTTGTACTGGAGTCTTGTTTGATATATATAAAAATAAATAGAAATAAATAAATAGAAATAAATAGAAATAATTAATTGCTTGTAATTACTTGCGATAAACCGAACGAAACAAAGAATCGAAAACGTCGGCTTGATTAACTTGCTCTAATGCCCTAAAACTGATGATATCTCCCACATTAAGGATAATATTACCTTGTTTGTCGCGAACAGTTCGTTTAACTGGATAGCCTAATATGGCTTTGATCTCTTTATCTTCCCGAATTTGATCGATATTTCTAGAATTAACCATAGTTCACATTCTTGCAGTTTTAATAATTTAATCCATAATCCAATTTTGGTCTTCTTCTACATCTAATTAACTTAAACATGAATCATAGAAAAACCTACTTTATATATAATTAAAAATTGCGTGATTTTTCATCGTTCTACAGTAGCACTCATACTCTATTAAAAGATAAATCCTGCATCCTCCTTAAGACGGATATATGTTTTTTTGATATTTTTCTTGATGTTTTGTTACAAAGCTTTACGATTTGTCATATGAAGCTAAGTAATTGCTTGGTATTGAGTTATTGAATAGGGTTTGCTGAAAAAATCTTTGAGGGTAGGGAACAGGCAAAAGATAACAGCTTTAGCTGTGTTTTTGACCGTTTTTGTACACCGACGTTCCCCAGTCAATTGTGTTACATAACTTTGGCACAAACTAAAAAATAGTTAAAAATAGTTAAAAATATAAATACTATCTGGTAATTTTTTGGTAAGAAATGCTCCCAATTACAACGAACCTTTTAACAGCTGCTTCCTTTATGCCTCATGGTACCTGCTATCTGTGGAAACCTGGATTAGTAGGACTACATTTGGTGAGCGATACTGTTACTGCTTTATCTTATTTTTCTATTCCCATAACTCTGATATATATTCTTCGCAAACGAGCGGATATTCCCTTTAATGGGATTTTCTGGCTATTTGCTAGTTTTATTATTTTTTGCGGTACCGGACATTTGATGGATATCTGGACGTTATGGCATCCGGATTACTGGATTTCGGGTTACATTAGAGCAATCACTGCCATTGTGTCATTGATAACGGCGATTGCTTTAACTAATTTAATTCCGGAAATTTTAGTTTTACCAACACCTGAGAAACTACAGCAAGAAATTCAAATTAGAAAACAAAAAGAGCAATTTTTACGCAGTATTTACGAAGGGGTAACAGAGGCAATTTTTGTAGTTGATACTACCCAAAAACATGAATTTATCTATACAAGTATTAATCCAGTTACTGAAAAAGTAATGGGGATTAGCTCTGAGGAAGTTCAAGGAAAAACTCCGGAACAAGTTCTACCCAAGAACTCTGCAACAGCAGTTAGAGAGCGTTATAATTACTGCTTGTCAACTGGGGAAAGTATTACTTATGAAGAATGTTTAAAATTTAATGGCTCGGAAGATTCTTGGTGGTTAACCAGCTTAAAACCATTGTATGACGAAGCCAAGCAAATTTATCGGATTGTGGGTACCAGTGTTAGTATCACTCAACGCAAACAAGCGGAAGCGCAATTACAAGAAAGTGAACGTCGTTTCCGAGCAATTTTTAATTCGATGTTTCAATTTATCGGCTTACTGAAACCGGATGGTACTTTACTCGAAGTCAATCAAACTGCTTTGGATTTTGGGGGAATAAGTAAAGAAGAGGTAGTAAATCGACCATTTTGGCAAAGTTATTGGTGGACAATTTCTCCGGAAACACAGTACTCATTACAACAAGCCATCGAAAAAGCTGCAAATGGTGAGTTTGTTCGCTATGAAGTAGATTTATTCGGGGCTGGCGATAAAGTAACTACTATTGATTTTTCTGTTAAACCCGTATTTAACGAACAGGGAGAAGTAGAATTATTGATTCCCGAAGGACGTGATATTACGGATAAAAAACTGATGATTCAAGCGCTGCAAAAAAGCGAAGAACGTTGGCAACTTGCTTTGCAGGGTACTGGAGACGGTATATTTGACTGGAATATTGCTACTAACGAAGCTTTTTTCTCAACTCGGTATAAAGAAATGCTGGGGTATGAAGATGGGGAAGTGGAAAACAGCTACGAAGGATGGGAAAATTTGATTCATCCAGAAGATGTTGAGTTAACCCAAGCAACTTGGAATGCTTACTTAAATCATCAAATTCCTCAGTATCAGGTTGAGTTTCGTTTACTTTGTAAAGATGGCAGCTATAAATGGATTTTAGCTCGCGGTATGGCTTTGTGGAATCAAATTGGAGTTGCAATTCGGATGATTGGTTCCCACCAAGATATTAGCGGGAGCAAAGCAGCGGAAGCGGAAATTATTCGTTTAAATCAAGAGTTGGAAGCACGAGTAAAACGACGAACAGCGCAGTTAGAAGAATCAAATCGACGTAAAGACGAGTTAATTGAAAGCGAGCAATCGGCAAGAGCAGAAGTCAAAATTTATGAGGATATTGTCAAAAGCATCCAAATTGGTTTGTGTATTTGGCAAATGGATGATTTAAACGATATTACCAGTTTTCGGTTGGTAACTACTAATCCTGCGGCATCGCGAATGTTAGGTTTAAATATCCAAAATTATCTTGGTAAGCCAATAGAGGAATGTTTTCCTAATATGTTAAATGAAGAACATCTCATACAGTTACAAACTTATGCTCAAGTAGTTAAAACCAAGCAAGTGAAAGATTTAGGAGAATTTACCTACGGTGACGAGCGGATTAATAGTTCATTTTTTAAAGTAACAGCTTTTCCTTTACCAGGTAATTTAGTTGGTGTGGCTTTTGATAATGTTACCCAACGTAAACGCATGGAAACAGCTTTAGCAGAAAGTGAACGGTTGTATCGGAATGTAGTTAACAGTGTTAAAGAAGTCGTTTTTCAAATAGATAAAACGGGTTGTTGGACATTCTTAAGTGCAGCTTGGATTGATATTACTGGTTATAGTATCAAAGAGAGTTTATGTAAATACTTTGCAAATTTGATGTATGGGGAAGAAGAACAAATTAAGGGTAGAGAATTATTTGCATCAGTAATTTTAGGAAATGAAGAAAATTTTCAATATGAATTTCGCATTTTAACTAAAGATGGTAATTTCCGTTGGTTAGAAATGTACGCACAATTAGAAACTAATTCCGATGATGAACAAATTGGTGTTTATGGTACCCTTAATGATGTTACCGAACGTAAGCAAACGGAAGCTGTTTTACAATCGAGAGCTGATGAATTAGCTCAAATTAATTTGATATTGTTGCAAACTACCAGAGAGTTAGAAAAACGCAATAAAGAATTAGACCAATTTGCTTATGTCACATCCCACGATTTGAAAGCACCTCTTAGAGCCATCGCAAATTTATCAGAGTGGATTGAGGAAGATTTACAAGAAGTGTTGACTGAGGATACACAAAAGCAAATGAACTTGTTACGGGGAAGAGTTCATCGTATGGAAGCTTTAATTAACGGACTTTTAAAATATTCCCGTATCGGAAGAGTCAAAACTGAACCGGAAACAGTTAATGTTGGTCAACTTTTAACAGAAATAATTGACTCAATTGCTCCTCCCCAAGAATTTACCATTGAGATTATCGGAGAAATGCCCACCTTTGTTACTGAAAAAATTCCTTTACAACAGGTTTTTAGTAACTTAATTAGTAATGCTGTCAAACATCACCATCGCACGGATGGTAAAGTTACCATTGAAGTCAAAGAACAAGATATTTTTTACGAATTTGCAGTTTCAGATGACGGTGTTGGGATTTCAGAACAATATCATCATAAAATATTTGTCATATTTCAAACTTTGGAAGCGCGAGATAAGCAAGAAAATACTGGTATTGGTTTGGCTATAGTCAAGAGAATAGTTAACGAACTCGGAGGAACTATCAGCTTAGAATCGGAAGTTGGTAAAGGAACAACTTTCCGGTTTACCTGGCTGAAAAAAAGAATGTAAAAAATATCATATACAATGAGGGGTATTAGTAATTGCTCACTGTATTTATTATTTATTTATTTTTTTATTTCTTTATTTATTCCTCAAGAGTAAGAAGTAATATTGTGTAATTATTACTATTAGATGAGGCAATAATAATGGAAATTTAGTATCCTGCAAATAAAGTTAAAAACGACTTAACTAAAATTAAATTAGGAAAGAGAAATGGAGGAAAAAATTTTAAATCTACTCCTGGTAGAAGATGATGAAGTAGATGTAATGAACGTCAAAAGAGCCTTAAAAAAGAATAATTTGAGAAATCCTCTTTATGTTGCTTGTAATGGAATTGAAGCATTAAAAATGTTGCGAGGTGAAAATGAAACTTCTTTAAATATTCCTAAGCAGCGAAGAATTATTTTGCTCGATTTAAATATGCCTAGAATGAGTGGATTAGAGTTTCTTGAAGAGTTAAGAGCAGATTCCGAACTCAAATCAATACCAGTAATTGTATTGACAACTTCTGACGAAGATCGAGATAGAATCGAGGCTTATAATTTAAATGTAGCCGGGTATCTGTTAAAACCAGTAAATTTTTCCCAATTCATTGAAACAATGGCAACTTTAAATAAATATTGGATGTTATGTGAAATGCCTTAATTCACATCTTGCACCCTACGCATAATTAACTACATAATCAAAAATATCAATAAAAATATTACTAAAATAAAAATGTCATATTTTAGTCCATTTTAATGGACTTCTGCTATCAGACTGGGACTTGCAGTCCCAGGTGGGTAAGAACCACAGGAAAACAATCAGTAATTATTTTGAGTTAGGAGTTTTGATGGTGCAAGATATCAATTAATCAGTCTGTGCTTTTTAACGCTAAAGTACGCACAAAAGAACGCAAAATTTTTACTGGTATATTCTTAAAGATTTTTAGTATATTTAAGTATAATTTAATATAATAAAGTTGTGCATATAATGTTTTAAACTAAAAATATCTATCTATTTGTTGTCTAATCAGATCAAATTTAGTTTATAATCGTAATGTTATTTCCGTTGTATTAGCTTAAATAATTCCTTTCCCTGTAATTAACAGGCAAAGCATTATTAAACTGATAGAAGGCAAGTTACGAGTCAATTCATCCACTTAAAGCTTCCTTTCGGCTGCTGGAGAAAAGTCTCGTCTGTGCTTAAGTATATAATCGATAGACTTTTAGGAGCAGACGATGAAAATGGAACTTGATGAGAATGACAAACACCGGCGTACTTCTCAGATTCCTCTGATTCTGGCAATTGAGGACAACGAAGATAACTTACTGATAGTAAATTATATCGTTGATTCTTTAAATTATAGATTTATTGGCGAAGCAGACGGAAACAAGACGTTGCTAATTGCGCGAGAATTTCAACCAAATTTAATATTATTAGATATCATGTTGCCAGAAGCAAATGGTATAGACATTTTTCATGTTTTACGACAAGATAGTTCAACAAAGCATATACCGATAATTGCAGTCACAGCTTTAGCAAGTGCCGAAGAAAAACAGAAAATCCTAGATGCTGGTTTCGACGCTTATGTTAGCAAACCTTATATGCTTGAAGACATCGAAGAAGTGATTTGCCGTTACCTCAACTAGAAAAGTTAATTTTTAATAACTTTTTGTTTTTGTTCCGCAGTCACATTGGATTTATCGGCAAATAAAGCAATGATGCTAACATAATTGGTATCAAGATGAGTTGCAAAAAGTATATCTTTAACTTGAGAATTAGTAACTTCCTCAATTATTTTTTGTAGCTGAGGTTGTAAAATCTCTTCAATACGACCTCTTGCTTTTTTTACTACATCTTGATGTCCTGCTGCCATTAATAATTGTTCTGGTTTAGTAACAGCATCTTCAATAATAATTGTGAGTTTATCATCTAAAAAACGACAATACACATCTTTAGGTTGATGTCCAAGTTGACTTATAAACAAAGACTGTATGCGTTCAGCGATGATTTTTTCGAGATTTTGAGAATAGGAAATTTGAGAATGCATAGGGAATACCCCTTAAGGACAGCCGTAATTTATTAGTTTTATTCAATCAAGGAAAATTATCTTCTATATTGCCTAGATGGTAAAGGGTAAAATCTTTCTTTTTGTACCAATTTAGAAAATGATTGCGACAAATAAAATCTTGAAAAGCCGAACTAGTAACTTTTTTTTTATCCAAAATCTAAAATCTAAAATGGTATTACCCTTTTACCATTAGGATTTATTCATTTATAGAATTGCTTCCATTTCTACTACTTAATGTCTTAGACTTTGCTTTCGGAATTGCATCTGGGTTACGGACTTCCGGTGTATTTGATAGTACGACAACTATACCACTCCTACCAGTTTGTAAAGTCGCATCACCCATTAAATCTAATACTTTAACTTCCAAAATTTCTTCAATCAGTACTTTGAGTTTGGGTTCTATTGCATCATCCAAACCAGAACGTACTTGTTCTGCTAACTCTTCTTGTCCTTGATCAACTAATAATTGCTCCGCTGGAGTAATTGAATCTTCCATGACAATTGCTAAAGAGTTATCAAACAGTTGACAGGTGACTTTTGTAGGTCTGTGTCCTAACTGATTGGAATATAAAGCTTGAATCCGCTGTGAAAGCTCTCTTTCTCTTTGTCCTCGAGTTGGAATTGATGTTTTCATTACTATCTGTTTATTTAGTTTCAAATATGATTAGACCGCTATCGATAAGCCATTAATTAGGAATTAATGCATTAAAATACTGCTTACCTTGTTTTTGATTTGCTTCTGATATAAGAAAAATTCCTAGTAAAAGCTAAACATATCAAAACAACTTGAGTTATCAAAAGCAGTAATATTCAATTTGTTTGCAACCCGTATCCAATTATTATCTATCCACTATCTAATAGAATATAGCTTAAAAAAGTTGAAAACAGCATTCGATTGGTAGATATTTTCTGGTTAGTGAGTAATTCTAGAGATGTAGATTTTTTTGAGATTAATCATCATTTCCTCTGCTTATTGAATAACTAAGATGGCACAAGGAGCGTGATAAAGTACACTGATTCAAAAAAAGGGAAAAGGCAAAATAATACCTTCTCCCCTAATTATGGTTCCCCATAACTTAATTGTTTACTTAGTAAATTTAAAGTGGTAAAAAAGTTATACTTTCTCTTTCATTGGGTCAGCAACGTAACGGAAGTTTTCATCAGAATTCCAAGGACCACGCTCATCTTTACCACCGTTGCTAGATAAGTTGTAATAAAGGTCTACGGTAGAATCAGGTGGGATATTGCCGAAGAATGGGTCTGTTAATTTACCCATAGAATCTAAGGCTTTCATGAACATTTTAGTATGAGAAATTTCCCGCGTTAACAAGTGTACTAAAGTATCTTTAGTTCCTTGGTCTGGTGCTAATAAAATCAAGGATTCGTATGTAGTCCGCGCACCTGCTTCCGCTGCAATGTTTGCTCGCAAATCTCTAACTACGCTACCTCCTTCATTCAGATAGGTTGCAGTCCAAGCAGAACCTTGAGAATCTAAAAAGTGAGGTCCTTGACCTCGTACTGCAAATAAACTACTCTTAAATGCATCAGTTTGATCTACATTCTTAGTATGCATTTCGATTAGTTTACCAATCATTTCCAAATGGCTAAACTCTTCGGTAGCGATGTCTTGCAGCATATCTTTAATACCTGCATCTTCGGTATGAAAAGACTGTACCCAGTACTGTAAAGCCGCAGAAAGTTCACCAGTTGCACCACCAAATTGCTCTAATAAAAGTTGAGCAAAACGAGGGTTGGGTTCGTCAATTTTTACTTCTTTATTAATCAGTTCTTTTTTGTGGAAAAACATCAGCTATTCTTTATTCCTCTCTTTGTCGGATAATCTCGGATAATATCTCTAAAATTCAGTGACTCAAATAAAACTCAGAAACTGAATTTAAGTTTTCTCTTTCTCCTATTGATGTTAATTTATCTTGCATAAATAAAACCTTTATCGTTGGATAGATTATCGAATTATTTTTTTATATAAAAAGAAGTAGTGGTAAGTAAAACGTCAGATTATTAACGATGATAGTTTGATATATATATCTAAAGTTAAGGTTTTTGATGATTCCATCCAACTAAAATTACTTCTTTAGCTAGATTGTTTTTTTTTAATTTTATAGAATATAGTAATTATCTGATAATATCTATACTCCTAATAAACCGCTACAAGTTACTATGCACCGAAAAGCTTGTCTAATTTTTAACCCCGTTGCTGGTTCCAATAATTCCGAACAAGATTTAGAAAGGATAAAAGAACTGTTGTCTTCTCAATTTGAATTGGATATTCAATTTACTACAGAAGAAATTAGCGCTGATAAATTAGCTGAAGAAGCAGTAAAAAAAGATTTTGAAATTATCATTGCTGCTGGTGGTGATGGTACTCTTTCAGAAACAGCTAGAGCGTTAGGAGAAACAACTATTCCTCTAGGAGTAATTCCCAGGGGGACTGCAAATGCTTTTGCTTCTGCTTTGGGGATTCCTGATACTTTGGATGAAGCTTGTCAAACAATTTTATCGGGTAAAACTCGTCGAATTGATATTGGTAGATGCAATGGTAAATTAATGACGTTGTTGGCTGGAATCGGTTTTGAAGCCGAAACTATTGAAAATGCTTCACGAGAAGCCAAACAGCGCTGGGGTGCTTTAGCTTACTTGGTTTCGGGGATACAGCAATTACGAGAATTGGAATTATTTGAAGCGGAAATTGAAACCGATGATAAAATTATTCGGGTTTCTGCTGGTGCTTTAACTGTGGCAAATGCTGCACCACCCACATCAATATTAGCTCAAGGACCCGCAGGTATTCTTTACGACGATGGATTACTTGATGTTACCATTATTTCATCTAATACTTGGTCAGCTGCGATCGCCGCTTCTTATCACTTATTCCAAACTGGTTTACGAGGAGATGCCGCACAACGTGATGATATCGGTTATTTACGCACAAAGCGCGTCAAAATCACCACAAATCCTCCGCAAAAAATCGTTTTGGATGGTGAAATGATTGGTAATACACCTTTGGAAGTGGAATGTATTCCCGGTGGTTTAAGTGTTATTGTACCGATGTTACCTGCGGAAAAAATTTCCGAAAAGTTGGAAGGTTTACCCGATTTGGAAATTGAAGAAAAATCATCGACAATTACGAGAGATTAATAATATTAATATTCAAATTCAAATTCAAATTCAAATTCAACTTTTATATCTTCAGATGGATAAATGATTGAGAATTAACAACTTAGTATCTACATTAAGGTAATATAATTTTTTAAGGATATTTTTCATGAATAACTTAGGACGGTTGCCAATTATCGGCGCATCTATAATCACTTTAGGTTTAGCAATTGGTGGAGCGATTCCATTAGTAAGTAATGCTCAAACTTCGCCACAGTCAACCTTTCCGGATGTACCATCTGATTATTGGGCGCAACCATTTATTAGAGGTTTAGCAGAAAGAAATATTATAACTGGTTATCCTGACGGTACTTATAGACCAAAACAAGCATTAGAAAGAGACGAATTTGCCGCGATAATTCGTAAAGCTTTTGATCAAGATAGAGAAAAACAAATTGAAAGCGGTTCTGTATATAAAGATGTTCCTCAAGGTTATTGGGCAAGTCAAGCAATTGAAGAATCTGTAGAACAAGGGTTTTTATCGGGCGATCAAAATTTATTCCGTCCCCGTCAAGAAGTTAGTAAACTAGAAGCAATAAATGCCTTAACCAGAGGTTTGGATTTAAATTATCAGGCTTCAGTTTCTCCGGTAACAATTATTCCCCCATATACGAGAAGAAGAGCAGCAGCTAACAGACGAAGAAAGCCTTTGATGTTACCAATCGGGATTACTTCTTTGATGCAGCCTTTACTGATTCAAAGAGCTAATGCTGCTAGAACTCCTAGTGTGACAACTGATTCCCAACCAACTACTACAGCAACAGCACCATTAACACCAGCATCTATCGTTCAACAAGCTTATAAAGATGCCGATCAAATTCCTGAAAATGCGGTTCCCCAAGTTGCAGCAGCAACTCAATCAAACATAGTAGTAAACTATCCTAATCCTAACGTTCTTAATCCCAATCAAGCTATTAGCCGGGGAGAAACAGCGGCTTTAGTTTATCAAACAATGGCTGCTCAAGGAAAAGTGCCTCAAATTGACAGCAACAACCCGGCTGCTAAATATATTGTTCGAGTTGGAGAAAATAAATAGACATCTCCGGAAAGATGTAGAGACGGGGCGTATTGCTACGTCTCTACAAGGGTTCTGGGTAACGCATAATTAATTTTCGGAGATGTCTAATTGGTAAAGCTTGACTTAGGTAAAAAATTTTCATAAACCATTTTCTATTTGTATTTTGCCAAAATTTTGTATCTGCTGTGATGGATAGTAAATCAGATCAGGTAGATTAATTAAAGTGAATTCGTAGTTTCTAAAAACCCATTTAGAGAAGTGGGTTTTTAATTATCAAAACCCAACTTCTGTCGCTTAGGGATACTCACATAAAATTAAAGAAACACAAGCAAGGATAAATTAAACTACCAACGCAAAGGAAGGATTTTAGATAACAAATTTTCTCAAACTTCAAAAAAACAATTATCTGCAAACATCCAAATGGTCATTACTTTACTCGGAAACTGATCGGGGAACGCCGCCCGTCGTCGTAGGCTCCGCCGTTGCGCGCAGGAGTACCGACGACTCAACCCTCCCATGTCCAAGTACCGAGTGCAAATTCACTACCGCACCAATGACAACAATCGCTGGTGCTTCAAACCCGCTTTTTTCCACTTCTTCCACAATTGTCTCTAATTTACCAATTAATTCTTCCTGCTCAGGACGAGTTCCCCAACGAATTAAACCAATGGGAGTATCTGCACTCAATCCCGCTTTTAATAATTCTTCGACTATATAAGCTAAATTGTGAATTCCCATGTAAATTACAATTGTCTCCGAACCTTTAGCGATCGCTAACCAATCAACTGCGGGACGATACTTACCGATTGATTCGTGTCCAGTAACAAATGTCACCGAAGAGCTATAAAGACGATGGGTTAAGGGGATACCTGCATAGGCGGGAGCAGCGATTCCGGCTGTAATTCCCGGCACTACTTCTACTGAAACCCCAGCGTTAATTAAATCTTGCATTTCTTCACCACCACGACCAAAAACAAAGGGGTCGCCTCCTTTGAGCCGCACTACTATAGCATTATCTTGGGCTTTCTGAATCAATAACTCGGTTGTTTTATCTTGTAATAAAGAATGCCTTCCCCGTCGCTTACCAGCATTAATTTTTTCCGCACGGGGATTAATCATTACGAGAATAGACGGACTTACTAAAGCATCATATATTACCACATCCGCAGTTTCTAATAAGGCTTTTCCCTTGATAGTCATCAATCCAGGGTCTCCGGGTCCAGCACCTACTAAATATACTTTACCCGCAGCATTTTGCATATTTTCCCGGTTCATTTTTGCATTAAATCCCAAATCAAATCAATTAATTCTCCGTTTGCTCCTAAAGGTTCGTATAATTGAAAACTTACTCCAGGAAAGTGTAATTTTAAATCTTCTATAGATTCCACAATGGCATCCGTAATACCACCTGCAAATAAAAAATAAGGTATAATTTCTATTCTTTTCTTCCCATCAGCTACTAACTGAGCAACGATATCTTGTAAACTTGGAGAAACAGCCCAATAAGCAGCAACTGCATTTACAGAAATTGCCATTGCTTCAATGATGTTATTTGCTTGGATGCGACGGCTACCGTGGGCTACAATGATTCTGCCATCTACCGACGAATTTATTTTTTTGGTTAGCAATTTTTGCAAACCTTTCTCAGAACCTAAGTATGGTTGTAACTCAATGAAAATATCTTCTCCCAGAGCAAGTTTAGCTAACTCTACTTCACTTGGAATATCTTCGGTAACGTGAATTCCTGGCAGTAAAAATAAAGGTATTATCTTTAAATGACGACATCCGTCAGCAATAAGTTTTCTACTAAAATCGATGATTTGTTGGTGTAGCGGTTGGGGATGTAATTCTAAGTAAGCCGTACCGATATACTTACTCCCTTCCCGCCCTAAAATTAGCCTTCTCTCTTGATCTCTTTCCTCTGTGTTCTCTGCGCGGCAGTTGCTACAACGGAGGGAGCCTCCGCAACGCACTGCCTTGTCTCTGCGGTTTTTTTTCGGTAATCTTTCAGCGGAAAAGGAGTAACATATCCTGGTTGACTATTCGAGTTAGCTAACTTATCTTGCAAATTTCGCGCTAATTCTTCCATCGCTACTTGGGGACGTGGGTCTTTACTTCCGTGAGATACTAGCAGATATGCAGATGATATTAGTAATTTTAAAATTTGTTTGTGATTAATCATTCCTGATTCTCGGCTGTATAACTCGTGTAGATGATGGAAATATGGATGGATGGATATATATATATAAACCGTCGATCTATTAACACTAGCAAATCATTAAGACTTTAGCTAATTTTTAATCAAAGGAATATTATTAATTATTAAAAACGAGCGCGGAGGGATTTGAACCCCCGACCTACAGAACCGGAATCTGCCGCTCTATCCACTGAGCTACGCGCCCTCGCAATATGAGTATACCTTTTATTTGCTTTCTTGACTACATCAGTTTTATGCCTTGATTAATTAAACACTATCAACTGTCAACTAACTCCATGTCCTGACGGACACACTGCGCGCTTCACTCCTAACTTGATTAAAGATAATCTGCGGGATTTAATGGATTGCCGTCTTTCCTGACTTCAAAGTGTAAATGGGGACCTGTTGATAACCCTGTAGAACCGACTGCGGATATAGCTTGTCCTCGTTTAACGCTTTCTCCGACTTGTACGTATAATTGACTAGAGTGTGCGTAAAGTGTGGTAATACCTTTTCCGTGGTTGATAATTACAGCTTTGCCATAACCACCGTACCAACCCGAATAGATCACAGTTCCCGAATCGGCGGCGCGAATTGTACTACCATAACCAGCAGCAAAATCCATGCCTGTATGCAAGCGACGATAGCCGAGAAGTGGATGCGCGCGCCAACCGTAAGGACTACTGATGTAACCGTCGCTGGGCAACGCCATGATACCACTTCCACTTACGAAGTCTCGCTGTTGACTACGAGCTTTAGCTGCTGCAATTCTGGCTTGTTGTTCTGCAACTTTTTGATTAATCAAGATTGCGATGGATTGCGAATCTTTCTCTAATTGGATTCTAGCTGCATCTAATGCCAGGCGATCGCTATTTAAACGCTGTACTAATTCGGTTTGTAATTCTGATTGACCTTGATAATCGGCTTTCTGTACTAGTAATTGCTGCCTAATCAAAGCAATTTCGTTCTTTTTACCTTCTATATCGGTTTTTTGTTGGATTATTCGATTAGCTTCCTGGGTTAATTCTGCCAAAACTTTTTGATCGGCTTGATAAATTAACTTTAAATTACGACGACGACTGAGAAAATCATTTAAATTACGACTTTGTAGTAAAACAGCCCACCCTTGACTAGTCGTAGAACGTTGCAAAAATTTGAGTCTAGCAACGGTTGATGTTTGACGTTGTGCGTAGGATACTTCTGCTGTGGCTAAATCTGCTTGCAGTTGTTGGAGACGTTGAGTTGCGATTTCCAAACGCTTTTCGGTGTCTTGAATTTGACTATCAGTTGTTCGTAAATTCTCCTGCAAACCACCAAGACGTTTTTCGGCTTCTTGCTGCAAACTATTTAAACGATTTTTTTCTTCAACGGTATTTTGATGAGTTTGCTGAATCTGTTGTCGCTGCTGCTTAAGTTGGTCAATGGTTTGCTTTGAGCTTCCCTGAGCGCGAACCGAGAATACTGGAGTTAAGACTAATAATATGCATAAAAAGCCACAAAATACAATATGCAATCGGAGGTAGATTTTCTGATGTTGGGGAAATAATGCTCTCATATTTTCTGATTAACTGTATTTTGGGCTGCAATACCATGTTGATTATTCCCAAAAAAAATCAAAAAATCAAAACCCACCGTTAGCGAATGATAGTGGGTGTGTAATTAATAATTGTAGTATGGTCGAATGCGTAGTATTGGTTAATTTGGCATTGTATCTCCACGGTTGGGATTTTCTAAATAAGTTAAAATTCGTTCAATGTTTTCTTGCTGTTGGTTGATTGTTTCCTGTTGTCGTACAACTACAGCTTGTGTTCGTGCTGATATTTCGGCAAGTTGTCTTACTGTTCGTTCAAGTCTCGCTGTTGATTGAGAAGTAGCGCGTACCTCAAGTCTAACACCGTTTTGAATAGTGCCGATTAAATCTAGTTCATCAATAATGTGGTTTAGCTGTTCCTCGATAGTCGCGACTCTTGTTGTTAAATCTTCCGGTTGTGAGTTAGTCATTGTTACAATACCCTTAGATATTTGAATTAATCGTTGAAAGCTAGCTGTAGTAAAGCTGGCTTTTTTATTATCACAAAAATCGAGTTGATTTTTTTAACGGTTTAATAGCCATCAATAGACACTCTGAATCAATGCCAAAATTACCACGGGGAAGTATATCAAGACAATTGGGATTAAACAAAACTCCGGAAGTCGCGGATTCCCCAGATATGTCCTCAATTTATCGGGAATTGTATTAACAAAATATATTAAAAAAATAATATTATGCAAAAATTGCATTTAAATTTACTTGACATTTCAATATAAATATGTGAAAACCGAGGTGGATTTTATTTTTCGCAACCAAAAAAGTAATCCTACTTCTATGCAGTTCTGGTTGTTTGTAGACAATTATTTTTTAATAGGAATGCCATGTTATTAGCTAAGACTATCAGTTCCGATGACTTGAAGAATAAATCCGAAATTGACATTTCATTATTTTCATTAGCAGACTGGATTGGAATAGCAAGATTCATGGGATACGAGCCAACTTGGTCATATAAAATGTTCTGCAAATTTGGCGATTTAAAAAAATATGATCTTGCTAATACTTCACGGACAACATGGTCAAAAATTGCCCAAATTTTTCACCAAAATCAAGCTTGGGCAGAAATACAATACATAAGATGGCACTCTGTAAATAACTGATATTTTTACAAAAATATTGCAAAAATATTGCCATATTTATACATATAAATCCCTATCAATTTAAAGTTGTGTGGGATTTTTTCTTTGGGTAATTGGTAATTGGTAATTGATAATAGGTAATTGGTAATTTACAATGGGTAACTGTCAACTGTCAACTGTTCCTCATGACTGATAAACAATCCCCAAACTCAATAAAAATACGATTATTTAATCAACAAGATGCCGAGCAGATTGCCAGATTATTTCATCAAACAGTACGTGAAATTAATATTAGCCACTACTCACTTTTGCAGGTGAAAGCATGGGCTCCAGATGATATTTATTTTCGAGATTGGATAAATGTTTGTTCGCAAAAGTTCACTTATGTAGCCGATGATAACGGTACAATTGCAGGTTTTGGCGAACTAGAAGCTGATGGACATATAGATTGTTTTTACTGTCATAAAGATTATCAGCGAATGGGTGTAGGTCGTAAAATTTACCGTGCAATTGAAGCAAAGGCTGACGAATTAGAAATATATCGTTTATATACCGAAGCCAGTATTACCGCAAAACCGTTTTTTCAGCGTATGGGTTTCTCTATCATCAAGAAACAACAAGTAGAGTGCAGAGGAGAAAATTTCATTAATTACGCAATGGAAAAATATCTTACTAGGAGTGAGGAGTTAGTTAACAGTTGACAGTTGACAGTTAACAGTTGACAGTTGACAGTTGACAGTTGTTTATTACCAATTTATAACCTTAAATGCAGACCTTTAACCTTTAACCTTTAACCTTTAACCTTTAACCTTTAACCTCTAACCTTTGACCTTTAACCTTTAACCTTTAACCTTTAACCTCTAACCTTTGACCTTTAACCTCTAACATTCCTTGCTAAACTAAAAACAACCTTTATTATATTATTGTGCAAAGGTAGTTTCTATGACCTCTGCAATTAATCCCATCACCGATTTAACACCTTTCCCAGACCATACCCAACTGCCAGAGTCTGACGGAACCTTTGTGAAAAACTTTCAAGAACATCCTCAAAGCATTCTACTGACGGATTCTATTCAACCAATATTACAACAACGCCATCCTGATGGTCAGTATTGTATTGGTCAAGATAGTGGAATATATTGGCGTATTACTGACCCCCCAGAAAGAGGTGCAGAAGCTCCTGATTGGTTTTATGTGCCAAATGTACCACCTACTCTTGATGGACAAATACGACGTTCCTACGTGCTATGGAGAGAACATATTGCCCCATTGATTGCATTAGAATTCGTCTCCGGTAATGGTGAAGAAGAACGCGATAAAACTCCTTGGATGGGAAAATTTTGGATTTACGAGCAGGTAATTCGTCCGGCTTTCTACGGCATTTATGAAGTAAAGAAAGCGAGTATCGAAGTTTATCATCTGATTGAAGGACAATATCAGTTATTAGCAGCAAACGAGCGGGGACATTTTTCCATAGCTTCTTTAGGAGTTGAGTTAGGTATTTGGCAAGGACTATATCAAAATTTAGAATTACCTTGGCTACGTTGGTGGAATTTACAAGGTAACTTGTTATTAACTGGTGAGGAAAGAGCCGAGCAGGAACATCAAAGAGCCGAGCAGGAACATCAAAGAGCCGAACGTTTGGCTGCTCAATTGCGTGCTTTGGGAATAGAACCGGAAGTTTAATTTGATCAGAAAATGGGGTAAGAAGTCGGGTTTTTACCATAATTGTTTTTTCTAAGAGATATTTAACCTAAAAACCCGACTTCTGATTCTGGTGATTCGTGGGGATGAGAAGTCGGGTTTTTACCATAATTGTTTTTTCTAAGAGATATTTAACCTAAAAACCCGACTTCTAAAAGTCTTTTCAAGGATAAACTCCGGGTGTTTTGAGAATTTCTTTTTGCAATGGAGTTAAATCAGCAAATTCATCGGGATTATAGTAATTTCTCAACCATGCATATGAATGAGGAGAATATTTGTAAAATAATGTTCTACGCTCATTTTTTCCTTGCCAAGGAAGAGTTCCGTGAGTTAAGGCTTCAGTAAATATAATGGCGCTTCCAGCTTTAACGGTAACTGATTTGATGCAACTTTTGGGCAATTCTAGATTAAGCCATGATTGGGGACAAGGTAAATTACTTTTGTGACTACCGGGAATACAAGCAAATCCCCCATCACCGGGATGTACATCATTTAATTCGTAAGCAACCGCTAGCAAACCATTGTATATTCTACCATTGCGGAACGTGTAATACTGGGTTGGATCGTAGGGAGTTCCGCCACCGTGCAAATAACAGCCAATGGGACCAACACCTTGACGAATAATATGAAGATAATCGTGGTCTAAACGAAACTTTCCTCCTAATAACTCAGATAAATAAGGAGTTATTCGGGGGTTATCGATCAAACTGCGGAAAGGTTTCCCCCACGTAAGCAAACTATCAAACCTTAATTTAGCTGCTTGCGGTTGATTTGCGATCGCAACTTGCTTGTCTACCAATTTGTTCAAAGCAGCAATTTCTTCGTTGCGAAGCACATCTTCAACAACTAAAAATCCTTGTAAATCAAACAAATAGCGTTCGGATTCGTTCATTTAATTTAGGTGTTGAATATTGGGTATGGGGGGATGGGAAGAAATAAATAAGAACTGTCAACTAACTGCTAACTGCTAACTCCTAACTCCTCACTCCTAACTCTATCCCTGCTAACTGCTCCAAAGCGCGATCACGATATTTTCCATAACGTTCGGGTTTGTTTTTTATTTTTACTCCTAAGTCTGGCAAAATACCGAAGTTTGGGGGCATTGGTTGGAAGTGTTTGGGGGAAGCAGAACTAATGAAGTCAAATAGCGCTCCCATCATGGTTGTGTTGGGCATGGTTAGGGGTTCTTTCCCTAAAGCTATGCGGGCGGCGTTTGTTCCCGCTAACCAACCTCCGGCGGATGCAGCACTGTATCCTTCGGTACCAATAATCTGTCCGGCAGCTAGTAAGGTGGAACGTGATTTAAATTGCAGTGTGGGAATCATTAATTGGGGTGCATTAATAAAGGTATTACGATGCATTACTCCCAATCTTACAAATTCGGCATTTTCTAAACCGGGTATCATCTGGAATATCCGCTTTTGTTCTCCCCAACGCAGGTTTGTTTGAAATCCAACCATATTCCAGAGTTTGCCAGCTTTGTCTTCTTGACGTAACTGAACGATTGCGTAAGGACGTTGCTTTTTAATTTCTTCTCCTTCTGGAGTTGGTTTGTCAGGAGAATCATTACTCCACCCCGCAGTTGAAGGAGGAGTCAAACCTACTGGTTTGAGGGGACCATAACGCATTGTATCTTCTCCCCGTTGCGCTTGTTCTTCAATGGGTAAACAAGCTTCAAAAAATTTGGCGTTTTCTCGTTCAAAGCCTTTTAATTCAATTTGTTCAGCTTGGCGCAATTCTGACCAAAATCGCAGATATTGCTGTTTATTCATGGGACAATTGAGGTAAGCTGCTTCACCTTTGTCATAACGAGATGCCATGAAAGCAATGTCATAATTAATCGATTCTCCCACAACTATGGGACTGGCAGCATCAAAAAAGCTGAGATATTCCATTCCCGTAAAGCGACTCAAATCTGCTGCTAAATCGGGACTCGTTAAAGGTCCGGTTGCTAAGACTACAATACCTTCGGGAATTTCGCGTAATTCTTCCCGGCGAAAGTCAATTAAAGGATGACTGCTAAGAGTTTGTGTCAAATCTTGACTAAACACACCCCTATCAACCGCTAAGGCTCCACCAGCGGGAACTTGATGCTCATCGGCTTTAGAAATCACGATAGAACCGAGACGGCGTAATTCTTCGTGCAGCAAACCAGAGGCTCTATCAGTTGCCATTGCTCCAAAGGAATTGCTACAGACTAACTCGGCTAAATGCTCCGTATGATGCGCTCCTCCAAAGCGTTGCGGACGCATTTCATAAAAAATTACTGGAACTCCAGCGTTGGCTATTTGCCATGCTGCTTCGGTTCCAGCGAGTCCACCACCAATTACTATTATGGGATTCATATTTGAGATTAACTAATGATCGACGGTCTAGTTTGGGACAAAATCGAAGGAAGTTTATTCTACCAGATGACTTAAATGGTCTTTTACCTTCTTCATAGTCTACCCAATCCTTTGCTCTGAGGTGAAAAGTTGAATGACTGCCCTTCGGCTCAATACCCAAATATAATTGAAACAAATTGCTGTTGGATTTAAGATAACCTGTGAGTTATAAATCCAAAATCTAAAATCAAAAATGCTAAGAGCCGGGATTGTCGGACTGCCGAATGTGGGAAAATCTACTTTATTCAATGCTGTGGTGGCTAATGCTAAGGCTGAAGCTGCGAATTTTCCTTTTTGTACCATTGAGCCGAATGTCGGTATTGTATCGGTACCAGATGAACGGTTAGAAGTTTTAGCGAAAATTTCCTCTGCAAAGCAAATTGTTCCAGCACGGGTAGAATTCGTAGATATTGCTGGTTTGGTTAAGGGTGCTAGTAAGGGTGAGGGATTAGGAAACCAGTTTTTATCCAATATCCGGGAAACTGATGCGATCGTTCATGTGGTACGTTGTTTTGATAATGATGATGTAATTCATGTTTCTGGTTCCGTTGGACCCGCTAGAGATATTGAAGTCATTAATTTGGAGTTAATTTTAGCAGATTTAACGCAAGTTGAGCGTCGTATGGATCGGACTCGCAAACAAGCGCGAGCGAATAAAGAAGCTCAATATGAAATGTCGGTGTTGGAAAAGGTTGCAGCTGAGTTAAATGAAGGTAAATCGGTTCGTCAAATCGAGTTGAATGAAGAAGAAGCAGAAATAATTAAACCTTTGACACTGCTGAGTGCTAAATCGATTATTTACGCTGCGAATGTTTCCGAAGATGATTTGGCAACTGGGAATGAATACGTCGAAGAAGTCCGAAAAATTGCATCTCAAGAAAATGCTCAGGTAGTCATAGTTTCCGCACAGGTAGAATCGGAATTAGTGGAATTATCGGACGAAGAAAGACTTGATTTTCTCGAATCTTTGGGTGTCAAAGAAGGTGGTTTGAAATCTTTGATTCGCGCTACTTATGATTTATTAGGTTTGCGGACTTATTTTACATCAGGTGAAAAAGAAACCCGTGCTTGGACAATTAAAGCTGGAATGTCAGCACCGCAAGCAGCAGGTGTAATTCATTCTGATTTTGAAAAAGGATTTATTCGTGCAGAAACTGTTAGTTACAATGATTTAGTTTCCTCTGGTTCCCTCGCTTCTGCAAAAGAAAAAGGTTTAGTTCGTGCTGAAGGAAAAAATTATATTGTTAAAGAAGGTGATGTCATGTTATTCCTAACTAATTAATGTGAATTTGTAGCAAGCTATTTATCGCTTTTTGTAAGGAATAAATTCCTTACTACGAACTAAATATTTTATCTTGTAAGGTGTGTGACGCTGCGATAAATATTGATTGTGGTTATAAGTTGTGGGGTAAGAAGTCGGGTTTTGATGACTACTTTCTGGTGTTACCGATAGAATATCTAAAAACCCGACTTCTATGATTATTGTCGTGGAGTAAGAAGTTGGGTTTTGATGACTACTTTCTGGTTTTATCTATATAAGATTGTAAAAACCCGACTTCTATGATTTTTTTCCTACTCCCTATTCGCTACTTCCTATTTTCCTATGAAAACCTACGATATTATTATTATCGGTGCTGGAATTGCTGGTGCTGCACTTAGTTACGAATTAGTGACAAAAGGCTTTTCGGTACTCTTATTAGAACAACATACTACGCCGGAAAATGCTACTCGCTATAGTTACGGTGGTTTGGCTTTTTGGAGCGGGACAAATCCTTTAACTCGTCAATTATGTAATGAATCAAAAAAACTTTATCAAACATTATCTCAAGAATTAAATACTGATATTCAATTTCGCGAATTAGATTTATTATTAACTATTCCTCAAGATAGTAATCCAGAGGAAATTGCTGCATCTTACCAAGATTTTGGAACACCTCCAGAATTACTCAATATTAATCAAGCTTGTGAATTGGAACCTTTATTAAATAGAGCAGCAATATCTGGTGCTTTAACTGTAAAACACGGACATATTCATCCAGAAAAAACAACACAAGCTTATATCAAAGCATTTTTGCTGGCTGGGGGTAAAATGCAAATTAGCAAAGTTTTAGAGATAGAGCAAAATAATTTATCAGTTAAAACAAATACCGATACCTTTCATTGTAAAAATATTGTTGTTTGTGCGGGTGGATTTAGCAGACAGTTACTTCAAACATCTGGTATTCCCATCCAACTGTATTTTACCCATGCGGAAATAATCGAAACTGCACCCATAGATTTACATTTACATACATTAATTATGCCAGCAAAACTTCAACGTTTTCAACTAGAAGCTGACTCTACTAAAGATGATAAATTATGGAATGAAAGTAATCATCAACTTGGTTGGATTTTAGACGTAGGTGCAGTTCAATTTCAAGATGGTAGTTTACGATTAGGACAAATTAGCTATATTAATCCAAACCCTGATGCTGATGTAGATTCTACAAAAAGTGAAGCAGTATTACGAGAAAATATCGGTAACGTATTACCTATATTAGAAAATATATCGGGAATTTGGAATCATTGTTTAGTAACTTTTAGTAAAGATAACTTACCTTTGATTGGTATTGTTCCTCAAAATAATCCTCATCATCATAATATTCATATTTTTTCTGGTTTCAGCAATCCTTTAGTAATTATTCCACCATTAGCGCGACGTTTCGCTAATTATTTGGCTGGCAATGAAGATGATATTATTTGTCAATTTTCTCCACAACGTTTTAACAGTTAAATTCCTAATACTTCCCGTGACTTTTCTAAAATTGCTTTGGGACGAAAAGGTTTAGTCATATACAAATCAGCACCAACTTCTAAGCCTTTTTCTTTATCATTTTCTTGCCCTTTAGCTGTCAAAATAATAATATAAATATCTGGAATTTGTAATTCTTTTTTTACAGCCCGACATACATCTAAACCATTCATTTTCGGCATCATCACATCTAGAAAAACTAAATCAGGTTTCTGATTTTCAATTATTTCTAAAGCTTCTTGTCCATTTTCTGCAATAAGTAATTCAACACCTTCATCTTCTAATTTTTCTAAGACTTGTTCCATTAAGATGCGAATATTTGCTTCGTCATCGACAATTAAAATTTGCTTTTCCATAAATACCTGTTATTTTGATTTATTTAAACTATGATATCAAGTCCGAATGATTAGTTATTATTCCCTATTCCCTATTCCCTTGATTACAAGTATTTAACCGGAAATGATATAACTAGAAAATCTAAAATTATGATTTATCAGTATCACCTAATAAAATAAAAAATAAATTTTCTAAACCTTTTTCAAAGCGTAATGTTTTAACTAAATCGTGTTCTTGTGATAAAACGGAATCAACAATAATCATGTCAGGTTGGAGAGATAAAGCCTTTTCTATACATTCTTCACCATTAGATGCTTCTACAACATTGTAACCTTGGGTTTTGAGAATTTGAGATAAAGTTAATAAAGTTGAAGCAGTTGTATCTACTACTAAAACTTTTTTAGCTGATGTACCTTGAGATAGTAATAAGCCAATTTCTTTCATTAACTTATTATTATCAATTGGTTTGGTCATATATCTATCAATACCCAATCGATACCCTCGTTCTTTATCTTCAAATATAGATAACATAATAATGGGAATATCCATTTTAGTAGGGTCATTTTTGATAATTGCAGCGGTATCAAAGCCATTAATTTGAGGCATCATAACATCAAGTATAATTAAATCTGGTTTATCAGCTTTAATTTGATAAATTGCATCTAACCCATCTGTCGCTTCTCTAACTGCATAACCTTGATTTTGTAAAGATTGTCTGAGTAATTCACGGATATTTGCATCGTCATCAACTACTAAAATAGTTTTTTGACGGTCACAAGTTAGATTATTATTAGTAGAATGTTCTTGTAACTGTTGAACAATAGTATTTAAATTGACAATCTGTTCAAATTGGTTAATGACATTAATTTGAATTGGGATAGAAAATGCAAAAGTACTACCTTTCCCTAATTCACTTTCTACCCAAATATTCCCACCATGATGTTCAATAATTTGTTTGCAAATTGGTAATCCTAAACCCGTACCTTGGGGTTTGTCGGTGAGGGTTTCTCCTACTTGTTTGAATTTATCAAATACTTTTGTTTGATCTTCTAATGCTATACCATTACCCGTATCAATTATACTGATAACAATATTATGATTAATTAGTTTAGCACTACAGGTAATAGAACCTTCATGAGTAAATTTAATAGCATTTGATATGAGATTAATTAAAACTTGTATCAGACGATTTTCATCGCCAATAATTTGCGGTAATTCTGGTTCAATATTTGTGATTAACTCTAAATTTTTGGTTGTAAATAAAGCGGATATAGCAGCTAAAGAACGCTCAATTAATTTGTCAATACTTATTGCTTCTTGCTTCCAATCAAGCTTTCCTGCTTCCATTTTAGCAATATCTAGTACATCGTTGATTAAAGCAGTCAGACGCTCGGCTTCGGAGATAATAATATTAATATTGTCTTTTACTCTTCTGATAGTTTTGTTAGTTTTACGATTTTCCACAGGTAGTAAAGGAAAGACTTCTTCTTCTAGTTTTTCTTGAATGATAGATGCAAATCCTAATACAGAAGTTAAAGGAGTTCGTAACTCGTGAGAAACTGTAGAAATAAAATCTGTCTTCATTGCATCAATTTCTTTTTCTTGAGTAATATCTCTGACGAGAATAATTGAACCGAAAGATTTACAATAAGACTCGTTACAATTAGTTTCTAAAATTGCGGTGACAGATGCTTTAGCAATTTGCTTTTTATTTAGTTGTAATTCTTTTGTAAAAACTGCTGTAGGGTTTTGCTGACTATTATTTACCAATTCTATAACTTCAGGAAGAAATTCTTGACAGTAGATTCCTTTCATATCTACATCCCCAAAACCTAACATTTTAGTAATAGCAGGATTGTAATTAATTATTTTACCGTTAATATCGCTGACTAATAAACCATCTGCAAGGTTATCAATAATTGCATTTAAATGTGCTGTATTTGCTGTTTGTTCTTTTAAAAGTTGCTTGACTCGATTAATCAGATGGTTAAAAGAAAATGCTAAAATACCAATTTCATCTTCTGTGGTAATCGGAACTTGTAAGTCAAAATTTTCTGATTGGGTGACTTTTTTCGCAACATTGGTTAGTTCAATAATCGGAGAGGATATTGCCCAACTAATTTTTCTAGCTAAGAAAATTGTTAGAAGAATAGATATGAAAAGACTGCTAAAGATAATCCAATTACGAAATAAAATTGCTTGATTTAAGTTTTCTTTTGCTTGCGTGATTTGCTTATAAAAAATATTGATTATTTCAGTTAAACTCTCGGAAATTTCATCGAATCTAATTGCTACATCACTATTAGTAAATTCTAAAAGTTGAGTTTGAGCAGTTGTAATTTTTTCTGCGGAATCTAAGTTAGTAATTTGATTTTTGTTTACTAGTTGATTTAATGATTGTAAATATTTTCCTGATACTCCTTCATAGGATTGGATAAATTTTTTTAATTTTGATATTTCTTGTTGTGAGTAATAGTTTTCTTGTGCTTTAATCAACTTAATTTCTGACCAACCTTTTTGAATAGTTTCTAAATGTTTTATAATATGAGCATATTCTTCTTCAAATTTTTCTGGCTGCTTGCTTAACGGAATTAACTGTTGTTGATGGGTTCTTACTTGTAAAATTGCTGTTTGCAAACGATGAAGAGAATTAGTATTAATTAAAGCGTATTCTTCTTGCTCTAAAGCTTGTTTTTCCCATTGATTCCCAATTGTTACTCCTAAGACAGTTCCGAATACAGAAATCCCAAAAGCAATAGCATATCCCAGATAAATTTTTCGATTTATTTTCAGATTTTTGAATAATTTATAGTTGAAGCTATAGATAGATTTTGGGTTAAATAAACTATTTAATTTCATAATTTTGGTACCAATAAAATGACTTATTAATAGTTTTCCCATTATCTTTACCAAAATAACAATAAAATATGAAAAAATATTTTTATATTTCCGAATGTTTAGATAAATTCTCTTGATTTGGTTCAATCGGTATCTGAATATAAAATTCTGTTCCCTTGCCTAACTCCGATAGACATTTGATAACTCCACCATGCTTTTCTACGATAATTTGATAGCTAATTGCCATACCCAAACCCGTTCCTTTCCCAACTTCTTTTGTCGTAAAAAATGGGTCATATAGCTTTTTTTGAATATCTTCTGCAATCCCTGGACCATTATCTATAATAGAAATATTTACCCAGTTATTCTCAATCATTTGAGTGCGAATTAAAATCAAATTTCCCTTTTCTTGTAAAGCATCTATCGCGTTGCTAATAATATTCATAAATACTTGATTTAACTGTCCTGCATAACAACTTACTAAAGGTATTTCACCATATTCTTTAACTATCTCGATAGATTTTCGTTTTTCATTTCCATCCAAACGATGACGCAAAATCAACAAAGTTCCATCAATACCTTCATGAATATCAACGGGTTTTATTTCCGCTTTATCAAGGTGAGAGAAAATTCCTAAAGAACGCACAATATCTTTAATTCTGTTAACTCCTACTTTCATAGAATTAAATAATTGTACAAAATCTTGCTTAATAAAATTCAAATTTATATCCTCAATTTTCTCTTCAATCTCTGTTATTGGTTGCGGATAATTTTCTTGATATAGACTTATCAAATCAATTAAATCTTGAGCATAATTAAAGCCATAACTAATATTACCTTTAATAAAATTGACTGGATTATTGATTTCGTGAGCAATTCCAGCTACCATTTGTCCCAAGCTAGACATTTTTTCACTGTGTACTAATTGAGCTTGGGTTTGCTGCAATTTATCTAAGGTTTGTTGTAACTCTTTAGCTTGTTTTTGAGCGGATTTCGCAGCATTTAAACTTTGTTCGTATAGTAGCGCTTTTTCAATGGCGAGCGCCGCTTGAACGGCAAAAATATTAAGGACTTTTAAATCTTCTGTGGTATAGTTAATTCTTGCTTGACTACCAACAGCAATCGCTGCAATTACTTCCTCTTTATTCTTCAAAGGAACGCAAATTAATGAATTAATTGGTTTATCATTGTAGGGCATATTAAACTGTCACAAAGATTGTTGATTATCTCTCCTTTACCTCTTTTAATTATCTCACCGATCATACCTTCACCTAATTTTCTGGGAAATTGAAAACAGCTAATATCACCAAATTTAAACAGAGGTTGAAGTTGATCACTTTGAGGTTCTAATAACAAAAAAACACCAATATTACATTCAATTATTGTGCTAATTCTTTCTAAGACTAATTGAGCAATTTGATTTAAATTTAAACTATTCGTAATCTGTGTAGATAGTTCATCAAATAAATCAATTTCTTCATATCTTTCTAATAACTCCTTCGCTAACATTTTTTTTTCCAACTCTTGTTTAATCAAAAAAGAAAGCAGTTGAGAAACTACTAAAGCTCTACAATCACCAACTACCCAAGCAAATATTTTATCGGATAATTCAACCGGATATTTTTCGATTAATTCCTTTTGATATTCACCGTGAATAACTTTACCATCGCTATTCATGATATACAAAGGTGTTTTTTCGCTTGCAAGAATATTTTTTATCAGGTAAGTAATATCTTTTTGAGTTAAAAATTTTTCAACATTAATGCTACTCATCAGCTAACTACCTCAAAACTGGGAACACCAGGAACAATTAATTATTTGTTTTACCTGCAACTCGGTTGTCATCTCTAATATCATTAAAATTTTCTAAGTTTAAAAAACGAAAAAAAAGAGATGTAAATAAAAGTAAAATAGTTTAACTTTTATTTCTTAACCTTGTTTTAGACAAAACAAAAATTTACTACATAAAAAGCTCTAATATTTAGGGTTCCCAAAATCTTCATACAATCACCATAATTATAAAAAAAAATCATTGCTGAACTCAAAAAAGAAGTATTTACTTATTTAAATATTTCTAATATTTAACAGACAGCAAAATTAGATGTTTGTCTAAATAGAGCTTCACGTACCACATTCATAATTTCGGTATTCCCTACAACTATGTACGGTTGTTACAGCTTTTAATAAATATTTACATTCTGTTACATTACTTAATAAGAAACGCAAATAAAGGATAAAGACATGATGAGTAGAGGTTTTACCAGTAACGAACTAGGTCAACTGAATAATTTTGCGGTTGAACCAAAAGTTTATGTTGACGAGACATCAAGAGTCGGTTTTACTGAATATGCAGAGAAGCTGAATGGTCGTCTTGCAATGATTGGCTTTATTTCAATGATTGCGGTGGAGCTTTTAAGCGGACAGAGCTTTATTGGATGGTTAACTAATTTGTAATAATTGTAGTTAATAAATAGATAAAAATAGAGGATAACTAACGATGAAAACTGATTTTGATTTTCCTAGAAAAGATTTACTTGGTTCGGTTGTTTTTCGACCAGATTTTAACAATTTTGCAGCGATTAATGTAAATCAAGCTTGGTCTTTATTTTTGACAGCGGGTAAAGATGATAAGCTATTGGGAGAGCAAACTGAATTGGGTAAATTTTTGACCAATCTTTTAATTGGTATAGGAGTAACTGGAATTCTTTGGGTAAGTTTGTTCAAAAATTTTGGCTAATGATTTGGGTTTATATATTTAATTTAATCAATTTATTTGAAGTCTTGGTGGAAGTAACCAAGGCTTCTTTGAATATTTACTGATTCTCTAGATTTCATGTTTTTTGAATTCATCTTTGATGCGTCTATCGCGAGTTTAAATTGAGTCTTTATAAAAATAGTTAATTAACCGAATTATTTATTCTTTCCGAATCTAAAATATGTGCTGCTTCTTGTAAAAGTTCTTGTTGTTCTTTGTGAATTTCTTCTAATCGTGCGGAAATATCGTTTAATCTTTGTTGTTTATAATGAGAAGAAACTATTTTATAAGTAGTATTATCTTGTAATTTATATTCTAAAGTGTTAGTTAATGTTTTTGTATCTGTAAATTGATTAGTTGCAAAATTACTAAATAATTTACTTAACCATAACCAACTATATTTAATTAAAGCTTGAAATAATTTTAAAGGTATTTGCAATATTGATAAGCTAATCGATTCAATCAAACGACCTATAACTTTGATTAAATTCCAGAAAATAGCTAAGCTAAATAAAATAATAATTAAACTAATAATAGGGTGATTTATTGACCAATTGAATAATGTAATAACTTTTAAAAATGCTGGATGTTGTTCAAACCAATCTGCTACTGAAGAAGTCACAACAGTTTGTACTGATAAAGGTTGTAAATTTTTTTGTAAATAACTTTTAGCTTGTTGTACTGTATCAGTAACTGTATTCATAGCATTATGACTACCTTGAATTGCTGTTTGTTTCCAATCATCGGTAAATACAGTTTCTTTAGTTTGTCGTAAGCGTTGAATTATAGTTTCTGAAACGTGAATATTTAAACTGTTTTTTATATTCATAACAGATTTTCAAGTATTACTAATATGGTTAAAAATCGGGTTTTTATCAAATTTCTCTAATCATAAAGATACTTATTCTAAAAACCCGACTTCTTCACCCAACTTGTGTAGTATCACTTTGAGAAGGATTTACCCAAAGTTTAGGTAATAATAATCCAGAATTTTCTTTATATTCTGTAAACTCAGGATAGCGAGATAAAGACTTATCTTTTTTAAGCATATTCGGAACGAAAATAATCGCTGCAAATAATCCTAAAATTGCAAATGGTAGCCAATGTTGAACTAATAAAGCAAAACCAAAATAGATACAAATTTCTCCTAAATAATTAGTATTCCGACAGCGAGCAAAAAAACCTTCGGTTATCAATCCAGATTTGTATTTGAGAGTGTAATATTTCTGAGCATCGCTACTGTAGTGCAGAAATATTCCTAATATATTAATTGAAATTGCCGCCGCGATTAAAGGTGAAGGAGGAATCGAACCACTACTAATTAAAATAAATGGTGCTACCCAATATAAATTAACTAGCATAAAAGTAAAAATTCCTGCAAGTGGTGAAACTTCTTGTTCCCATTGTTTATCTGGATAAATTCGGTCTTTCAACAACCATAATATTCCATAAGTTCCGTGAAGTGCTAAATAAACCCAAGCACCGATAGTAAAGTTTTGATAGATTATCATTAATGCTAAAACAAATATAAATGTCGAACATTTATGTAAGTTGATTGGATATTTGACTTTCATGATTTGTTTGGTGTAAATTTCCGATAAAGAATACAAGCTAGATATATATATTAATCCGAATTTAAACGTAAGAAAATAGTTAGATGTAATCAAGAAATGGAAAGTAAAATTTTATCCATATCTGGCGACTATAAGTCGTTCCTACACAAATCGGCACCCGTCTTCACGGGTTATATATCAATAGTTCAGCTTTAGGTGGACTTTCACCGTCCAAGGTGCGGGAGGATAAGTCATCAGCGGTAATTAGTTTTGTATATACGTACTTCTAATATTGTAGAAGGTTAAGGATTTATTTTATTCAGAGTAAGAGAATTATAAAGATATTTATACGATTAGTGTATACGTATAATTATATACAAATAACTTATTGCTAATTAAGTAATAATAAGTTGATTCCGATACTATCTGAAGCTGTAAATAACTCAGTTAAGGATTGTATCTGATGCTTTGTACTTCTATCACTTAATTTTAAAAATGGGTTGTAAAATTTATTTGCCAACAATTCACCTGTTTGCCTATTCTCGCGCTCCTAAATTAGAAGATTTATTAGCAGATGAAAAAAATATAAATCCTGATTGGCTATGGGAAAAGTGTAATTCCATGGTTAGAACAAAATTATCATACGAGTTGAATCTTAAAGCTTTTTTGCAGGAAGAAAATAAGGAAGTATCAGGAGAACTTTTAATTAATCAGAAATTATCCGAGCAAGACAAACCAGAATTTATTGATATTCCAATAGATAAAAAAATAGATAGTTATGATATTGAAAATTATTTTCCAATTTCAATTAAAGAGGAAAATGATATTCTAGCTGAAATTTACCCATTAAGGCTTTATGAAAGTTATGCATTGGGTTTAAGTTTTTATCCAAAACGGGAATTAGAGAATAAAAAATTTACTATTCAAGAAATAAAACAATATAATTTAAATCCCCATAACTGTTTATTTTTATCCCAAGAAAACAATAGTCCATTTTTGGGTCAGACAATATTAATTACAGCGAAATTAACAGGAAAAGACCTAAAAAAATCTTTAGAGTGGTTAAAAAATCATATTGCTGATGAATACTTAGATGCTTTATTTATAGAAAATAAAAATTTGAGAAAACCTGCTTTTAATAGAGCCGGTAAATTATTCGGTAGACCAGTTTTTGAATATGGTATTTTTAGACAATTAGACAGTTATATTCATGTTTTCGTTTGGTTAATCGAAGATAAAGATGAAAAAATATTGTAGAAAAATTTTATAGCAAGCTATTAGATTTATTTTTGTTTAGAACTAAAGTTGTTCAAGCCTATAAAGAAACAAGAACACATTCAAAGGACGCAAAGGATAAAAATAGAGAAATAGAAAATAAGCTAGAAGGAATGATTACAAGTTCATCTTTAAAAACAGGAGAAAACAATTTTAATCTCATAAAAATATCTCAAGATATAATCGAATTGACTCAAATGTCCGTAAGATATGCAAATATTTTGAGAGATATAGAAGAGTATCAAAATGCAATAGTTGATAATACTCGAAATTATAATGATAAAATACGAGAGATAAAAAGCTTTTCTCCTAATGAAAGTGTGGGGTTTTTAAGCTTTTTTGGAGAAAGGACTTGTCGTTCTTTTAAAGACCAACTTACATCGGAATTAGCCTATTTTCAACATGGTATCGATTTAGTTGATAACGTAGTTGACGCACTCCGAGGGCAAATCGCAATTGAGCAAGCAAATAGAGAACGGCAATTACAAACTACAATTACAAGTTTAGGTATTGCTATTGCTGGTGCGGGAAATTTTGCATCCAGTTATGAAGCTGGATCTGTAACAGACAATAATACATCAACTCAATTACCTGTTATTGGAAAAATCAACTTCCACTTACCTCATTTTCTGTTTTCGTTTTCCATAAGCATACTTGTTGGTATTATTGTATGGAAAATAGCATCAAAATACTTGAGACAACGTTATAAAGAAAAAGAGCTTATATTTTCTCCTAACAAACATAAATCAACCGATTTATCAGTAAATAACCAGAGTGAATCAGAACAAGATAATTAAAGTCAATACAACTATTTTTTCCAAATTTAACCAAATTATAATTACTTGTAACTAGTATCATCTTTACGAGTAAAAATTACCGATTTATCATCATCAGATGGTTTAGCAATTAAATCATTATCAGGATAATTTACAGTATCATTCGGAGTTCTATCTCCCACTTCTAAATAAACACCTACTTGATTAGAACGGTTAACTAAATGATGTCCATTAGCTGCATTCGCAGGAAATCCAGCAGCCATTCCCGGTGTTAAAATTTCTTCTGCCGCATCAGTAATTAATGTCAATTCACCTTCTAAAATATAAATAAATTCATCTTGATGTGAATGCCAATGTCTTAATGCTGAAGCGCTTCCAGGAGATAACTTGACTAGATTTACGCCAAAATTATTTAGTCCGGCAAAATTTCCTAACCGCTGACGAAATCTTCCCGCTACTATGGACTTGAATTCATCTGGGTAATTTGTACTTTGTTGAATTGGTACATCTTCAGGATTAATAATCATATTTATTTGGGAATGGGTAATTGGTAATAGGTAATTGGAGAGATATAAATTACTAACTCCGGTGGTACTAACTCTTTCCTGAGTAAGTGCTTCTTGTATCATCTCTCTCTTCTTTCTTCCTCAGCGTACTCTGCGTACTCTGCGGTTAAATAAATCAAAAATATCTCAGCAAAACCACTAGTAATTTCTAACCCCAGCGAATACCATGAAAATCAAACCCACTTTAAACACAAACTTCCTAATTTAATGAACAAAATAATAACCACTCTAGCCACAACCCTAACCATCTCCCTAGCCCTTAACACCACAGTACAAGCCAGAATCATTACTAGTATCAGCCCACCTTCAGGCACAGGTCAAGGGGATGTCTTTTGTCCACAGGTGCAAACTTCCGTAGATACCCCATTTCCTAATAATACTGGCAATCAAATCAACAACTTTCCCGGTTTATCCTGTACACCCACAACCTTCCTCGAAATTGCTCCCATCGACACCACATTATTCGTTGAACCTTCTAAAGGAACCACCGAATATTTACTGAGTCAAAAAGTTGTAAATAGTACTCAGGCAACTTGGAACGGCTTTAATATTGCAATTGGGTTTTCATTAGATAATGGTTTAGGTGGAGATAACTTTGCATCCCCAGCGGTAATTTTAGTTCCTACCGGCTTTGCAATTCCCACTTTTAATAACGCTCAACCCACATCCTCAAAATTCGCCCAAGTTAATCCCGATGGTTCCTTTAATATTAACTGGTCTGGGGGTACTGTAGCGCCCGGTGAATCAGTGGATTTCACATTTTCGTTAGATATTCCAGACGATTTAGAAGCAAACAATTTTTACGATTCCTTTACAATTCGTCAACTTCCGATTGCTTCTAACTTAAATGAAAATAAAACCGTTCCCGAACCAAGTTTGATATTTGCTTTTCTAAGTTTGCTAGGTTTTGGTTTCGCTAACAAACGGAAATTGTAACATTTATTTTGATCGGTGTAAAAATTGCTTATTTTCTCCATAAAACTGTTTTAAAATGCAACAGCAACTTTGGGAATGCTTTTTTTACAACAAATCATATGAAACGTCGAGAAATCATCAAAAAACTGCGATCGCAACCGCAACTGCTGCGACTATTGTTTCCTGTAGTAGTAATCAGGGGCCTGCGGTAGGCAAGAGTTTACCTAATGTCCGCTGGAGAATGGCAACTAGCTGGCCTGAGTCTTTAATAATTTACAGCGGTCCGGAGACAATTGCCAAGCGCGTCAAGGAAATGACTGACGGACGTTTTATCATTACTCCTTCTACCGCTGGAGAATTAGCAGGTGCCACGGAAGTGCTTGATGCCGTACAAACAGGTTCGGTACAATGCGGACATACAGCAAGTTATTTTTACATCGGTAAAAACCCCGCTTTAGCCTTTGCAACCTCCGTACCTTTTGGTTTAACTGCACAGCAACAAAATGCTTGGTTATACCACGGTGAGGGACAAAAAGCAATACAGGAAATTTATGATAATTTTAATATTATTTATTTTCCGGCTGGTAATAGTGGCACCCAAATGGGAGGATGGTTCAAACGAGAAATTAAATCCCTTGGTGACTTGAAAGGATTAAAAATGCGGATTCCCGGATTGGGTGGGAAAGTGATGTCCCGTTTGGGTGTTAACGTGCAGGTATTACCCGGAGGAGAAATTTATTTAGCCTTGGAAAGGGGTGCCATCGACGCAGCAGAATGGATTGGCCCTTACGATGATGAAAAACTAGGTTTAAATAAAGCCGCGCAATTTTATTATTATCCCGGTTGGTGGGAACCCGGTTCCAGTTTAGATGTATTAGTTAATCGTAATGCTTGGCAAAAATTACCAGAGGAATACAAGCAAATCTTCCAAACTGCCGCTTATGAAGCGAATATGGATATGTTAGCAAGATATGAAGCTTTGAATGGGCAAGCATTAACCGAATTAACTAAGAGCGGTACAAAATTAGTTGCCTACAGTGACGATATCTTACAAGCAGCACAAAAAGCTAGTATTGAAGAATTAGCAGAAAGCGCTAGTAAAGATCCAACCTTTAAGAAAGTTTACGAACAATGGCAAGGTTTTAGAGAGAAGCTTTATAACTGGAATCGCGTGAATGAATTGAGTTTTGCTAATTTTGTAACTAAAAAATAGGTAATAAATAATGTAGAGACGTTGCAATGCAACGTCTTTTTAATGTATGGAATATTGACACCTCCGTTAACGTGAGTTCGACGACAATCACAGAAGTCGGGTTTTTATTAGTAGTAGTCCTTTTCATTAGTTTTGATAGGTTTGTAGTTGCGATTTATCGCTCCAATTGAGGGCTAAAGCCCAACTACAAACATTTAAATTTAATGAAATGGACTACTAGTGATCTGTTCCATAAGTTCTGAAGGGTTCGTAGTGAGGGATTTATCCCTCAAATCAAGGGCTAAAGCCCTTACTACAAACTATCAAAACTAATGGGACAGACTACTAGCCCTTATAACTTATTTAAAAATCAAACAGGATTGCTATATTAAGGTTTATTATTACTTAAAGTCAAAGGAAGTAATAATGCCTAAAATAACCGCTCAAGGAAAAACTTTTGAATGTGAATCCGGTAGTAATCTACGTCAAGTCTTACTAGAAAACGATATTGACCTTTATAACGGCAACTCAAAAATGATTAACTGTAGGGGTATTGGCACTTGCGGTACTTGTGCAGTTACAGTGCAAGGGGAAGTGTCAGAACCTAATTGGAAAGAAAAGACAAGGTTGGGACTTCCTCCACATTCTTCTAATAATAATCGCCGTTTAGCTTGTCAAATTAAAGTTAATGGAAATGTCCGCGTTACTAAGTATGATGGCTTTTGGGGACAGGGTTCTCAAGTAGTATGGACGAGTTAGCTAATTTTAGTAGATTTTTGATCATAGGGAAAAGTTGAATCTTGAATCTTTTTCAACCGTTTTATATCCCCATACTCAATTATTAAAACTAAAACCAGCCTTCTTGTTCGAGAGTTTCGATTAATTGAATTCCACGAGGATCTCCGACTCCTAACAGTGCGGCTTTAGTATCTTCACGCACTCCTAAATCTTCGTCTTCAGCAAAAACTTGAATCAAAGCATCGATGGCAGTAGCATAAACAATATTAGAAGGTAGTTCGCGGCATAATTGTCCAATTGCCCAAGCACAATTACTCCGTACTGCTGGCATTGAGTCCTTTACCAAACCTTCAATTAAAGGTGGAATTGCACCGACAACAGCCTGATAACTGACTTCTGCCATTTGTGCCAAAGAACTAGCAGCCCACAATCGCACAGCGGAAATATCGGTTCTTAAAGCATCAGCTAAAGGCGCTAAACAGCGTATATCTCGGCAGTTACCTAATGCCCAAACGACACCTTTTCGTACATAGCCATTCCAATCATGATTCAATTGCTCAATCAACGGTTCAACTGCATCCGGGCTGGGATTGCGTCCAATACCATACGCTGCACTCACCCGCACCAAAGGACAAGTATCTGTTAATAAGCCAATTAAATGAGGAATAGCACGAACATCTTCTATATCGCAAAAAGCACGAGCCGCCAGCATTCTCTGCTGTGGCTGGGGATTTTCGAGCAGCGCTAACATTACCTCTGGATTCGGTTTTACCGCTTCTGAATCCGCACTCAGCGGCTCCATCTTATCTAGAGGGCTTTCTAATTCTGCTTCGACATCAAGTAGGTAATCGTCATCTGTATCATACATAAATTTAAAATTACCATTACCTTAGTACCTTTGGGAAGAGGATGAGGAGACTTTCGAGGATGGGGGA